>JALOQR010000177.1 GCA_025459365.1 Fimbriiglobus sp.
CTCGCCGCGGCCCGCGGTGCGGGTATCGGCGGCGCGGGCCGCACCGATTCGCACGCGCTGAGCGCGACGAGCGAGCCGCAGAGTAAGAACGTCCCGCGCATGCCGCACGAATCGGCGGCGCGCGGGGCGGGGGTTCAGGCGAAGCGGCGCGGTTGGGGAAGGGCGGTGGGAAAGTGGGCAAGCCGTGCGCGTCGCTCCGCGCGCGCGGCCGGGGTCAGTCGCCGCACAGGTCTTCGCTCAGTTTGGAGAGCGCTTCGCTTTCGATCTGGCGCACCCGCTCGCGGGTGAGGCCGAGGCACTCGCCGATTTCCTTGAGCGTCTTCGGCTCCTCGCTGTTCAGCCCGAACCGCATCCGCAGCACCGTGGCCTCGCGCTGGTCCATCTTTTCCAGCAGAATCAGGACGTGCTTCAAGTCGTCCGATTCCACCATCTCTGTGTCCGGCGTTTTGGCGCGATTGTCCATGAGCATCTCTTCGATGCTCCAGCCCTGATCGCCGCCCTGATCGGTCTGCGGGGCCGCGTTGTACACGCGGATCGCCTTCTTGATGATGCTCAGCTTCTTCTTCGGCAGGTCGAGGAACTTGGCGACCTCTTCGTGCGTCGGCGGGCGGCCCAGTTCGTCGCTCAACTTGTTGGTCGCGCGCCGCCACTTGGCGAGCAGTTCGACCATGTACGCGGGGATGCGAATGGTCTTCGCGGTGTTCACCAGCGCCCGCTTGATGCTCTGCTTGATCCAGTAACTGGCGTAGGTGCTGAACCGCGTGTTCATGCCGGGGTCGAAACCCTCGACGGCCCGCAGCAGGCCGAGGTTGCCCTCTTCGATGAGGTCTTGGAGGGCCAACCCCTTGCCGGTGTAGCCGCGGGCGATGTTAACCACGAGCCGCAGGTTGGCACGCACCATGCGCTCGCGGGCCTCGGTACTTCCGCCCTCAATGGCGCGGGCCAACTCCTTCTCTTGGTCGGCCGTGAGCAGTGCGGTCTCGTTGATCTCGCGCAGGTACGTTTCCAGCGGGGACTGGACCACGTCCGGGCGGTAGCGGCGGAGTCGCGACATGTACGGCTTCCTAGCAGTCAAGTTCCGGCAGCGGGCGCGAGTGGTTCGGCGGCGAGCACAGCCGAACGAACCGGCAGGGACGTATCGACCGTTGCCCACACAGCCTCAACGAAGTCCAAGCGAATTCGTGAGGTCCGGGCGGGGGGCAGGGCGGTGCCGGCCGCACGACGCGCGCCGCCGGTTCGAGAGGCGGAACCGGCACGCTCGGTGCGGGCGCTCCGTTCGTCCCGTTCGGACCCCCACCGCTCCGCTCGGGGCGAAGGAGCACCATATCCCGAGGAGCCGTTACGGTTCAACGGAACCGCCGCCCTTCGCTCGAAAGCGCCCCGCGGTGCGCCCGCGCGACCCTCACCACTCTCCCAGTTTTGAACACGAATGGCACTGTTAGTTTCGAGAAAGTCAAGAGACTTTTGCGAGCCCCGCGGGCGACTGAACTGAAACCGGGCGCGTGCCGACCGTTCGGGCGCGCGTGCCCTCCTGCCGGGGCGAAAACGCCCGCGGCCCCGGCGTTGTTCGCCGGGGCCGCGCGCACGGATTCGGTTCCCGCAAGAACCGCCGTTACTCCTTCTTATCGCCGGGCAGTTGGAACAGCGGGCCGGCCGCACCGGTCCCGCCGCGGAGCCCCTCTTTGTCCTTCGCGGCTCGGCTCTCGCGGGCGGCCTTCGCGGCCTCCATCGCCTTCTCCGCGTCCGGGCCCTCGATCGGCAGGTCCGGGATGTCGTCCGGCACCGTCGCGTCGTCCACGTTCCGCATGCTCAGGCCGATCTTGCGGTCCTTCGCGTCCACGCGGAGCACTTTCACGTCCACCTCGTCGCCCACCTTGACCACCTCTTCCGGCGACTCGATCTTGTCGTCGGAGAGTTCGGAGATGTGGAGCAGCCCTTCGAGGTTCGGCTCCAACTCCACGAACACGCCGAAGTTGGTGAGCTTCGTGACCTTGCCGCGGGTCTTCTGACCGGGCAGGAACCGCGCCGGGATGTCGGTCTCCCACGGGTCGTTGCCCATCTGCTTCAGGCCCAGCGCCACGCGCTTGCGCTCTTGGTCGACCGTGAGCACGACGCAGGTGAGCTTCTGGCCCTTTTGCACCACTTCCGACGGGTTCGAGACTTTGCGCACGTAGCTCATGTCGGAGACGTGCAGCAGGCCGTCGATGCCCTCTTCGATCTCGATGAACGCGCCGTAGTTGGTGAGGTTCCGCACCACGCCGCTGATGACCGTGCCCGGCGGGTACTTCTTCGCCACCTCGCCCCACGGGTTGCTCTGGCACTGCTTCATGCCGAGCGAGATTTCCTTCTTCTCGTGGTTGATGTTCAGCACCTGAACCTCAACCTTGTCGCCGATCTGCACGATCTCCTTCGGGTCGGCGATCCGCTTGATCCAGCTCATCTCGGAGATGTGGACCAGCCCCTCGATGCCCGGTTCGAGCTTCACGAACGCCCCGTACGGCATGATGTTGACCACCTCGCCCTGGTGGCGAGTGCTGATCGGGTACTTGGCGTCGATGTTCTGCCACGGCGACGGAGTCTTGTGCTTCAGCGACAGCGCGATTTTGTTCTTCTCGCGGTCGATGTGCAGGATGTAGACTTCGAGTTCCTGGTTCAGCTTCACCACGTCGTGCGGGTTGGTGATGCGGTTCCAGCCCATGTCGGTGATGTGCAGCAGGCCGTCGATGCCGCCGAGGTCGACGAACGCGCCGAAGTCGGCGATGTTCTTGACGATCCCCTTGCGGATCTGGCCCACTTCGAGTTGCTGCATCAGGGTTTCGCGCTGCTTCTCGCGGCGGACCTCGATGAGCTTGCGGCGGCTGACAACGATGTTCCGCCGTTCGGTGTCGATCTTGAGGATCAGGCACTCGATGTTTTGGCCGATGTACTCGTCGATGTTCTGCGGGCGGCGGATGTCTACCTGGCTGGCCGGCAGGAACACGTTCACCCCGATGTTCACCAGCAGGCCGCCCTTGATCTTCTTGAGCACCTGCCCGCCAACCACGTCCCCTTCCTTGTGCTTGGCCAGGACTGCTTCCCACTCCTTCTGCCGCTTCGCCTTGCGGTAGCTCAGGGCGATGCTGCCGTCTTCCCCTTCCAGCGTTTCGAGCAGTACTTCGACCGTCTCGCCCACCTTCGGGGCGGAGGCGATGCCGGCTTCGTCGCGCCATTCGTCGAGCGACACCAGCCCTTCGCTCTTGTAGCCGATGTCGATGACGACCATGTCGCCGCGGATTTCCAGCACCTTGCCGTGGACGATCTTGTTGGCTTCGTACACCGTCTCGACGTCGGGCAGCCAGCCCTCAAGGTCGTTCTTGAAGATGTTGTGCAGGATGTCGTCGTCGTTCTGCGTTTCGAACTGGCGGAGAAGGTTGCGGTTGACCATGTGGGGGTGTGTTGTGGGCCTCGGCCCGATCCGTGGTGCGGCGCACCCGATCCAATGATCGGACGGTCCGCGGTGGTTGGTAAACGCCTCCCGGCGGATCGACACGACCCGCAGCGTCGGGAAAAACGATCCGGAGATTGTAGTGCCTGTCGGAAAATTGCAACAGAGCAACTGCGGAAAGGCCCAGGGGCGGCGGGTGGGCCAACCCAGCCCACCGGGAGGGGCAGGGGCGATCCGGTAGGATGACTACCCACCAGTATGATGGCCGGGTTTCGCCGCTCTCCCCCCTCCCCGCTCGGTACCGCCATGCCGTTCATCGACCGCACGTCCGTTCCCCCGCTCGACCTCGCCCCCGGTGTGCGTTTGTGGCCGTTCCACGGGCCGAACCTGATGCTCGCGTACGTCGAACTCGATGCCGGTGCCGTGGTGCCGTTGCACCACCACCCGCACGAGCAAGGCGGCATGGTGGTGAGCGGGAAATTGCGGTTCACCATCGGCGGCGAAACGAAGGAGTGCGGCCCTGGCGACCTGTACCTGATCCCGCCGGATGTTCCGCATTCCGTCGTGGCGTTCGACGGCCCGGCGGTGGCTCTCGATGTGTTCACCCCGGTGCGAGAAGACTATGCCGCGCGGGTGAACACGTTCGTGGGCAAGTAAACCCGCCACCCGTCAAGAATGGACCAATCACCACCGACTCCCGGTCGCCGGGGGCGTTGGGTGGTTCGGTCGATGGACCCACGGCCCCCGACTTCTCCTCCCCGCCTGTAACGGATCGGTTGTTCAATCGGCCGACCACGGCCCACCGTTGACAGCCCGGCACTCGCCCCTATGATGGCTGTCTTACGTTTGCCCGCACCCCCGCAGAGTTTGAGGCGGTCATGGCTGTTCCGAAGCGTCGCACGTCGAAGTCCAAGCAGGGCCACCGCCGCAGCCACCACTTCGTGATCCCGAAGCAGGTGCAGTACTGCCCGCAGTGCAATGAACCGGTGCTGCCACACCGGGTATGCGGCCAGTGCGGGCACTACCAGGGCCGCACCGCCATCGTCATCCAGGACGAAGCCACCGAAGGGAAGTAAACCCCATGCGGATCGCCCTCGACGCGATGGGTGGCGACCACGGCCCGAAGCCGAACGTGGCCGGGGCGGTCGCTGCACTCACTGCTGCCCCGGATCTTTCCGTCGTTCTGGTGGGCGATAAAGCCCCACTCGACCCTATTCTCGCGGCGATTCCGCACCCGGCCGACCGCCTGGAGGTGTTTCACGCCTCCGAAGTGGTGGGGATGAACGAGAAGCCGGTCGATGCTCTCCGCAAGAAACCCGACAACTCTATCGCCCGCTGCTGGCAACTGCTCGCCACCAAGAAAGTGGATGGGCTGGTGTCGGCCGGCAACACGGGGGCGGTCGTCGGTGCCGGGGTGTTCACCCGCAAGTTCCTGAAGGGCATCCGCAAGCCCGGCATTGCCACGGTGCTGCCGACCGTCACCGGCGGAAAGTGTGTGATCCTCGACGTTGGGGCGAACGTTCACCCCAAGCCGGGCCACCTGCTGCACTACGGCGTGATGGGGGCAGTGTTCGCCAAGCACATGCTCGGCGTGGATAAGCCCCGCATCGGGCTGATGAACGTTGGTGAGGAAGAAGGCAAGGGGCACGACCTCGTCCAGACGGCGTTCGATCTGTTCCGCAAGTCGCCGCTCTCCGATTGCTTCATCGGCAACGTGGAAGGCCGCGACGTCCACAACGGCCGCGTTGATGTGATCGTGACCGACGGGTTCACCGGCAACGTGATCCTCAAGCACGCCGAAGGGCAGTTTGAGTTCATGGTCAAGCTGGTTGGGCAGGCGGTCATCGGCCAGTTGCAGGCAGAGAAAGAACTCGGGGCGAAACTCCTGGCCAAACTGGTGGATAAGTTCCACCACAGCAGCACCGGCGGAGCGCCCCTGCTCGGCGTCGATGGCTGCTGCATCATCTGCCACGGCTCCTCCGACGACCGGGCGATTGCCAACGCCCTCGGCGCGGCTGCCCAAGAAGCCCGCGTGAAGCTGAACGAGAAGATCGTCGAGGAACTGGCCGCCATGCCGGCGGTGGCCGACGACGAATAGCCCAACCATCCCGGCGAGCCGAGCGGCGTGAGCCGCCGGCTCAGACTCGATCACTGTTCGGCTCACCACTTCGCCCCACCCACTCATGTCCACTGCCTTCCTTTTCCCCGGCCAGGGTGCCCAGACCGTCGGCATGGGCCGCGACCTGTGTGCCGCCCTGCCCGCCGCCAAGGCACTCTTCGACCGCGCGTCCGCGGTGCTCGGGTACGACCTGCTCAGCGTCTGCGTTGAAGGCCCGGCCGACCGCCTGAACGCCACCGATGTCAGCCAGCCGGCCATCTTCGTCGCCAGCCTCGCCGCCCTCGAACAACTCAAAACAACTCAGCCAGAGTTGCTCGACGGCGTGACTGCCACCGCCGGCCTCAGCCTGGGCGAGTACACCGCCCTCGTGTTTGCCGGCATGATCGGATTCGATGACGCCCTGCGGGTGGTGAAGGCCCGCGGTGAGGCGATGCAAGCCGCTGCCGAAGCCACCGCCGGCGGGATGGTCGCCATCCTCGGGATGGAAGTGCCGGAGGTGGAATCGCTGGCCGCCGAAGCCCAGGCGGTTTCGGGCGGGGTGCTGCGAGTGGCCAACCTGCTCTGCCCCGGCAACACGGTGGTGAGCGGCGGGGCGGCCGGCATCGAGGAACTCTGCCGGTTGGCCGAAAGTCGCCAACTGCGGACGGTGAAGCTCGCTGTCGCCGGGGCGTTTCACACCGACCTGATGAAACCCGCCGACGACAAACTGGCCGCCGCCCTCGCCACCGCCAGTTTCCACGCCGCGACCATTCCCGTGTGGTCGAACGTGGACGCGAAGCCTCACACCGATCCGGCCGAAATCCGGCCATTATTGGTGAGACAGGTGCTGTCTCCCGTCCGTTGGGAAGAGACTCTTCGCGGTTTGATGGCGGCGGGGGTGACGAAGTTCGTGGAGATCGGGCCAGGGCGGGTCCTGGCCGGGTTGCTCAAGCGCGTCGACCGCAAAGCGGCAGTGGTGAACGTGACCGCCTGAGCGTGGCCGCGTTCGGCGGAGGGTGCCCTTCCCGAACTGGGGCTGCCGCCATAGTGTAGTTGTTCGCTGTCGTCGTCGGTGTGTACCCCGGTCGCTCCCCGTGCGGCCGAAGTCCTAACTCACTGTTATCAGACCGGCCTGCCTGTCAGCCGCCCCGGAGGATCGAGCGTGTCCGTCGAGCAACGCGTCATCGAGATCGTGTGCGAACATCTGGCCGTGAACAAGGAAACGGTCACCCGCAGCACCAGCTTCCAGGAAGACATCGGGGCCGACTCTCTCGACATCGTCGAGTTGGTCATGGAACTGGAGGAAGAGTTCGACATCCAGATCCCGGACACCGACGCCGAGAAGATCAAGACGGTCGGCGAGGCCATCGACTACATCGAGGCCAAGCAGAAGGAGAAGGGCGGCGACGGAGCCAAGGCGTAACCCTCTTCACGGTTCCGAGTTCCGAGTCATGGGGTCTGGTGGCGAGCCTGAACGGCCCCGAATGTGCCTCGCGACTCTTGTGCCCGGAACCCGGAACCCGGAACTCGGAACTTGCCATGTCTCGCCGCCGCGTTGTGATCACCGGGCTGGGCACCGTCAACCCGCTGGCGGTGTCGGTGCCGACCTACTGGCAGGGGCTGCTCGCCGGTAAGAGCGGCATCGGCCCGATTACCCTGTTCGACGTGGCCCAATACAAGGTGCGGTTCGCCGGCGAAGTGAAGAACTTCGACCCGACCGGCATCGTGGAACCTCGCGAACTTCGCCGCCTCGATCGCTTCACTCAGTTCGCGATGGTCGCCGCCCGTGAAGCCCTCGCCGACAGTGGGCTGGAATTGGCCAAGCTCGATCCGTACCGGGCCGGGGTCATCCTCGGCACCGGCATCGGCGGGATCGACGAGTTCTCCGAAGGCGTTACCACCCTGAACGCCAAAGGCCCGGCCCGCGTCAGTGCGTTCGTCATCCCGAAGATGATCGCCAACGCCGCCGCCGGCAACATCTCCATCAAGTGGGATCTCCGCGGGCCGAACACCACCGTGAGCACGGCCTGCAGCAGCGCCGCCCATGCCCTCGGCGACGCCATGCGGCAGATCGCCTACGGGTTCGCCGATGTGATGGTGTCGGGCGGTTCGGAGGCCGCCATTGCCCCCATCGGCCTCGCCGGGTTCATCAACTGTAAAGCACTCTCCGAAAACAACGCCGATCCACTGCACGCTAGCCGGCCGTTCGACAAAGGCCGCGACGGGTTCGTACTCAGCGAAGGAGCCGGCATTCTGGTGCTCGAAGAGTACGAGCACGCCAAGCGCCGTGGGGCGAACATCTACTGCGAAGTGCTCGGTTGCGGAAACACCGCCGACGCCTTCCACATCACCGCCCCGCACGAGGACGGCATCGGAGCGGCGGGGGCGATGACCGCCGCCATGCACGAGGCCGGCTGGAACCCGACCGACGTGCAGTACCTGAACGCCCACGGCACCAGCACCCCCCTCGGCGACGTGGCCGAAACCAAGGCGGTCAAGAAGGCGTTTGGTGACCACGCCAAGAAGTTGATGATCAGCAGCACCAAGAGCCTGATCGGCCACCTGCTCGGGGCGAGCGGCGGGGTGGAAGCGATTGCCTGTGCCCTGAGCCTCAAGCACGGTGTCCTGCACCCGACCATCAACCTGACCCACCAGGACGTGGACGCCGGCTGCGATCTCGACTACATCCCGAACGTGGCTCGCGAGGTGCGGGTGACGAAGGTGCTGAGCAATAGCTTCGGGTTCGGTGGGCACAACTGCTCGCTGGCCCTCGGTGCGGTGTAGAACTCACGTTTGAGAATCGGGAACAGACGGACCGGCTGGGTGTCGTGCCCAACCGGTCCGTCTGTTCCCGATTCTATTTCCCCTTGCGCTTCGCACCCGTCGTGTATCATGCCCGCATGGAACGTCTGAACAAATTCCTGGCCCACGCCGGGGTCGGATCGCGGCGGCACTGCGACACCCTCATCGCCGCCGGGCGGGTGAAGGTCAATGGCGTCACCGTCACCCAACTCGCCACTCAGGTTGATCCCGAGAAGCACAAGGTGAGCGTCGATGGCGCGGCAGTGAAGGCCGAACGTCCCGTGTATTGGGTGGTCAATAAGCCCGTCGGCTACCTCTGTACCAACCACGACCCGAGCCAGCGGCCGCTCGCCCTCGACCTGATTCCACACGTGGATCAGCGTGTCTACACCGTCGGCCGGCTCGACGAAAGCAGCGAAGGCCTGCTGCTTATGACGAACGACGGCGACCTCGCCCACAAACTGATGCACCCGAAGTTTCAGATCGAGAAGACGTACGTCGTACTGGTCGCGGGCAAACCGAGCATCGCCGACATCCAAAAACTGCTCGATGGGGTGTGGCTGAGCGACGGCAAAGTGCGGGCGAAGAACGTGCGGCGGTTGAAGCCGCAGGGGGAGAGCACCTGGCTGCGAGTCGTGTTGTGCGAGGGGAAGAACCGCGAGATCCGCCGCATGCTCGCCAAACTCGGGCACAAGGTGCTCAAGCTGAAGCGAATCGCCATCGGCCCGGTGCTGCTCGACAAACTACCGAAGGGGAAGTCTCGGAAACTCAGCCTGCCCGAACTGGAGAAGTTGCGGAAGATGGTGAGCGGTACAGGGAAAGGCAAGGCGGGAACGAAACAGACGGAACACGGATGAGGAGGGTGAACCGCGGATCGGAACTGTGACCGTTGAATCTTCGCCCTCCCTGCTTTGTTCCGTGTCATCCGCGCATCGATGGTCTGAATCCTTCCCTGTCAATTTGCGTAACTTCTCCTGCCTGTGCTGGTTCTTCTCGCCGGGAAAACTGATCTGGTCGTTCTGTTTCAGCCGATAACTCCGCCAACACCGGGTTGGGGTTGACGGCTGCCGTCATGCCTCCATTTCCCGGTCCCGTATTGCGGATGTCGGAGGGGGACGGAAAATGCACCGCCGCACCATTCGGACGATG
>JALOQR010000178.1 GCA_025459365.1 Fimbriiglobus sp.
CGCCCGTAGGAACTCGGGCACCACCAGCGGGTTCGGCCCGATCGCCCGCAGTTCCACCAACTTCAGGTCCTTGTCTGCCTCGGCGGTAATGTGCAACTCGGTGCCAACGGGAACAGCGAACACCGCCTTGTCGGACGACAGGCCAATCTTCTTCGGGGCGAGCCGCACCATGCGCCCACGAAGGGTGAAGAGCGTGTCAGCCGGGCCACCCGTCTCGGGGATCGGGGCGGCGTAGTGCAGGTAGGCTGGCTGAAACTCGTCGCGGTACAGATCCACCAGCGTTGGTGGGGGCACCAGTGTAATCTGCCGACGGGTAGTAATGAAGTCTTCGGCGGCGAGGGTGAACCGCACCGTTTCGGTCAGGTTGGGCACTTCGGCGGCGTACTGGCCGGCGGCGTCCGGGAGCAGGTCGAGCAGGTTGCGGGAGCGTGTCTGCACGCCGTCCACCCGCATCTTCAACACGGCCGGCACTTCCAACATGCGGAGCTTGCGGGTGTTGTTCAGATCGTCGGCGGCAGCGGCAAGTGCGGTGAACGTCGGGTCACCCTCGGCCGGTGGGTAGGCCCGTTCCAGATCGTCGATGCGGAGGTTATCGAAGTCGCCCTCGAACCCAACCGGCTTGCTGGCCGCGATGCCGAACGAGCCTAGATCGGCGATGGTCATCGCCCGCCACCCGTCTGGATTCCACCGAGGATCGTCGGCCACGACCCACTTGACCGCCCGGGCGGTCACCTTCGGTGGAGTCGGCATGCCTTTACCCACGCGGATTTCGTTCGGGTGCCCTTCGTCGTCGAAATCGACCACCTCCAGGTGTGCCCGGCGCGGCCACGGAGTTGGCACAAAGAGAGCGTTTCGTTCCAGGAAAATAGCTGATACGTCGGTGGTTTTCTTGACCCCCCGGGCGAGGTCAGAACCACCGCCGAAGCCGGCATACAGAGCGAGAGCAGTGGCCACGCCCAGCACCCACACGCCGGCGATCAGCCCGCCCTTCAGCCACAGCCGTCCCCAGTTAAACACCCCACGGACGTTCACCTGTTTCATCCGCTCGCGGGCCTCACCGATGGTGTGCCGCACCAGGTCAGCCGAATATCCCTGTTTGCTCGCCTCCTCCACGTCGTACATCTGAATGGCGGTGATGAGGCGGTCGCCGAGCAGCTTGGGATGCCGCTTCTCCAGGATGAGGGCGAGCGAACCAAGATCGAACCGTTTGTTCACCAGCACCGTCACCCGCCACACCACGAGGGCGACGAGGGTGACAGCGAGCATGATTGTGATGCCTATCCGCAGCGATGGTGTGAGTTGCTGGGCGATATCGACGCCGGTCAACTTGAACAGGCCGTAGTCGATACCCAGACCGACCCAGAACCAGAGGCTGAGAAACAGAGCGACGAACAGCACCGTGTCGTAAGCGACGAACCGGCGGATGACCCCCTTGAGGCGGTCGAGCGGGTGGGTGAGTTCGCGGTCGGGAGCGGCAGCCGGGCGGGTGGTCGTCGTCGGGGGCATGGGTCACCGCAGTCGCGGGGGTGTTCGGGGGATTCCGGCGAGCGGCCCGCGTGAGCAGGCGGGTTTGGCTACTCGCCTGCTCACGCGGGCCGCTCGCCCATCTGGGTTACGCAAGCCGAGTCAGTTTCCGCAGGGTCCACTCGGTACACAGCAGTCCGGCCATCGCAAGCACGGCATAGCCGATGGGGAACGGGTTGCCGTACCAGACGGCCAGAGCAACGATAGTTGCCTGGGCGAGCATAGCGAGTGTGAGCGCCACACTGCCGACCGCCGGGCGGTATCGGCCAGCCGCCAGGTACGCCACCGCTAAACCCAACCCCGGCACCGCAGCGGTAACCGCCAGCGCCCACTCGCCCCACGTCGGCATCTCGCCGAACGTCTGCCCCCACAGAGCCACCATCGGTGGCACCACCGCGACCAACGCCGCCGGCACCGAGACCAGCCCGAGCACCAACGTGGCAAATCCTTCCAGCAGGCCAAAAATTCCACTCTTGGGGAGATCGGCCCGGGTGCGGAGTACCCACGTCAGAGCGAGGGCGAGCAGAGCCACTACTGCCACTGGCAGCCAGAGGCGGAGGATCTGGCCAAGGGTGCCGGAAGCCGGTACCAACTCCGACCTTAGCCAGTTCACCCGTGGGTCGGCGGCGGGGTCGTAGGCGTCGTCCCAGAGGGGGTCGATCACCCCACGGTTCTGCGGCGTCATCTTCTGCGAGCGGATCAGTTCAGGCACCACCTTCAGCTTGTCGGCGGAGTCGAGGGCGAAGGCGAGCTTCGCCTTGCCGGTCTTCACGTCATCGTCGGTCGCCCCCAGGCGGACGGCCATGGCCGACCGCTTGGCTGGGTCGGGTTCGCCATCGAGGGCCATTTTCAGCGGACTGGCCATGTCGAGCAGGGCTTGGAGATCGGGCTTGGTGTTGTCCAGTTCGGGGTTCGCCGATCGCAGCAGGAACTCGGCGGTGAGCGGTTCGGGCAGGTCGCCCTTGGTCACGCTTGCCCGATAGCGGAACTCGCCGACGGTCATTTTCGCCGGGTCGGGTGTCACCACGCCTTGGTAATACCCCTCGAACTTCTGCCCGAGCTTGGCCGGCTTGAGCACGTCGAACGGGCCGAACCGGTCCTTCACCTCGCCGTTCTGGTCGAGTTTCTCGATGGTCAGCTTGGGGCGGTCGAGGTCGTTCTCCGGATATTCCTGGCCACTCGACTGGAGCACCCTCGCCCGCACACGGATGGGGTTACCCGCGATCACCTCCTTGCTCATCAGCACCTCACCGCGAGACTTCGCCCCGCTCGCCCGCTTGGCCGATGTGTACCGGGCGAGTTGCAGCCAGAACTTGTCGTAAAAGCTGATGCCCACATCGGGGACGGCTCGTAGGCGGAACATCTCGCCCGATCCGATCCAGGCGGCCCGCCCAGCACCAGACGGACCGACGGCGTAGAACGGTCGCGGTGCTTCTCGGCCATTCTCGTCCACGTTCAAGAACTCGGCCAGGCTGGCGGCCAGCGGCTTCACCTTCTTCACCGGGTAGTAGGTGAAGAACCCCCGCTTCGGCTCCAGATATTCCTTCTCTGCTTTCTTCGGCGGGTCGTCGCTGCCGGTGAAGAATTGCTCCCACCCGGCGACCGCTTTCAGAGCCTCGTCCCGCTGGGGGGTGAGGTCGTCGAGGCGGAGCAGGTCGGAGTCCTTGGGTGGGTTGAACTTCAGCCGGCGTGGCGTCTTCCGGCCGCTGATGCGGACGAGCGGATCGTCGGAGGCGACGATATCGTCCGGCTCAACGGGCAGCATATCGAGCAGCGGGCGAAGACGGGCAGCTTCATCGTTGTTCCGCACCATCTGGGCGGTGTAGAACGGGCCAGCGACGTAGATGAGTCCGCCGCCGTAGGTCTGCGACCACGTTTTCAGCTTGGCAAACGCCGTACTTGGAATGCGAAACTGGCCGGCGTCGTCTCGTTCGTTCCAGTTCGGATCGAAGCAGATGACGACATCGTATTCATTCAAATTGTTGTACTTCGCCCGCTGGCGGATGGTTTCGGCATCGCTGCCGGGATCGCCACCGCCCGCACCGGCGGTTGTTTCCTTGCTCACGTCGAGTTCGTCCGGAAACTTGAGGAGCAGTCGGCCAGGGGGCACATCCTGCACGATAGTGCCCTTCTGCCCACCTTCGTTCTGCAGGTAGATGCTCAACTCGGCCCGCTTTTGCTCCACCTCTCGCACCATTAAGGTGCGGAGAATCTGGAACTCGCGGCTCGGAGCGCCGGCGGCGAGCAACACCCGCAGCGGTTTGTCGATCACCTCCATCGCCCGCACCGGACTGAGGTGGAACGGTTCGCGGAACACCTCCCGCGAATCGACCGGCACCTTCGCCCGTACCTTCCACTGCCCCTTCTTCAGTTGCCATTTCCGCCCCGGCTTGGGCGGATTGATCTCCTCGATCAGGCTGGTGGCGTTCTTCTTGGCGAACTCCTCGGCGTCGAGCAGGAAGGTGGTCTCGCCGTGCGGTGTCTCGCCGGGGCCGAACGTCACCGCCTGCTTCATCTCAAAGTCAGGTAGGTCGTTGTTCTTCGGGTCCTTGCCCGGCAGGAAGAGTTCGAGGGTCACGTCCACCTGATCGTTCTGCTTGAACCCGATGCCGTCCACGGCCACTGTCACCTGTGTCGGTTCGTCGGGCTGGGTGCGATCGGGGGCTTGCAGATCCGAGATGACAAGCGATACCACCTCGCGAGCCGCCCCAACCGCCACCGTGTACACCGGAATGTTCGCCTCTTTCGCCCGGCGGGTGAGGTCAGGCACGGCGGCATCCGACGACAGGTTACTGCGGCCGTCGCTGAACACAATCACTGCCTGCGTCATGTTTGCCTGCTCGCGGTTGACGGCGGCGGTCACCGAGTCGGGCACTGCTGACCCCTGGGTGATGACGCGGGCCATGTCCACCCTCTTGGCCGCCTTCTCTTTCAAGGCGGCGAGCAGTTTGCGATCGGCCGCCTTACGGCCGGTGGTGGAGGCATCGTCGGCATCTCGCTCGGCCAAGCTGTCGGCGCCGGTCTGGGCGTCATCGGCCTTCGTCCAGTTCAGTACCCAATCGGAGTCGCCAGTGCCGGCCGTCCATGCGGCTGCGGCTTCGAACTGTTTCTTGGCTTCGTCGCTGAACCCCTTGCCGTCCGCCCCGGCGTAGGTGAGCACCCACCGTTTGAAGTCGTAACGGGTGAATGCCTCCCACTCCTCCCGCTTCCAATTGAATTGGTCGGTCTTCTCCTCGCCACGGCGGATCATCTCCGGCTCGGGGTCGAGATTGGCCCCCAAGCGGTAGACCGTCACCGGGTTCTTGTCGAGCAACTTGGCCACGAACTCACCGTCGGCCGAAGTGAGGAAGTCGAGCACCTTGTCCAGGCGGGTCTTCAGCTTGGCGTTCGGGTCGCGGCTGATTTCGTCCGACCACTTGGCCATGCTCGGCGAGATGTCGAGCACCATCACCACCTTCGACCGCTTCTCGGTGGTCTCCCACGGCTGGAGGGCGGGGAGGAGGAAGCAGAACGCGAGCACGGCCAGCGCCAGGCACCGCAGCAGGGCCATCGGGTAGACCCGCAGCCACGCCCCGACCTCGTGCCGGTGCAACACCCGCGTCAGCCAGAGCAGCCCGCCGACCGCCAGCGGGATGAGCAACCCACCCACGACCACGCCGAGCACCAACCACGCAGCCAACTTCGCCCCCTGCGGAACGACGGCCACCGTCACGCCACCGATGAGCAATGCGAGGGCGAGCAGCAACAGCGGGGCGAGGATCAGCCGTGCGCCCCAGAACCGTACCGAACCGGAATCCTTCAGGTACATGTCGGAGGTCAGGTGCCAGCCAGCGGCGAGCATGCCAGCGGTGAATAGCACCCACACTGGCTCAGGGTCGGTGTCGAAGCCGCGCGCGATGCCCAGGCACACCAGAGGGACGAGGAAGAGCATGGCCCGCCCGGCCCCGGTGAACCAGTGCCACCAGGTGCGGTGCCCGGTGTTTACACGCCCGAACAAAACGGTGAGCAAGGTCCCGAAGGCCACCCCTTCGGCGTTGCCCCCCTTCGCCAGCCGTTCCTTCGAGAGTAGCGTGCCAACGCTCGACACCAAGAACAGCAGGCCGAGTACCGCCTGCCCGCCGACATGGACCCAGAAGAGTTGGTCGCGGGCCGCAGTGTCCTTGCGATCAATGGCGTTGTCCAGGCCCATCCACACGGTGGCAGCAAGCAGGGCGAGCGCCGCCCACACTACCAACCGCACCACCGCCCCCGACACCGCCCCCTTGATGCTGCGAATCAGCGGCAAGGCGAGGCTGAGCAATGCGAAGACCAACAGGGTGCCGGCCACCATCATGGCGAGGGTGAACGGCGTCTCCGTCGTGGAGAACGGGAACGGCTCACCCAGCCGTTGGAAGACGAACTCCTTCGTCTGCTTCACGCCGGTATCATTCATCGGGGAGTCAACCTGCAAGGGAGTTCGTGTATCGGGTTCGGGCGAGCCGGGGTCGGTGGGTATCGAATTCGAACCAGCGGCTCACGCTGCATGGCTCGGCAGTTACGTCGGGTTGTTCTGCTCGGCTACCGCGAGCTGCACCTCGGCCCGCCGCAGGGCAGCGGCCGCGCTCGGGGCGTGTTCAGCCACCGACTCCTGTCCGGAGTGGTAGCTCAACTTCACCGCCAGCGCCTGCTCGGCCACTAGCACCATGAGGAGGAAGAGGAACAGCCAGCCCATGCTGCTCAGGTCGGTCTTCTTGTTTTGCAAGCGGGTCAGCCATTCGGTTTCGTCCGGGCCGTGCAGTTCGGCTCCTGGGGCGGTGGCAAGCACGTCATCGGTGTTCGCCCGACGCAGGTCGCCCTCCATCGGCACGTCCAGGTTCACCGGGGCGAAACGGTACTCGGCGGAGGTGACCGACTCGGTCGGGGCACCCGGCTTGGGCCGCTTCTGCTCCAACCCGAACAAGTACACGCCGGGTCGGCTGGTATTCGCCTCGCTGACCGTCAGCCCGCGTCGCTCCACTTCCTTTTCGATCGTCTTGCCGTCGGCCCCCACCTCGTTCACCTTTTCCTTGACGGTCTCCACCGTGAGCGGGTCAAACTGGTCGCTCACCCCCACCGGGGCGGGGTCATTACCCCCGCCGGCGGCGGGCCGCTCGCCCGGCTTGGTGGTGTGAGTGACGAATCCCTTGAGCACCTTCAGTTCGTAACTCTCGGGGTCGAGCCGGAATTCGATCGGCCGACCGCAAGTGCGGGTGTCGTCCACCCCACCGCCGGCCAGGTAGTTCACTAACTCCTTCATCACCGGGATGAACGACACGTTCCCCGGCTGGGCGTTCGGCCAGTCAGTCCATGCTTCGCCTGCGGTAGTCGTAATGACGGTCACCCGCCCGCGGCCGTAGTTTTTGGTCAGGTACAGCGGGTAGCCGTACTTCATGCGGTCCCGCAGGCGGGTCACTTTGCCTTTCAGGTCGGCCATTTCCGGCTTCTGCCAGAACTCGCGGAGCAAGGCCTCGTCCTTGTCGCCCTCGTTACGCTGGTCGGACAGCAGGCGGTCGAACAACTCGGCCACCTGGGAGGTACTCGGATCGGCCTGGGTGTTGATGCGGGTCATGTCACCGCGAATTTTCGTCAGCGGCTCCTTGAAGGCGGTGAAGTCAGGGTCGGCCACCGGGAGAGCCTGCACCAGCGCGTTCGCTTCTTGCTCGTAGTCCTTGAATTTCTTCTCGTTCGCCAGGCACATGAGTTCGGTGACCGATTGATCGTCGGTCCAGCGGCCGAGTCGCTCGATCGGCCAGTACCGTTGAACAGTGACGAACCGGTAGAACTTCTCAAGTTCGTCCGGATCGCGGATGGCCCCCTTACCGTCGGAGTAGATCGCGGCCAAGGCGGGGTGAGCGCGGAGGGCCGGATCGCGCACGAGCAACTTCTTCTGGAAGATGTTGAACTTCAGCTTGTTCACCCGCATCTCGTCGGCTTCGCGTTCGTCCTCGCTCATCTGCTCACGAGACTTGGCCGGGAACGGCTCAGGCGGCAGCGGCACCGGGAACAGGCCCTCACCGTCGCGGTACAGCCCCTTGTTGTAGTCGGCCGGCTTCACCCGCTCGCCCAGCCAGAACCCGCACCCACCGCCGTTCTGCACGAACCCCTCCAGGTTCTTCACCGCCGCTTCACTCAGGCCGGGAACGTTCAGTACCAGCACGAACGAAAACTTGCTCAGGTCGGTGTTGGCAACATCGGCTGGAGCGGCGTAGTTCCACTGGAAGGCGGTGCCACTGCTGGCAATGAACTTCTTCAGATACAGGCTCTCTCCTTCTTTGGCGTCCCGCTTTTCCGGGTCGTTGGCATCGACCACCAGAATCGGCAGCGTCTCCCGTACCTCGACGGCCGTATGCCGGACGTTGTCGGCCTCCAGCCCGGTGCTCTCCTTGGTCATGATGACCGCCGACACGATGTTGAACCGCTCGAATGCCCGCTTCAGTTCCAGTTTCTCTCCCTCGGCGAGCGGCGTCTGCGCGAGCTTGCCGGTAAACGGGTTGTCGGCGTTGCCCGACCGCTCGAAGTTGAGGGCGAAGCGTTCGGTCGCTTCCTGACCGGGGGGGATGCTGGCGAAATTGACGCTGCGCCCCCCCTTCCCCTCATCGCCGTTCACCCGGATCGAAACGAGTTGATCCTTCACCTCGGCCGTGCCGTAGTTCCGCACCTTCAGGGTGAACTCCACCTCCTCGAACTTGGCCACCACCGCCTTCATCGGCTTGAGTTCGACGATGCCGATGTTGTCGTGGTGGGCGGGCAGTTTCTTGTCCACCTTGCGGTAGGGATGGGCAACATCGACCAGGTGAACTTTCACGCCTGCATCGGTCAACTTCTTGACTTCATCCTTGAGGGCATCGCCAGCCTCGTTCCAGTCGGTGCCGCGGAAGTCGGAAACGACATGAAGCACCTTGCCCACCTCCGCCCCGCGTGCCGAGAGCGCCTCGCCAGCCTTCCGCACCAGGGCCGACAAGTTCGCCCGCACGGTGGACGGTTGGTACTGGACAAGGTTGTCCTTCAGTTCCTTCACGCTGGCGGCATTCAACCGTTCGACGTTGATCGGCAGGTCTGGCTCCGATGCCCGCGCCACCGCCATCAGTTGCGGGGTGGTGGCGTCGGCCAGGGCAGGGGCGATCTTGTCGGCGAGCGCCCGCTTGGCGACCTCGAAGGTGGTAGTTGTCTCCTGTCCGTCTTCGGTGATCAGATCGGCCATGCTCGGGCTGTCGTCCAGTATGACGTAGTGCTGCGTCGTGGTCGCCTCCTTACCGGTCGCGTTGAATCCGAAGTAGCGGGCGACGAGCAGGCCTACGAGGAGCATGAGCAGGCAGCGGAGGATCAGGAGCAGCAATTGCTCGATGATCATCTTCCGCTTCATCCGCCGCTGGGCCTTGAGCAGGAACTCCATCGCCGCCCACTTCACCCGCTTGAACCGCATCCGGTGGATGAGGTGGATGATGATGGGCGCGGCGATGAGCAACAGCCCGGCCAGCAGGCTCCACGGGTTGAAGTAGGCCGCCGGATTGAACAGATTGGCCAGAGTCTGGAGCATGGCGGGGGGTGTTCGGGGGATGGCGGGTCTTGCTGGAACCGGGAGTGCTGTCACCGGGTGGGGTCGCAGTTCGCTCGGTCACTGCGTTCCCGGTTCCAGAGGCAGGCCTACTTCTTCACCGGGTTGGCCCGGTCGTTCATGCGGCGGAACAGGAACCGCGACAGAACCGCATCGAGATAGTCGCTGGTGCGGATCAGGTGGTAATCGACGCCGATGCGAGTGCAGCCACGGCGAACCTCGGTGAGGTACTCTTCGAGTGCGTCGAGGTAGCCTTCGCGGAGCGCCTTCGGGTCGCAAAAGAGGTTGGGCAACTCCTCAAGCCCCTCGAACCGCGTCATGCCGTTGAA
>JALOQR010000464.1 GCA_025459365.1 Fimbriiglobus sp.
GAGCACCTGTTGAGCCGACACGAACCGCGGGTGTGGGTGTGAGGCCAGGGCGGGGAAAACGACTCCGGCGATTGGAGTGGTCCGCGCCCCCCGCTTCCATCCCGAAGGGGTGGTTCACCCAGCCCAGGGCGAGCGAGCCGAAAGCGAGCGACTCCCTGGGGGC
Organism: Fimbriiglobus sp.; assembly: GCA_025459365.1. Lineage (GTDB taxonomy): Bacteria > Planctomycetota > Planctomycetia > Gemmatales > Gemmataceae > JALHQU01. Next base: position 164 of record JALOQR010000464.1, read on the forward strand.
GCGGCACCCTGTCGCGGCACCCCGTCGCCCCCGCCGAGTTGCCGGCGACGTAAGCTAATTCCGCCAGTCCGGCGGCCCAGGCCGTCGGCTGGCAATCATGTCTACACCAACGGAGGATGTTTGATGTCTCGGTTTCACTGGCTGGCGGCGGTGGTGGCAGTGGTGGCGGCGGTCGGGCTGGCGGCGGTGGCCGCCGAGGACAAAAAAGCAAACGCGAAGGAAACGCCGTTCACCGACGACGGGCACATCAAGGTCTGGCTCCTGCTCGCTCCCATCCCGTTGGCCGAGGGCGAAAGTCAGGGCGACGCGGTGGACAAGGAGCAAGTGAAGGACGAGGCCAAACTCGCGCCGAAGGACGGGGAGAAGGTGAAGGTCGGCAAGGAGGAATTGACCTGGAAGAAGCAGGTCGCCGAAGACTACTTTTTCGACCTGAACAAGCACTGTGGCGAAGCCAAGGAACAGGTCGCCGGGTACGCGGTGACTTACATCACCTCCGACGCCGAACTCACCGACGTGACGCTGAAACTCGGCAGCGACGACGGCTTCAAGGTCTGGCTGAACGGCAAAGAACTCGGTAAGGGGCCAGACGGCCGGATCATGGAAAAGGATCAGAACAGCTACGACAAGCTGACGCTGAAGAAAGGCGAGAACGTGCTGGTCTTCAAGGTGTGCAACGGCATCTTCGACTGGACCGGCTGCGCCCGGTTCGTGGACAAGAACGACAAGCCGATCACCAAGGGGCTGAAAGTCGAGCTGAAGAAGTAGTGAGGTTTTGCTGTGATCCGGAGGTGAGCGCGTGGGCCCACGCGCACACCTACGGATCACAGCAAATCGAAACACCGCGAGAGGAACGCACCGTGCGACAGATAGCGGCGCTGCTCCTGTTAGTGTTAACCTCGACGGCGGCGCAAGCCGGAGCAGAGTACGAAGACAACAGACGTGAGGCGCTCGCCTCTCTCCTCGGCTGTTGTGGTGCCTTCTTGTTCGCAAGTCTGCTGTTTGTCAGCACCCTTTTGACGGTCCGCGGTTGGTGGAACCGCCGGGAGGACCACCGAGATCGCCGCAATCCGTGGACGTGAACCTAGCACCACTCTTCCCCCACGCCGTTCGGCGTTCTGCCTCGTCCGTTCCGTTTCGAGGCACCCCATGCTCGCTCCCATCACCATCCGGTATCCGTTCCGGGCGGTTCGCCGCAGCCTGGCGACTGCCGAGGTGTGCGACCTGTTCGGCGTCGGCGAGGCCGAACCGCCGCACGTCGTTGCCGACAACCTGACGCTCGACATCCGCCCCGGCGAGGTGGTGCTGTTCACCGGCCCGAGCGGGTCGGGGAAGTCATCGTTGATGCGGGCGGCCGGCGAACAGTTGCACGCGATCGATGCGATCGGTTTGTCACTCCCGGATGTGCCGCTGGTAGACGCCCTGCCGGGAACCATCGAAGCCCGCCTGGGCCTGCTCGCCGCGTGCGGCCTGGGCGAAGCCCGGCTGATGCTCCGCACGCCGGCCGAGTTGAGCGATGGGCAGCGGTATCGGTTCCGGGTGGCGTTCGCGGTGGCGAGCGGTTCGCGATTCATCCTGCTCGACGAGTTCGCCGCCGTGCTGGATCGCACGCTAGCGAAGGTGCTGGCGTTCAACGTGCGGAAGCTGGCGAGTCGCACCGGTGTGGGCGTGCTGTGCGCCACGACTCACGACGACCTGACGGACGACCTGAACCCGGACGTACTCGTGCGGTGCCACGGCGGCGGCATGATCGACGTGACCCGCGAGCCGACAAAAAAAAAGGAATCAGCTTCGCCGACCAACTCTGGTTGTCCGACGGCACCGCGGCCGACTGGCCGCACTTCGCTCGGTGGCATTACCGCTCGCACCACCTCGGCTTCGTCCGCCGCGTGATCCTGCTCTGGCACGCCGCCGAGCCGATCGGCATTTGTGTGTTCGCCTCGCCCGCCGCATCGCTGACACTTCGCACCCGGTACTTCGGGCTGAGCAATCCGCGGAGTGAAATCGGGATGCGAGGGATGAACGCCAACCTGTGGCTACTGCAACGGGTAGTGCTACACCCAACGTACCGCGGGGCGGGCATCGCCGCGGCGTTCGTGCGGCGGGCATGCGAGCTGTGCCCGGTGGACTGGATCGAAACGCTCACCGCGATGGGCCGGGTGAACCCATTCTTCGAGCGGGCCGGGTTCGTGCGGGTGGGCACCATCCGCAAGCGCGACCACCGCCGGACGACCGACACACACCCATTCAGCGAACCGGCGTATTTCGTCCGTGACAACCACCCGGCATGAGTACCAAACGACACCACCACCTTGACACTCTCGCCCCTGGACCGAACAGCGGTTGCGACTGGCGGTGGAGTGAGTGCCGCCCGCTGTGCGACCTGCCCGT
>JALOQR010000179.1 GCA_025459365.1 Fimbriiglobus sp.
GTTCGGCTTCAGCCGCGACGACATCAAGGGGTTCATGCCCAGCTACCTGAACAACAAGATCCTGCCCATCGACCCGTTCCAGACGATCGACTTCAACGGCGTGGGTGAGTTGATGAAGCTGGGCATCCAGAAGGGCCGCGACAGCCGCAAGGCGAAGCACAACGCCCACCTGAAGGTGGGCATCTGCGGGGAGCACGGCGGCGACCCGGACAGCGTCGTATTCTGCCACGAGATCGGCATGGACTACGTCAGCTGCTCGCCGTTCCGGGTGCCGATCGCCCGCCTGGCCGCCGCGCAGGCCGCCATGGGCGGCGGCGGCAAGCGGGACAAATGACCCACTACGAGCCGCGCTCGCCGGGGAGCGGGTGTTGAATCCCCCGCTCCCCGGCGAGCGCGGCTTACCGAACACACCCACGAACCGCGGGGCGATCCCCCGCGGTTCCTTTTTGCGCGGACGTGTGGTATTACGGTGTACGGAGATGAAGCATGAGCGCGGCTGTCGATTCCCCCCGAGAACGCCGTGGAGCTAATGGCGATGGCCGGCGGGTCACCATCGATCAGTACCACAAGATGCACGAGGCGGGCATCTACATGGACAGTGACTGGGTGGAGTTGATCGAAGGGTACGTTCTGGAGAAGCACGTGAGGAACCCGCCGCACTAGGCCGCGCACCGCCGGTTGAACCGGCGACTCCCCCGCCACCTGCCGGTGAGTGACTGGTTCTTCCAGGTGCAGGGAGCTGTCACCCTCCTGGGTGGACAACGAACCTGAACCGGATGGCGTCGTACTGCGAGGGGACGAGACCAGTTACGGCACCCGGTACCCCGGCCCGGATGACATCGCATTAGCCATCGAGATATCCGATTCGTCGTGGGCGTTCGACCGACAACTGAAAGGTCGGGCGTACTCTTGGGCTGGCATCCCGGCGTATTGCATCATCAACGTGGTGGATCACCGGATCGAGGTGTACCCCGACCCGGACCCGATCGCCGACCAGCCGGCGTACCGCACCCGTACCGACTACTCCCCCGGTCAAGACGTGCCGCTCGTACTCGATGGACAGACCGTCGCCACCATTCCCGTCACCGAACTGCTCCTGTGAGGCTCCCGTGCCGCGACGACTCACCACCTACGTGCTGCTGACCCTGCTCGCCATCGGGGCCATCGCCGGGTTCGTCTGGTTGCGGAACGGTGAAGGCGACCCGCCGCCGCTCGATACGGAGCCGTTTGTTTTCGACGGCACATCTGATCAACTCAATTCCACCGTCATCGTCCCCACGTTCGACACCCCGACCAATCCAGGCAAGAACGTCGTCTGGTGTTCGTCCTTCCCACTCGCTTGGAAGAAGCTCGAACAAAACGTCACCCGCGGCACGGTCCGACTCGACGGGGCTCAGGCGTTCGCCGATCGGCTGCACACCGACCCGTCCGCTGAGAGCGATCTGCCGCCGAACGCCGTGTACGTCAACGCCGGGTTCAACGAAGATGGTATCGCCGACCGCATCCGCACCGACATGGCCGTCCGCTTCCCCCAGCGGAAGGTGCCCGCTTTCAACCTGCCGCCCGGCGGCGCGCTGGCGTATTGCTACTTCGAAGTGTCGACCAGGTTCCCGTACCCGTACTTCGAGTACGACGAGCCGCAGGCGTTCACCCACGCGGACGGATCGATTTCCAAAGTGCGTGCGTTCGGCATCCGATCGAAGGAAGCGTTCGCGTACAACCAACTCCGCGGCCAAGTGAATGTGCTATATTTGCAGGTCACTGACCGGGGACAACTGGGCCGTGAGTTCGCCGTGGATATCAACGCCACGTCGCGGGATCAGGTCATTCTGGCCGTCACGGACCGCAAGCCGACGCTAGCCGAGCAGTGGGCCGACCTTTCGGCGAAGATCGCGGCACAGAAGGCCGGCGGTGGCCACACTGGCGTCATGCCGAACGACACGCTCCTCGTCCCGAACATCGGCTTCCGCGTCGAACACCGCTTCCGCGAGTTGGAAGTCGGGCCGGTCGCTCAGGCGTCTCAGATGATTCAGTTCCGGCTGAACCGCAATGGGGCCGACCTCGCCTCCGAGTCGGCCGTCCACCTGAAACCGACCCCGATGCACTACCACTGCGACCGGCCGTTCCAGGTGGTCATGAAGCGCCGCGACCGCGAGCGGCCGTATTTCCTCGCCTGGATCGACAACGCCGAACTGCTGGAGAAGTAGAATCGCCTCACCCGCCCGTCTGAGGTTCCCCATGTTCGCCCCCGCCGTCCTGCTCGCCGCACTCCTGTCTCCTGCCGCCGACTCGCCGAAGAACGCCAAGCCAACCAGCCGCACGGAGAAGAAACTGGAAGGGTGGACAATCCGGGTAGACGACCGGTTGCTGAAGGGCGGCGACGCCGAACTGGGAACGAAAGCCCTACGGTTCCTCGAAAGCAAGTTGGCCGACATCAAATTGGTGGTGCCAGACGACAAGGTGAAGAAACTGCAAACGGTGGTGATCGTCCTCGACCTGACGCACGGCAATCTGGGGCCGATGCAGTACCACCCGAGCAAAGAGTGGTTGAAGGCGAACGGCTACGCCGAAGATCTGGCGAAGTGCGTCCACCTGCCGCGGGCGGCGGACGTGGCCACCAAACGGAACGTGCGTGAGCAGCCATGGGTGATCCTGCACGAACTGGCCCACGCCTATCACGATCAGGTGCTCGGGTTCGACGAACCGCGGGTGCGGGAGGCGTTCGACAACTACAAGAAGAGCGGGCGCGGCGACAAGGCGCTGCTGTACACCGGCCAGCGAGTGAAACACTACGCCCTGACCGACCACAAGGAGTTCTTCGCCGAGATGACGGAAGCGTACTTCGGCAGCAACGACTTCTTCCCCTTCAACTGGGCTGAGTTGAAAGAGAGTGAGCCGGAGGTCTTCGACCTGATGCAGCGGGTATGGGAAAAGAAGTGAGTGCCGTATTCACTGCTCGCGGATGGTGAACTCGATGCGTGTTGTCAGTTCCTCCGTCGCCTCACTCTTCGGGGCCATCCGCACCCGCACCAGTCCGGCCACATCGCCCTGCTTGTAGCGGAACTCCAGCGTCCGTTCGTGGAAACCTTCCAGAATTTGCCAGTCGACCTGTCCGCCACCGTGGTCTTCCACCAGATCCCTGAGTCGGCGGCGGAGGGTTTCGAGCATCGGTGTGTAGTCGGCAGTCGGGATGAGAATCGGCTGTCCGTCTTTGGTGGTGGCCGTGACATCCAACGACACTGTGTCTTCGCTCCAGCCTTCGCTCACATTCGGGGCCGTTGTTCCCATCCAGTGGCACGAACCGACTCCTCCGGTCCAATCGTCCCGTTGAAGTAGTCGCTCCACCATTCCCACAACTCGTACGCGCATCGGGACGCGGGCGGCCGACTCGTGCGGGGTGAGGTAGACCCCGCCGGTGGTGGCACAACCAGCGATGAACAAGAGGAGGGGGGCGACCCACCGCATGGCGTCGGCATACCGTTGCTTGGATGGCGAGTCGAGGTCAACCAGACGGCCGCTTGAAGAGTTGGTACAGCCCGACTTTACGGAGGGCCTTGCCGACGACCCGGCGCAGAGTGAGGGGTTCGGGCGGTGCCGCGGGCGGGGGTGGCGGCACCGATACGGTCCCCGGTACGGTCTGGTGAGGGCGTCGCATCCAGTAGCCGTCGGCCGCCTGCGGCACACATTCGCACCCCTGGGCCTGGCAGTCGGGCAGAGTGTAGTAGTGGCAGACAAGGCTCTTGCGGGTGCGGGCTGGATCGCCGATCGGCGACCCACCATGCACTAGGTTGGCCGACCAGATGAATAGGTCGCCTTTCTTCGCTGGGAACGTCTCCCGCCGCAGCCCGCGGGCGGCGATCTCGCTCAGGATATAGGCGTGCCACGCCTGTGCTTCGGCGTTGCTGGCGTGGTGGGTGCCGTCGGCGAAGGTGTAGAGCGGAATCCGGTGGCTGCCGGGGTAGTAGAAGAGTTGGCCGGCGTCCGGGTGGGCGTCTTCGAGGGCGATCCAGGTAGCCGCCAGTTGGCCCGGCGTGCGGGGGGTCATGTACAGCGAGTCGATGTGGTCTGGTTGCTGACTTCCCTTCTCGAAGGTGAGCGAGTTGCACAGTACCGGCGGCGCCCCGAGCAATTCCCCCAGGTACGCTCGCACCCGCGGGTCGAGGGCGGCGGCCCGCACTTCCGGCTCTTCCAGGTACAGGTCGTTTAGCTTGTAGTGGCGGTGGGTGCGTTCGTCTGGGGCGAAGTCACTCAGGCGGGCCCGCCGACCGGTACGGAGGTTGTCGACCACCAGCCAGCCGGGCGGGTTGTGGTAGGCGGCGTCGGTGAGGGCGTTCAGCCGGTCGATCTGCTCGGCGGTGAAGAACCCCGGCAGGGCGAGGTAACCGTCCTGCTCCCAACTCCGACGGTGCTCGGCGGTCAACATGGTTAGCCCATCGGAGTATGTCGCACCATACCAACGTCGTCGGACGGGCAGCAAGGGGAATTGTGCCCGCCTACCACCACAACCAGACCTGCAGATTCTCTGAGAAGCGTCGCTGTGCATCACCACCTGCATACACAGCGACGGGCTTGCGGTGCAACTGGTACCTACTTCTCCGCTTTGGCGGCGGTCCGCAGGTCGTCTCCGGTGAACTGCAACCCGAGGCGGTGTGTCGGGCCGACGGTACTCAGCCGCACGACCACCGGCGTCCAGCCCGGCTCCAGTTCGGCGGTGAATTTCTCCGCATCCTCGAACTTCGTCGCCTTCGGCCCCTCCCGGGTGAACACTACCTTTCCGCCAACGGTCACCCGCACGGCGTCGTCGGCCAGCAGACTGACGGCCGCTGTCTGTTTCTTGGTGGAGTAGACGTAGGCCACCACTACCGCCCCGGTCGGCTCGGCTGGCAGTGTCGGCTTGAGGGCGAACAGCCCGCTGGGGTCAGCGACCAGCGGCACCCACTTACCGTCTGCCGCCGGGTTCGTCTCCGCCGGGTGGGTCGCCTTCAGGTCCTTCGGCAGACCGGTCTGGAGGGTCACGCTCACTACCAATCCGCGGAGCGACTCCTGCTCCTTGCGGCTCTTCAGAAATGCGATGAGGTCGATGAACTGGTCGTGGCTGAGCTGCGACACCACGTTGTCGGGCATGAGCGATAGCTTCGACGCGGCGAGTTTGTCGAGGTCCTTGCGGGCGATCTTCACGTCTCGCCCGGTGGCTTCGCGGAGGATCACCTCGTCCTTCGTGTCGGATACCTTCAGCCCGGTGATCGTCTGCCCGTCAAGGGTGTTCGCCTGGTACGTCTGGTAGCCCTCCTTGATCTCCTTGCTCGGGGCGATGATCGTTTCTAGCAGTTTCTCGACGGTCATCGTGTCCCAAATGCGGGTGAGGTCGGGGCCGACCTGCCCGCCCACCCCCTCCATCTTGTGACAGGTGCCGCACGCTACCGCCGCCGTGTTCATGTAGATGGCCTTCCCCCGCTTCGGATCACCGTCCTTCAACACCTTGGCCCGTACCTTCTCTACCTGGTCCGGCTCCAGCGAGAGGAGCAGCCCACCCCGCATCACCTCGGCGTTTAGTTTGGCCACCTCGGCGTCGTTCGGGTACTTCCGCAGCGCATCCGACACCCGCGGGAACAGGTCACGCGGGAGTTTCTTGGCCAAGTACCGCTCGCCCACCAGTTTCGCCCCTTCCTTGGTCGCCCCGAGCACGGCGACCGATTCGGCGATGAGGGTCGGGTCGGGCTGGTCGAGGAACTTCTCGGCGAAGGTACGGGCGGCGGGGGCGTCCATCCCGGCGAGCGCCCGCAGTGCCTCCACCTTGAATCCGGCCGACTCCTTGTCGTTCGCCAGGAAACCCCGGACGGCAGCAGCGAATTCCGGCCCGCCGACTACCCGCCCAGCCCGCACCGCCGCCGCCCGCTCGCCGATCGGCTTGGCAGTATCGGCCGCCATCTCTTTCACCTTCGCCGCAGCGGTGAGAAGTCGTCCCTTCTCGATGGCCGTCAATGCTGCCAGCCGCACATCCTCTTCGCTGGCATCGAGCAACCCGATGACGAACTCGCCGCCCGGCCCGCCGCCCATGCCGTTGCTCATCCCCAGCACCTCCAGCCCGGCCTTCTTCACCTCGGCCGGTTCATCCGGTCGGGCGGTCAGGAACTTGGCCAGTGGGTCGAGCGATGGCGAAGGGTCGAACTGGTAGTTCAGGTACGACCGCACCAACTCGGCCTTCTCGGCCCCCTTCAGGTGCGGGTTGGCGAGCAGTTGCGGGAGAGCGTCGAACGCCGGGCGGGTGCGGAGGGCGGTGAAGCCCGCGGCGACCCGATGGAGCGTGGCGTCGTCTCCCGACTGGGCCACGGCGAGGAGGGCATCGATTCCCTTCTTGCCGAGGCGTTCGAGTGCCCGCAGGTAGGCGTCGGCCAGGAAGGCATCTTTGCCGTCGTCGGTCTTCCAGGCGGTGAGCAGAGCGTCGGCCGCCCCACCCGCCCCGAGCCGCCCGACGGCCAGCACCGCCGCCCGACGCACCACTGGCGACTCATCGGTCAGCCGTTTCGCCAACGCCTCGGCCACCGCGAAGTCGTCGACTGTTGCGGTGCGAGCGAGGGCGTCGCACACCATTCGACGCACGTCGGCGTCCTTGTCCGTCAGCAGGGCGAGCAGTCCCTTCCGGCTGTCGGCATCGCCCACTTGCTGAAGCCCGCCGATGGCCAGCAACCGGGCGGTGACCGCCGCCTTTTCGTCGGCTGCGACCGCCTCGAAGAACTCGCGGACCGCCTGCACCTCCTTCGTTCCGCGGCGGACCAGTTCGATCTGGGCCAGCCGTCGGGTGGTGGTGTCGCCGTGCAGGAACCCCTTCTTCAGGTTGTCGAGCGGGGCATACGCGCTGGCCCACACCGCCCAGGTGTCCATCGGCCGCGGGGGGATGGCCGGGGCCTTCTCGGTGCCCGCCCAGGTCATGCGGTAGATGCGGCCGTGCTTGCCGTCGCCCCACAGCTTGCCCGCCCCGCCGCTGTCGGTCCGCCAGTCGAGTACGTACACCGCCCCGTCCGGCCCGACCACCATCTGGCATGGCCGATAGAGCGGATCGTCCGACTTGAGGAACTCGAACTCGTGGGTCACGGCGAAGGTGGACCCGACCGGGGCGATGGTGTACGCCCGCACCACCCGGCGGAACACGTCCGGGTAGTACATGAGCCCCTGGTATTGCTCGGGCAGTTGGCGGTCGTCGTAGAACATCACCCCGGCGGGCGATCCGCGGCCGGTCTTGAGCATCGGTTGCAGTTTGCCCGGCCGCTCGCCGGCTACCGCCCCGCGGACATGATCCGGGCGGCAGCAGCGTGCCCCCTCGAACAGTCGCCAGCCGTAGTCCACGTCTTCGGCGACATGTACTAGCCGGCAGCCGGTGAACCGCGACCCGTCTTCGTTGTCGTTGTCGGCGTGGAACCAGTTCAACTTGGCGTCGAGGGCCAGATCGCGGTACGGGTTGCGGTAGCCGAGCGAAAACGTTTCCATCCGGCTACCATCAGGCTGACAGCGGAACACCGCTCCGGTTCGGAGTACCGTCGCCCGGCTGCCGTCCGACCCCTCGGCGAAGTTGTCGTCGTCCCCACTGGTGATGTACAGCCAGCCGTCTGGCCCGATGGTGAGGCCGGATACCTGATGGTGGTGGAACCCGCAGAACCCCTGGGCGATCGTCTCCCGGAGGTCCCACTTGCCGCCCGACTGCGATTGCCGGTAGCGGCGCACGGTGCCGCGGCTGGCGGTGTACAGCCAGCCGTCGTGGTAAAGGAGCGTACTCGGCAACTCGTCGGTGAAGATCACCTCGGCCTTGTCGTACACGCCGTCTTTGTTTCGCCGCAACACCTTCACCACATCCGGGGCGAACTTCTTCATTGTGGCAACGGCCTTGGTGGTGCCGTCGCGGAAGCGGAACGTCTCCTTGAACTCGTACCACTCACGGCCCGCGTCGGGCACCCACTCGGCGACGAACAGGGTGCCGTCTGGGGCGAAGGTCATGGCGACGGGATTGATCACGACCGGAGCGTCGGCGACCAGTTCAACCTTGAACCCTTCGGGGGCCATCAGCCCCTTCAGCCTGGGGTCCGTGGTGCCGGCATCAACGTACTTCACCTCGAACGGGGCCGGCTTGGGCGGAGACTGCGGCTGGGCGAACTCGGCCGGTGGGTCGGACGGCGGGGCGGCCACTGCGAGGGCGGCAAGTAGGAGGGTGAGCAAGGCGGTGGATAAATGGTGGGTCATGGGAGAGTGGTGTGGGAGTGGATGACCGGCGGGTAAAGAAAGGGTAGCCGATTCCGGCCGAGCGGGGGAGGGGACTGTATGAGGTCGGTGGGAGGAATCGCCCGGCACACAGAACACGAAGGCGGATGTGCGAGTGATATCGTGGCCTCCGGGGAGTACCACCGGCCCGGCTCGCGGATACCCCCCCACTCTGCCACACTGCCACCTGCCACACACATACCCCCCCCGGCCTCCGCCACTCGCAGAAGGGCGAAAATCAGCCTTTTTCGCTACTTGGCCACTCTGCTACCGCGACCGACCCCAGACACGAGAGGGAAAGTGTCGGGATACCCGACACGCCCCGGCCGCTCTCGATCAATCGCCACAGCGATCGTCCTCGACACAGGGCGGGCGTATGGCGGAAGGCGGTCGGGGTGTCGGTAGACTTCCCCGGTCTCCCATACAGCGACCCGCAGACAAGTGGTGCGGTACACCCCCGAGGTGGTGGCCTGGTCGTCACCAACGGGGTATTCCCGGCGATCATCAACCATGAGCGTTGTCATTGGCCCCCGGCGGCGCGGTAGAAGTGCCGGCGGTGAGGTCGGGGCATGGGTCTTGGTTTGTGGAAGTGGGGAAGAACACGGTCGCGGTACGGAGCGGACGGGAAGGGCTTGTCGGGTGGGCACGGACGGCTAAGATACACGACTCTCGGCGGGGTAGCTCAGTGGTTAGAGCAATCGCTTCATAAGCGATGGGTCGCCGGTTCAAACCCGGCCCCCGCTACTCGAAACCCCCACTGGAATCGGTGGGGGTTTCTTCATTTCCCCCTGCCAAATCAGGGTTTACAACTGGCCCACACTTCGCCTCTCTCTCTGCCGGTTGTCATCCGGTGTCAGCCCGAGTCTGCCGGTGTCACGAAATAGAGGGACCAATGAGGAGCAACGCAACGGTACGCTACCAGCATTGACACCCGCTGTCGTTCACCGCGAAAATTGAGTGTCTTAAGAGGGGGTCGGCGTGAAGCAGAGCGATGGCATGAGAATCGGCCAACGTGGGGAAACCCTTTTCCAGTTGCTTCTACCTGCCGGATGGGTGAAGCAGAAGTTGTCGCCCGATTACGGCGAGGACTTCCGAGTCCGGTTAGTCGAAGGGAACGACGTTCGGCCCGCCACCATTATCGCCCAGGTGAAGACGGTCGGCGGTGAGGTGCG
>JALOQR010000180.1 GCA_025459365.1 Fimbriiglobus sp.
TACCCGAACACCACCGGCAGCGCCGACAAGATGATCGTGTTTAAGGTGATCGATGCCGGCGGTAAGCGAGTCGTGGCTTATGCCTGGAGCGATCTGAAAACGGCGAACCACTGGGAACAGCGGATGATGCAGGTGATCGGCACACTGAAGCCGGCGAAGTGAGCCGCAAGCGTCGCGGCCTCGGCAAAGGTGGCGGGCCGGCCCACGGCTACGGAAGATTCGCCACCCGGTACGGCTCATGCCAGTAGTACTTCGGCCGGTCGTCGAGCCGGACATGCAGCCACGGCACCCCGGCGCCAGCGGTATTCAGCCACACCGGCCGCCCGCTCAGCCGCCGGGCCATCGCCTCGCCCACTGCCTGCCACAGTTCCTGCTGCTGCCCCGCGGAGGCATGACGAACAAACGCGGCGAGGTGGCAATATGCCGAAACATGGCCGATCGGGCACGGCACCACCAGAACCGCATCCCGGCCGAGATTCGGAAAGGCGACCACACCCGCGACGTCGGAGAAGTGGCCGGCGAACGCCTGTGGTTCAGGCGGGCGGTCGAGGCGTGGGTCTTGCAGTAGCACGCACTCGAACGGCTGGGCCGCGGTGGCGGTGCTGACGGCGGGAGTCTCCCAGCGGAAGGCGGTGAACGGGGTGTCGGCGAGAAGATTGCTGAAGAAGTCCCGAAACACAGGATCGGTTTGCCAGCCCGCAATCACCTCGGCAAAGGAGGCGGGCCGATCCCCTTTGTGCAAGGCGATGCGGTGCCCATCACCGGCCGATCGGGTTTCGCGTTGAACAGACCACATCTCGCTATGGTACACGCCGCCAGACGGTTGCCACGGTGGCCTTCGGAAGTGGTACACTCTTCTTCCCACCCCACCGAGCACCTCTCCCGATGCTCACCCTTCCGCACCGCCCGGCCCGCCTGTGCGACGGCCTCTCCCGCCGCGACTGGCTGACAATCGGCGGCCTCGGCGCTTTCGGCCTGACCCTTCCCGGCCTGCTCCGCGCGGCCGAATCTCCCCGACCGAAAAAGGCCAAGAACGTCATCCTGCTGTTTCTCCTCGGCGGCCCACCCCAGCACGAGACGTGGGACCCCAAGCCCGATGCCCCGGCCGAGATCCGCGGCGACCACGGCACCATTCCCACCGCCACCCCCGGCCTGCGGATCGGCGAAACGATGGCCATGACCGACCGCATCGCCGTTCTGCGGGCGGTCGAAACCCGCGACAACGCCCATTCGAGCAGCGGATACTTCCTGTCGACCGGCGTGCCACACGCCCCGATGAGCGTGGAAAACGTGAGGCCGGCCGCACCCAACGACCACCCGACGATCGGGGCGGTGGCGCGGAAGTTCCTGCCCGAGGTCGGCGGATTGCCCGCGGCGATCACGTTGCCCGAGCAGGCGGCAAACGACGGCAACATCACCTGGCCCGGCCAGGACGCCGGCTTCCTCGGCCGCAAATTCGACCCGTGGCTGCTGACTGGCGACCCATCCGCCGACCTGTTCCGCCCGGAAGGGATGACCCCGCGGGCCGACGTGCCGCCGAACCGCCTCGCCGACCGACAGGCACTCCTTGCCCGCTTCGATACGGCGTTTGCCAAACTCGACTCTCAGGCGTCCGAACACACCGCTCGCACCCAGCAGGCAATCGACCTGATCGGCTCGCCCGCGGCGAAGAAGGCCTTCGATCTGAACGGGGAATCGCCGAAACTGCGTGACCGCTACGGCCGCACTCGCTTCGGCCAGAGTTGCCTGCTCGCCCGCCGGCTGATCGAATCGGGAGTACGGCTCGTGCGGGTGAATTGGACCCGCGTGGACGGCGCTCCGAACAACGGGCACTGGGACACGCACGCCAGCAACTCGGCCGGGGTGAAAGCGCTCATGCCCGTGCTCGACGCCGCCTACACGACGTTGCTCGACGACCTAGCCGACCGCGGCCTGCTCGACGACACACTGGTGATCTGGATGGGCGAGATGGGCCGCACGCCAAAACTGAACGGGGCTGGCGGGCGGGACCACTGGGGCCAGGTGATGAGCGTGGCTCTGGCCGGCGGCGGGGTGCGGGGCGGGGCGGTGTACGGCACCTCCGACAAGGCGGCCGGCTACCCGATCGATGGCCGCGTTCGCCCAGACGACCTGACAGCAACGATTTTCCACACCCTCGGCATCCCACCCGATGCCGAGTTGCACGACACCTTCGCGCGACCCATTCCGGCGACCCGTGGGCAGCCCATTCGGCAACTCTTTTGACCCGCCGCGAAGTCTCCGACCAATGCTCACCCGGCGGTTTCGTGTGCTACGCTTCCGACGCCCTGAGTCTTCGTTGCGGGAGCGTCATGTCCCGGTTCTGGCCGCGAGCGTTGAAATCTGTTCTTCCCGTGGTCGTTGTGTGCGGGGGAGCCGGCTACCTGTACGCCCTCGGCGCCGCCGCTTACGTGGCCGACGGGAAGGACGACGCTACCACCCTCCGCACCGCCCTGAGTTGGCGGTTGCCACTGGCGATGGCCTGCTGGGGCGGGGGCGTGACGTTGATCGTCGAGTTCTTCCGGCAGTTGTGGGCTCCCAGGAAGGCCGACGAGGCAAAGGCCGAGTCGCCGGCCCCACCACTCGACGCCGAGCGGCTTCTCCTGCAACTGATCGAACAGGCCGAGGAGGCGGAACGGTCGCGGGCGATCCCAATGCCCGGCGAGCGGTCGCTTCCCCCGGACCCCGCCATGACCCCACCCCCGCCGGAAGGGGCGATCCTGGCCTTCGCCTCCCAGGCAACCGACGACGCGGCCCCCTCCCGGTCCGGGGTCGGTGACAAAGTGGCCGAGTGGCCGAGTGGAGCGAAAGGCTGATTGCCACAGCACTTAGGGTGAAAGTGGGAGAGGGGGGGTATGTGTGTGGCAGGTGGCAGTGTGGCAGAGAGGGGGGGGTGCCTGAGATCACCAAATCGCGTTCGACGCCACAAAGACGACCTCCCCCGATAGCGGTCCCCCCCTTCCCTGCCGGCGTTTCAGTCGGCCCCGCCCAATGCTGAGCCGGTTCGTACAACACCCGGCATGATCCCTCGCGAACAAATCCTCGCCCGCCTCCGCTCCCAGGTGGAATCCGGTAAACCGATCGTCGGCGGTGGTGCCGGGACCGGCCTTTCGGCCAAGTGTGGTGAAGCCGGCGGCCTCGACCTCATCATCATCTACAACTCGGGCCGGTACCGCATGGCGGGCCGTGGCTCCCTCGCCGGCATGATGCCGTACGGCGACGCCAACGCCATCGTGATGGACATGGCCCGTGAAGTGCTGCCGGTGGTCGAGCACACGCCCGTGCTGGCCGGTGTGTGTGGGACCGATCCGTTCCGGGTAATGAAGCGGTTCCTGGCCGACGTGCGCGACGCAGGCTTCAGCGGCGTGCAGAACTTCCCCACGGTCGGGCTGATCGATGGCGTGTTCCGCCAGAACCTCGAAGAAACGGGCATGGGGTTCGACAAAGAAGTAGAGATGATCGCCGCGGCGAGCGACCTCGGATTGCTGACGTGCCCGTATGTGTTCACCCCCCAGGAAGCGGAGCGAATGACTGCCGCCGGAGCGGACGTCCTCATCCCCCACCTCGGGCTGACCACCAAAGGAATGATCGGGGCGAAAACAGCCCTGACCCTGGAGGAGAGCGCGAAACGAGTGCAAGCGATGGCCGATGCCGCCCGACGAGTGAACCCCGATGTACTGGTGCTGTGCCACGGCGGGCCGATCGCCGAACCCGACGACGTGGCGTACGTGCTGAAGAACACCAGGGGAGTGGTAGGGTTCTTCGGGGCAAGCAGCGTCGAGCGGTTGCCAACTGAGGTGGCCATCACCGACTGCGTGCGGCGGTTCAAGAACCTACCGTTGTAGCCGGCCCTCACCCCGGTTTGTGGGCGGTCACCTCGATCTCGATCTTCATCTTCGCGTCCAGCAACCCGGCGACGAGGATCGTCGCGGCCGGCCGGATGGTGCCGAGGTGCTCACCCATCACCGGCATGCAGGCGTCGAAGTCGGCTGCGTTCGGCAAAATGTACTTCACCCGTACCACGTCGGCGAGGGTACAACCAGCCTGGGCAAGTGCGGCGGAGATGTTGCGAAACGCCTGCCGCGTCTGCTCGGCCGGGTCGTCCGAAATGGTCATGGTGCTGTAATCGAAGCCGGTGGTGCCAGATACGAACACCCACTCGCCAGATACTACGGCCCGCGAGTACCCGATCTTCTGCTCGAAGGGTGAGCCAGAACTGATCAGACGACGCATGACGACCTCCGAGGGCGGGCGATGACCCAACTGGTTTACTATTCTGGGCACGTTCAGGGAGTGGGGTTCCGGGCGACGGCGGCCGCGCTCGCTCGGCGGTATGCGGTGGCCGGGTGGGTGCGGAACCTGCCCGACCGCCGGGTGGAACTCCTGGCCGAAGGGGAGCCGGGCGAAGTGCTCGCGTTCCTGGCCGACGTGAGGACGCGGATGGCCGACCATATCACCAACGAGGATCTGTTCGACCGCGACCCGGAAGGAGTGGTGGGGTTCGTGATTCGATAGAGTGGATCGCTCGCTCCGAGAGCGACATCGGAACCGACTCTCGCAAAGAGCGACCGCCCCTACTTCCGCCCCACGTAGAGCGTGGCGATACCGAAGGTGAGCGGTTTGTACCACACGTCCTTCAGCCCGTGCGATCGCATCTTCTCTGCGAGTTCCTCACCATCAGGGAACGTCAGCACACTCTCGGGCAGGTACTTGTAGGCGCTGTCGTCGTTCTTCGCCAGCAGGTTCCCCACCCGCGGTAGCACTCGGCGAAAGTACCACTGGTAGAGCGGGCCGAGCACCTTCCCCCGCGGGCGGCTGAACTCCAGCACCGCCACCCGGCCACCTGGGGCCGCCACCCGCACCATCTCGGCCAACCCCTTGTTTGTGTCGGTGATGTTCCGCAGTCCGAACGACACCGTGACGAGGTCGAAATGGTCGGTCGGGAACGGTAACTGTTGCGAGTCGGCTTCGACGAACCGCACGCGTTCGGCGACCTTCCGCTTTTCACCCTTCTTGCGGGCGATGGCAAGCATCTCGGGCACGAAATCGGAACCGGTGACCGGGCATCCCCCGGCGGCGGCCCGATCCAGCGCGAAAGCCAGGTCGCCAGTGCCGGTGCAAACGTCGAGGACCGGACGGCCGGGCGTCGGTGGCACGAGTCGGGTGAGGGCCTTTCGCCAGTGGGTATCGACATTCAGGCTGAGAAGGTGATTGAGCGTGTCGTACCACGGGGCAATGCTGCCGAACATGCGGCGGATTCGGGTTTCTTTCTTGTCGAGCAGGTCGGTCATGGTTGCCCCTTCAAGACCTTCCCCTTGTCGCTCTCTCCCAGGCCGAGCAGGGGATTTGCACACGGATACCTTAGCAACACTCTCGCGGAGGCTCTCGTGGTGAAGCGGGTGGGTTGCCCCCTCTTGCTCTGGGAAGCGGGGAATGGAGGGCGGAGTCTCTCCCCAAAACCGCCCGACCGGGCGTGTCCGCAACCGGCGAGGTGAGTAAAACGCCTGTTCGTTCCCGTCTTCCTTGCCGAGGTCCTCCCGTGCTCGAAGCCGATCGGTTCATGGTGAAGCAGCAGGTGCAGTTCCTCAAGACGTCGCAAAAGTACGACATCTTCGATTACGAGACGGAAGAGCAACTCGGTACGGCTGAGGAGAAACTGAGCGGGTTGGTTCAGACTCTTCGCTGGTTCCTGGCCAAATCGTGGCTACCGACGACCGTGGTGGTGAGAGACCACGAAGACGCCGTGGTGTTCAAGATCCGCCGCGGAGCGTTCTTCTTTCAGGCGCGAGTCGAAGTGCTGAACGCCGACAATGAACTCATCGGGTACTTCAAGAGTAAGCTCTTCTCCCTGAGCGGCGGCTTCTGGGTGTACGACGCCAAAGATAAGCAATTCGCCGAAGTGAAGGGTAACTTCTTCGGGTTCGATTACAAAGTACTCACCCCGGACGGCGAGCAACTGGGCAAGGTATCCAAGAAGTGGGGCGGCGCGCTCAAGGAACTGTTCACCTCCGCCGACACGTACATGGTGGAGGTGTCAGAAGACCTATCTGAGCAACCGGTGGCGAAGATGCTGGTGCTTGCCGCAGCGCTAGCCATCGATGTCATCTTTAAATCCGAAGATCGCGGAGCCCTCGGGTAACATGGCGAGGGACGCGACGAGAGTCCGCCGGTCCACAACACCTACCGGCGGACTTAGGTTACGCCGTTCGCCAGGAGGCCCTCATGCTCACCGTCGAAGGCTGCCGATCGCGGGTGCAGCGGTTGCTCGCCGCCCTTAATCCCAGCGGCCCGATACTCCTCGCCGACCCGATTCACCTGCGATACTTCGCCAACGCCCATGCTGACCCATTCCACCTCGGAGCCGACTTCGGCGGGCTTCTGAAGGTGGACACCGATGGCCGCACCACGCTCTTCCACGACCACCGCGCCCCGAAGACCTACGACGCCGCCTTTGCCGACGAGCGAGTGAAGGTGCAGTGGTACGACGGCAAAACGCCTGGGCAGGGGCCGCGACGGCTCGTTCTGCGAGACGTCGCCGAGTTGGCCGGCACCGGCGGGCGGGTCCACGATGCCCTCACCGACTCCGACGCCGTGCGTCTGCACACGGCCATCGCCGCTCTCCGACGCCGCAAAGACCCCGACGAGATTGAGCTGCTCAAGGAGTGCATGCGGGTGACGAATGCCGGGCACGCCTGGGCCTTGGCGAACGTGACGCCAGGCATGACCGAACTGGATGTGTACGCGGGCATCTCCGCCGAGTGTCACCGGACGGCCGGCTTCCCCGTGGTGGTGTACGGCGACTTCGCGGTGAGCGACAGTGCCGCCCGCAGGGGAGGCATGGCGACCCGCCGCGAACTGAAGGCGGGAGATCTCCTCATCCTCGACTTCTCGGTCGTCATCCAGGGATACCGCAGCGATTTCACGAATACCCTCTGCGTGGGCGGGCAACCAACCCCCGAACAGCGGAAGTTGTTCGACCGCTGCGTGACGGCAATGGCCGCTGGCGAAGTGGAACTGAGGGGGGGGGCGAAGTGTCAGGCGGTGTACGACGCAGTAGTGAACGTGTTCGCCACAAAAGGGTTGGAGAAGGCATTCCCGCACCACGCCGGCCACGGTCTGGGCATTGGCCACCCCGAGCCGCCGTACTTTGTGGCCAGCAGTGAGGGGGAACTACTGGCCGGCGATGTGGTGACCCTGGAACCGGGGCTGTACATCGATGGCGTGGGTGGGGTGCGGATCGAACACAATTACCTGATCACCGACGCCGGCTTCGAGCGGTTGAGCGGGCACGACATCAAGCTGGCTTAACTGGTGCCCTCTCTGACGGTCGGGCCTCCGAGCCGCCTACCTCAGAGGCCCGACCGTCAGAGAGGGCTTCCTTCACGGTCGGGCCTCGGATTTGGCAATCACCCCTTCCGTTGGGCTGCTCGCCGTGGCATATAACTTCTTCGGGATCCGCCCGGCAAGGTAGGCGAGCCGCCCCGCATCCGTGGCGAACCGCATCGCCCAGGCCATCCGCAGCGGATCTTTTGCCCCGGCGATCGCCGTATTGAGCAACACCCCGTCGCACCCCAACTCCATCGCCAAGCTCACATCGCTCGCAGTGCCCACACCTGCGTCCACAATCACCGGGTAGTCCGGGTCGTTCTCTTTCAAGTACTCCAGGCAGATGCGAATGTTGTTCGGGTTCAGAATCCCCTGCCCCGAGCCGATCGGGCTACCGGCTGGCATCACGCTCGCCGCCCCTGCTTCCTTGAGCCGCTTCGCCAGTACCGGGTCGTCGGAACTGTAGACGAGCACAGTGAACCCCTCTTTCACCAGTTGCTCGGTGGCCTTCAGCGTATCGATGGGATCAGGCAGTAGAGTCCGCTTGTCGGCGAGGCATTCCAGCTTTACCCAGTTGGCGCCGGGGTTTTCCAGTCCCTTCAGGAGTTCGCGTGCGAGGCGTGCATGGCGAATGGCATCCTCGGCCGAGAAGCAACCGGCCGTGTTCGGGAGGATGGTCAACTTCGACAGATCGAGGAAGTCGAGGATCGACTGGCCAGCGGCGTCGATGAGGCGTTCGCGGCGGACGGCGACCGTGGTCACCTCGCACCCGCTGGCGGTCATACACGCCCGCATGAGGTCGTAGGTGGCAAACTTGCCGGTGCCGGTGAAGAGCCGGGATTGGAAGGTAAACGGCCCGACGCGGAGGGGGGTATCATTTTGAGGAGTCATGGGGGCATTCTAGGCGAACCCAACCCACCAGGGCCGCACGTGGGAGTCACATCCACACGCACCTGCGGACTGGGTTCGCCAGATCGGCTACTCCTTCGCCCGACGGAGGTATTTGCCATCTTCCGTCTGCACCACGATCAGTTCGTTCTCGGTGATGAAACTCGGCACCTGCACCACCAGGCCGGTTTCGAGAGTGGCCGGCTTGGTCTGGGCGGCCGCGGTCGCCCCCTTGATGCCCGGCTCGGTCTCGGTGACCTTGAGTGTCACCGTCTGCGGCAGTTCCATGCTCAGGGCTTTGCCGTCGTAGAAGGTGATTTTGACCGTGTCGTTCTCCCGGAGAAACTTCATCATGTCGCCGACCATGTCGGCGCCGAGCGTCACCTGCTCGAAGGTCTCCGCGTCCATGAACACGTAATCGTCGCCGTCCTTGTAGCTGTAGGTGTGGTCGCGGGTGTCGAGGAACACCACGTCCACCTTGTCGTCGGGTTGCACCCGCGTGTCGGTGATGCTGCCCGTCTTCAGGTTCTTCAGCTTCAGGTACAGGATGGCCCGCCAGTTACCCGGCGTGTTCAGGTCGCGGTCGAGGCAGTAGTAGAGCTGCCCGTCCATGTTCAGCACCATCCCCCGCCGTACGTCGATCAGCTTGGTGGCCGCCATCGGGCGCCCTCCGGTGTGAGTGGTTTAGGTTATAGCGAAAGCATGCAATTCTAGCGGCCGGCGTCCACCCCGTGAACCCCTGTCCTTCCCGCACTACCCGACCGCCGCCCCTGACCGTATCCCATCCCCGGACTTACCTCCTCTCACGGAACTTTCCCGAAATGACCGCTCCGAAGATCACCCACGTGCGCGGCCGCGAGATTTTGGACAGCCGCGGCAACCCAACGGTCGAGTGCGACGTGGTGCTGTGTGATGGCACCATTGGCCGGGCCGCCGTACCGAGTGGGGCCAGCACCGGAGCACACGAAGCGGTGGAACTCCGCGACGGCGATAAGAAACGCTACCTCGGCAAGGGCACGCTCAAGGCGGTCGAGAACGTGAACGGCCCGATCGCCAAGGCACTCGTTGGCATGGGCGTGAGCGATCAGGTGGCGCTCGACAAGGCCATGCTCGCCGCCGACGGCACCGCCAACAAGGGCAAACTCGGGGCGAACGCCATCCTGGGCGTGAGCATGGCGGCGGCCCACGCCGCGGCCAAAGTCGCCGGCCTACCGCTGTACCGGTACGTCGGCGGGGCCAACGCGGTGACGCTGCCCGTACCACTCATGAACATCCTGAACGGCGGCAAGCACGCCGACAGCACGGTTGACTTCCAGGAGTTCATGATCGTCCCGCACGGGGCGAGTACGTTCAAGGATGGCCTGCGGATGGGGGCCGAGATTTTCCACAGCTTGAAGAAGGTGCTGCACGACAAGCACCTGAACACAGCGGTCGGCGACGAAGGCGGGTTCGCCCCGAACATCCCGAGCGCCGACGAGGCTCTGGCCACCATCAGCACGGCCATCGAGAAGGCCGGCTACAAGCTCGGCGATCAGGTGAGCTTCGCCCTCGACGCCGCCTGCACCGAACTGTTCGAAGAGGCGAAGCACCTGCACAAGAAAGAGGGCTACTGCTTCTTCAAGAGCGACCCGAAGAAGGTCATTTCCTCCGACGAGATGATCGACCTGTGGGTGACCCTCTGCAACAAGTACCCCATCGTGAGCATCGAAGACGGGTTGAGCGAAGACGACTGGGCCGGGTGGCAGAAACTCACCACCAAACTCGGCAGTAAGGTGCAACTGGTCGGCGACGACCTGTTCGTGACGAACACCCAGCGGCTCAAGCGGGGCATTCTGGAAGGGTGCGGGAACAGCATCCTGGTGAAGGTGAACCAGATCGGCACCCTCACCGAAACGCTCGAAGCCGTCGAAATGGCCAAGCGAAACAAGTTCACCGCCATCCTGAGCCACCGTAGCGGCGAGACGGAAGACACCACCATCGCCGACCTGGCCGTCGCCACCAACTGCGGGCAGATCAAGACCGGCAGCGCCAGCCGCACCGACCGCATCGCCAAGTACAACCAACTCCTCCGCATTGAGGAGGAGTTGGGTTCCGCCGCAGTGTACGGGGCCGAACTCCGCAAGTAATCGGACGAACCGCGACCACCGGGGAGCGGGAACACGCCCCCCCAATCCCCGGCAGTCGCGGTTCGTGAGGCTCTCCCATGCCCACCTTCCTCTCTGACCCGCCGCTCCTCGGCCTGTTGTCCGCTATCGGTTGCTGCCGCTGTTGATTGCGGCAGTACTGCTGGTGGTTCTCATCATCGTGTGGATGGTGCTGGGGCTGATGTCCGAAAGCCCGCGGGAAGAGAGCGTCCGCCGGGTGAGCGAACTGGCGGCGGCCGTCACGGAAAAGAACTGGGCCAAGTTCAGCGAGAATGTGAGCGAGTCGTTCGGGGATGGGAAGATCAAGAAGGTGGACCT
>JALOQR010000011.1 GCA_025459365.1 Fimbriiglobus sp.
CCCGACCGACCGCGACCGCACCCTGCACCTGCTCAAGCGGATGGTGGGCAAGCTGGCCGACCACCGAGACGGGCTAGCCCACCGCTACTTCAATGTGTCGGCGGTGGTAAGCACGCGGCAGATGCCCGGCGAACCAGGCGAGCGGCTGATGGTGGGCGTGCCATACCGTGGAGAGGATGGTCGGCGGATGCCGCGGGGCGACGAGCAGCGGTTCGGGGTGAGCGCGGTGCCCGACGACTGGCCAGCAGATTGGCCAGCGGGGAAGTATGCTTTCCCGGAGGTGTACCCGCTCGTCGCCACCCGCAAGGACTACCCGCCGGACCAGATCAACCTCGACGCCGTCCTCGACTTCGTGCTGGGGTGAACGGCCTGAAAGGCGTCACCCTTTGTGAGTGCCCTACCTCACGGGCACCCACAAAGGGGGTGCCCCTCCCTTGCGACGGCCAAACCACCGCGGAGGGAACATGAGTACTCCCTGGGCGACTACCACCCCCATCGCCACATGCACGGTGGTGAAGAACACCGCGGGCAGGTCGAAGAACAGGGTGTTGTGGGCGAGCCGGCCGAGGAACGTCTCGCTGTCGTTGAACCCCTGCCCGGCCAGTTCGCGGAGCTGGTGCTCCCACACGGTGAGCGGGCACCGCCAGCCCATCGCCTCTTCCAGCACCACGTAGCCGATGGCCAGCAGGTGCGAGTACCGGAACCACGGGTTCCGCGCCCACTCCCAGCGGAACGGGGCGGCGACCATGATGACCGCCTGCCCGAGCACGATGTACGCGCAGTAGAGCAGGTGGAAACAGACCAACGCATCGGCCAGGAAGCCGTACATGGGCCACCTCCGGGGTGGGGTGATGTTCGTCGGGAAACGGTCGTCGGGACTTGGGCCGTCTGAGAGTGTGATGCGCCGCGGCGGGGATTATTCCCGGTCTGGTTCACACCCACTTCTTCCAGCGGAAAAACACGAACGCGGCCATCGCCGAAGCCGCCATCAGACCGAGGGCAAAGGCGAACCCGTGCTCCCACTTTAGCCCCGGTAGGTTCTCGAAGTTCATCCCGTAGATACCGGCGATCAGCCCACACACCAGCCCGACGGTGGAAATCATGGTGAGCGCCTTCATCACCTCATTCAGCTTGTTCGAAGTGGCCGACAGGTGCGACTGCATGAGGTCGCTCACCATCTCGCGGGCGGCCTCGATCAGCTCGGTGTACCGCACCAGGTGGTCGTACACGTTCCGGTAGTACACCAACTCCCGCGCCTCAACCAGCCTGAACTCGCCCCGGATCAACCGGGCCAGCACCTCCCGCTCGAGGAGGAGCGTCTTGCGGAGGAACGACACCTGCCGTTTCAGCCGCAACAGCCGGGCGATGAGTTCGGCCGATGGGCGGGTGAACAAGCGACGTTCGAGCCGGTCGAGTCGATCGCTGATCCGCTCGACCACCGGGGCGTACTCGTCCACGATGCCGTCGAGAATGAGGTGGAACACGTAGTCCGGGCCGCGGGCGAGGCCATCGGCGTGACGGGCCAGGTATTTCTGCCCGTCCTGCACGCAGGGTAGCGGGGCGTAGTGGTGGGTAATGAGCACGTTGTGAGTGAGCACGGCCGAGAGCTGCGGGCGGGAGCGTGCCTTGGCGAGCCGGGAGGCAACGGTCAACAAGCCCGACACGCTCGCCGTTGGCTCGCAGTTCACCGGAGGGGGCACCCGGCACAAGTCCGCCGGCAGCGGGTTGACGATCACAAACAGGTAATCCGGGAATTCCTCCACCTTCGGTAGGTGGGCACCCTCGCCGGGATCACGGCGGGGTTTGGTGATGTCCTCCAGCGTCAGCGGGTGAACGCAATGGAAGCGCCGGAGTACCCGTTCCTCTTCTTCAGGAGTCGGGGCGTCCAGGTCGATCCAGTACACCGACTCACCCACCTCGACGGCGGTGGCCGGGAGTCGCTCCAGGGGAATCACCTCCGCCGTGTTCGATGACGTTTCCCAACGCAGGATGTGGATCACTTTCGGGTTCCCGGACGTTTCCGGAAGGGATACACTTCCCCTCCGCCTGTTTCAACCACGGCACGGAGGCACAGCATGTCGGACGTCACCCTCGTCACCGGAGGAGCCGGGTTCATCGGCTCGCACCTCGTCGACGACCTCGTGAAGGCTGGGCAGAAGGTCCGCGTGCTGGACGACTTCAGCACTGGGCTGAGGTCAAATCTCGCTCACCACGCCGGCCTCGACGTGGTGGACGGTAGCCTGACCGACCCGGCGGCGGTCGAGCGGGCGGTGAAGGGCATCCGCACCGTGTACCACCTCGGAGCTTTGGCGAGCGTGGCCCGGAGCGTGGAAATGCCGGCTGTGTCGCACGCGGCATGCGCCACCGGCACCGTGCTGCTTCTCGACGCGGCCCGGAAGAACGGGGTGAAACGGGTGGTGTACGCCGCCTCAAGCAGTGCCTATGGCGGGAGCACGGGCGATGGCGGGCAGACGGAAGACCAACTGCCGGCAGCAAAGTCGCCCTACGCCGCGGCGAAGTTGGCTGGCGAGTTGTACATGCAGGCGTTTGCCGCCACCTATGGTATCGAAACCGTACGGGTGCGGTTCTTCAACATCTTCGGCCCGCGGCAGCGATCCGACTCACCCTACAGCGGGGTGATCGCTCTCTTTATCGCGGCGATGGCCCGCGGAGAGACACCGACCGTCCACGGCGACGGGTTGCAGTCTCGTGACTTCACCTATGTGGCGAATGCCGTTCAGGCCCTCCGCAAGGCCGCCGAAGCACCGGCGGGGGTGGCGAGTGAGAACGTCTACAACGTCGGCACCGGCCGCAGCGTGACCGTGCTCGATCTGGTGAATGCCCTGAACGACATTCTCGGCAAGAAACTCATCGCCGCTCATGCACCCACCCGCACCGGCGACGTCCGTTTCAGCCGGGCCGACATCTCCCGCACCCGCCGCGACCTCGGATACGACCCGGCCGTGACGTTCGAGGAGGGCCTGCAGCAAACCGTGCGATGGCACCTGGAGCAGAAGAAGGACAGCCCGCCGATGAACAGCATCGGTGGAAAGAAGACGGCGCGGGTGTGAACTCCCCACTCGTTCGCCTCCAAATCGGACCCCCTTCCAACTTCACCCTATTTCGCCAACTTCCGGAAAAGGTGCCGGCCGAACGTGCCGATACTTCTGGTGGTATCGGTTCGTCCCATTGGGTCGGCCCATGCGATCGGCGGCGGCAACATTGCTACTTGGGTGCGGGCTGGTCGCGTCCACCGGGTGCCGTTGGCTTGGCTCTCCCATGTGGGATTCCCCACAACCGAAGCCGGCTGACCTACCTCTCGTAGAACGCATAGTGCCCCCACCCGACGTATCAGCGAGCGGCGAGCCCTCCGCCCCGCCGCCCTCGCCGGGCTACTATCAACTCACCGCCGACGAGTGCCGTGATCTCGCCTGCCGGAACAGCGCCGCCGCCAACCTGATCGAGTCGAGCGTGGTCGTTGAAGCCGGCGGGTGCCTGCCGCACTTCGCCGGACGAGACGCAGTCGATTACCTTCGGATTACCGCCGCCGACTATCTGAGCCGCGAAGCACGCAACCGCTCCGCCGCCGCCGCTCTGACGCTCTACTACCGAATCATGGAGTTGGAGCTGAAGGCCGACGTGCTGACCAACAGCGCGGAGGAGGTAGACGCGTTACTCAAGTCGGCAACGGCTTTGGATGACCAGGGCTTCAAGGCCGCCGACGAGGTGTTCGCCCTGAAAAAAAAGCGTGTGGAACTGACCGGCGAGGCGGCCCGGCTGCGGTCGGGGATCGGTCGGCTGAACGCCGAGTTGAAGTCGCTGCTCGCCATCGACCCCGGTACTCCGGGACTGATCCTGCCAGCCGATCAGGTGAAGGTGGTGCCCGATCCGCTCGACCCCCAACTGGCTGTGCAGGTGGGACTGGCGAACCGCTCCGACCTGAACCTGATCCGCAGCGTGACCAACGCGGTGGACGTGCGGACGCTCGGGGCGGCCAAGCGGGTGCTGGCCGGGTTGGTGCCAGTACTCGGGGCGGTGAGCCGGCCGACGGGCGAGCCGTCGGTGCTGAGTCCGTTTGTGGATGGGGTGGCGAAGGCCGAGGGGTGTGCGGTACGGCGGCAGTTGGCCGGGCTGTTGCAGGACCGCGAGCGGGAGGCGGCGAAGGACATCCGCTCGGCGGTGGATGAATGGGCAACGGCGCGGGACTTGGTGGCCGTCGCCCGCAAGAAGTTCGAACTGGACACGCAGCGGGTGGACGACCTGAAGAAGCGCAGCGAAACGGGGGCGGCCGTGGAGGTGGAACTGCGGCGGGCGCGGCTGGAGTTGCTGAAGACGGAGGCGGACCTCATCTCGGCGGTGGTAGCGTGGAAGACGGCCGACGTGAAGGCCCGCGAGGCGATGGGCCTGCTGTGCGGGCCATGAGGCCATTTCGTAGGGTGGGTCCGCACGAACCGAAGGTTCGGCGCGACCCGCGTTGATTCAACCAACCGGCTCCCGCGTGGGTCGCGCCGGGTCTGACGACCCCTGCGGACCCACCCTACCATGTTGGCTACAATCGCTTCGACCCGCCCCCGGAGCGTTGTCATGCGGTTCACACTTTCCATCTTGCTCCTCGCTTCCACTGTCGCCTTGGCCGCCCCGGTGCCGGCCGACCTGACCGGCGAGAAGGCCAAGCTCGATGCTCTGTGGAACGAGCTCATCACCCCGCGGTGGGTGGACCGGGCGCGGGCGGTGTACGACCTGCTCGAACACCCCAAAGGCGTCGAGTTCCTGGCCGGCAAGGTGGTTCCCGTGTCGGCCACCGCCGACGACCTGAAGAAGTGGCTGAAGGCGATCAACAGCGACGACGAGAAGGTGTGGAAGCCGGCCCTCCTCGGCCGCCCGGAATACATCGAGCGGATGACCCTGAAGCAAAACGGGGCGAACGTGAAGTGCGAGTGGCGTGTCGGCGACTCCTGGCAGAGCACCGAGTTCAACCCCCACGACTACCTGGACACCGATCGGGCGGTGTGGCAGCGGGCCGCCCTTGCCGCGCATGTGCTGCACCGGGCCGACACGAAGGCGAGCCGGCCCGCCCTGGCCCGCCTCGCCGGGGGGCACGAGAAGTCCGGCCCCACTAGGACCGCCGCCGAGTTGCTGAAAGCCGAGGTGCCGAAGCCCGTCGCCGAGTTCACCGACAAGCTGTGGGACTGGCTGCTGTCCGGCTCCCCGTCGGAGGTGGTGGCGGCGGTGTTCGCACTCCGCGAGACGAAGAACGTCACGGGCGTGCTGAAGGCGAAGTTGCCAGCGATCAAGGCCACGAAGGAGCAACTGACGAAGTGGGTGAAGGCACTGGATGGCGACGAGCGGGGAGCGGCGTTCCACAAACTCTGCTATTTCCACCCGTCGCTCGCTCTGACCTTGAGCGAGCAGTGCGACCTCGTTTCTACCGACCGCGGGCGTGGGACGCTCTTCCAATTCTGGTGGCAGGACTACGGGCGGCCGGCGGGGTGGATCACGTTCGCCAACAAGTTGCAACTCACCCCCGCCGACGACCAGCTCGTGATGAGTTGGCCGCGGCGGGATCCGCCGCCGCCGCTCGTCGCCCCGGTGCCGCCGCTGGAGAAGCAGACGTGCGCCCAGTGGCAGCGGGCGAGGTTGGCCATCGTGGTGCTGGAGAAGATCGGCACGGCGGAGGCGAAGGAAGTGCTAAAGCAATTGGCCGACGGGCATCCGGACATCCTCCCGACGAAGGAAGCGAAGGCGGCCCTCGGGCGGTTGAAGTGACGGTTCGCCGCGAGGCGGAAATGAGTGTGTCGAGGTACATGCGTATCTCCGCCTCACGGCGAATCGGTGTAATTCCTTCAACTCGCCCATCGTCGCCCAGTCGGGTGGCAGGAAGCCGAGCGATTCAGCACACCTGCTCGCTACCCGAGAGAACGACCGGCCGCTTACATCCCGTAACCGGCACTGCACTCGCCGGTGGCGCAACCCGACCGGTCGCCAACGGTTCGCTAGTTCCCGCGGATCATGTGGTTTGCCAGCCGGTTTTCCGGGGGTATAATCGCGCAGGGTGATGAGGACGTGTGGCCCGCATGTCCGAACACGACGGGGAATATCGATGGCACATCCGAGCAAGCGGTCGCAGGCGTCGAACCCTCCTCAGGGGTCGGTGTTAGCGATGCTCGCGGAACGTTCTCAGGTAGATTTTGAGCTGGGATTCTACTCGGCAATCTTGACCCAGGTGCCCGACTTCGCCGATGTGCTCCGGGCCTACGCCCTGGACCTGGCGTCGAAGGGGATGCACAAGGAGGGGTTACTGGCCGAGCAGAAACTGGTCGCTCTGCGCCCGGACGACCCGGACGCCCATTACAGCCTCGCCTGCCGGTACGCCGCCCTCAAGCAACCCGACCTTGCCCTGCGGACCCTTCGGACGGCCGTCGAACTCGGCTACCGTGACTTTCGAGCGATGGTGCAGGACCGTCAACTGGAGTGCGTGCGGAAAGACCCCCGCTTCCGGGCGCTGCTACGGGAATATCAGGCGTAAGCGGTAGATCGCGGTCGAGCCGCCTCAAGGTTAGTGCGGCCCAACGGTGAATCACGTCCAGCGACATCGGGCCACACGCCCCTGTCGGGGCGCTCGACCGCGACCTACAAAGTGCGGCATGACCCCCTTCACCTCCCCCGCCTCCGACGCCGCCCGGCAGGCCTTCGCCACCAAACCGCGGGCGCTGGTCGATAAAGTCACCACCGTCGCGGATGCCGTCGCCCGACTGGTAAACGACGGCGACTATTTCTGTAGCGGTGGGTTCGGCAGCAACCGCATCCCCACCGCTGTGTTGCACGAGATCTTGCGTCAGGGGAAGCAGAACCTCGGCTTCGCCGGGCACACCGCCACCCACGACTTCGAAATCCTTTGCGCTGGCAACCGCACCGGCCGTGGCCGGACACTGGCAAAGGTAGACATCTCTTACGTCCTCGGCCTGGAAGCTCGCGGCCTGTCCCCGCACGCCCGACGGGTGATCCAGAGCGGCGACGTAGACACGCAGGAGTGGAGCAACTACGCCCTTGCCCTACGGTTCGCGGCGGCCGCGGTGGGAGTGCCGTTTGCCGTCACGCGGTCGATGCAGGGCACCGATACTTTCTCCCGCAGTTCGGCGAAGTCGATCCCCTGCCCGTTTACCGGCGAGCAACTCGTCGCGGTGCCCGCCCTCTATCCAGACGTGGCCGCAATTCACGTCCATGAGGCCGACCGCTACGGCAACTGCCGGTTCAAGGGCACCAGCGTGGCCGACATCGACCTCGCTCGCGCCGCCAAGAGGCTCATCATCACCTGCGAGCGATTGGTGCCACACGACGAGATGCGCCGCAATCCGCACGCCACCCAGATCCCCTTCCTGTGCGTCGATGCGGTCTGCGAGGTGCCGTTCGGTAGCTACCCCGGAAACATGCCGGGGGAATACTTCTCCGACGAAGACCATCTGAAACAGTGGCTGACAGCGGAGCAAGACGAGGAGAGGTTCAAGGCGTTTCTGGAGGAGTATGTCTACGGTGTGACCGACTTCGCCAAGTACATCGACAAGTGCGGTGGGCTACGCCGGCTACAAGCTCTTCGGCAGCGTGAGGTGCTCGTGGGGGACACCGCGTGATCACCGCTGAACGTCTGTCAAAAACCTACGGCTCCGGCACCTCGGCCGTGCCCGCGCTCTCCGATGTGAACTTCACCATCGCGGCCGGCGAGCGAGTGGCCATTCTCGGCAAGTCCGGGTCGGGCAAGTCCACCCTCATGAACATCATCGGCGGACTGGACACCGCCACCAACGGCACCCTTACCGTTGCAGGGCAACACCTCGCTACCCTCTCCCGCCGCCAACTTGCCGACTTCCGCCTCGGGTGCATCGGCTTTATCTTTCAGTCGTTTCACCTCATCCCCAGCCAGACGGTCGAGGAGAACGTGACTCTGCCACTGGTGCTGGCAAAGGTGGGGGCGGGTGAACGACGGCGACGGGTGCAAGAGATGCTGGAGGCGGTCGGTTTGGGCCACCGAATAGGGCATCGGCCGACGCAACTGAGCGGCGGAGAGCGGCAACGGGCGGCAGTGGCACGAGCCTTGATCAACGAGCCGGCAGTACTGTTAGCCGATGAGCCGACGGGCAACCTCGACTCGGCCAACGCCACTTCGGTGATGGAACTACTGCTGACCCAAGTCCAGACTCGCGGGATGACGCTACTTCTGGTGACACACGATGAGGAGTTGGCGAGACGGCATACCGGGCGGGTGATTCGTATGTGTGATGGGCGGGTGGAGGTGAACTGACAGTTGGGCCGGAGTCGGTGACAACCCGGCCCAACTGTCCGAGCATTACTTCTTGAAGGTGCCGTGGCAGCCCTTGCAGTTGTTCTGATCGAGAAGAGCGGCGACTGCTTTGCTCACGTCGTCGGCCTTCTTGGCCTTGGCCGCATCGTCCACCGCCTTGGTCTTCTCGCAGAACTCCTTGCAGATTTTCTCCCAGTCGTCCTTCTTGTCGGCG
The DNA here is from genome assembly GCA_025459365.1 of Fimbriiglobus sp. Taxonomy (GTDB): domain Bacteria; phylum Planctomycetota; class Planctomycetia; order Gemmatales; family Gemmataceae; genus JALHQU01. Next base: position 8,511 of record JALOQR010000011.1, read on the forward strand.
TTCTTGGTCGGCGTGTTCTTGCCAAGAGCCTGACCGATCTTGAACAACTCGGCCGACTGCTTCTGAGCGTCGTCCCACTTGTCCGCCTTGGCCGCCTCATTCACCTTGTTGGCGATACCGTTTTTTCCCTGAAACTTCATGCACTGCTTGATGGTCGGGGTTTTCTCATCAGCTGCGGTCAGACCGGTAGCGGAGAACACGAACCCAGCCAGCAACAGAGCGGCCACACCGAACTTGCGGAGCATGTGCAGAAACCCTCATGATAGAGAGGACGGGCGAGCCGCAGCGGGCAACATACCCACCGGGTGGCCGGACTATATCGGCAGACGGCAGCGGACGGAACAGAATTCGCCAGCCATTGCGGTTTTTCGTAAACTGGCCGCACCATCGCCTGAACAGGGCGTGCTGAGCTTACCGCAGCCACCTCCGGCTCCGTATCTTCTCCGCGATTCTCATGAAACCATTCCCCGCCGCCGGGAGTCGTCCGGCCATACGTTCGGCGCTGTTTGAGTATGCCCTCAAGGGCCTGTTCCTCAGCCTTTGGGCCTACCTGGTGGCCGCCCATGCCGGGTGGCCGACCCTAAGCGGCGTCTTGCTTTGGGCGGTCGCCGGCACCGTTGTCGGCCTCGTCCTCGGCTGCGGCCAGCAACTTTTGCGGGGGTACAACCCTACCCGCAACCCGCTCGGCTTCCTGCTGTTGGTGCTGCTCGACAGTCCATTCTTCATCTACATCGGGGTGGTCGGTGGGCTGGGTATGGGGCTGGTGCTAACCCCCCCGGCCGAATCACCCCTACCCGACAACGCCCTTCTCTACTTCGCCCTCGCCGGCCTGCTCGGGGGCACCTGCTTCGTGTTCGTGCGACGGCTCCCGGCCGGCCTGACGCGATTGGCCGCCGGTGGGTTGCTCGGCGTCGGGCTGGTGCTCCTCGGCTTCCTCGGCGGGACCTATCTACCCCCGTTCGATCCAGACGGCACGTCGGCCGAGACGTTGGGGTTCATGCGGCAACTCGGCGGTATGCTGCTTGCCGGCCTGCCATTCTTCTACCTGCTGATGGTGTGCGGTGAAACGGACGAAACGGAGGTGGAGGTAGCCGCACTGTGTGCCGCCCTCGGCCTCGGGTTGTTCTGCCTTCGCCCGCTCGCCCAGGTGGATGGAGCGGCCGACAAGTACGTGTTCCTCGTGCCAGCCGCTCTGTACTTCGTGTACGCCACACGGGTGCTGCCCCGGCTGAAGGTGTTCAAGCACACCATCCGTGGGTACGGGTACATGTCGCTCGGGCGTGTGCGGGACAGCCTCGCCAGCTTCGGCCGGGCGCTCACGCTCGACAAGAAGAATCAACTCGCGGGCAAGGGGCTGATGGAGCTTCACCGCAAGCTCGACGTTACCAAACTCGACCCCGATACCACCCGCCTGCTCAACTTCGACTACTGCCTACGGCTGGCCGAGGAGGGGCTTCTTGGCGGGGGCACGCCGACCGCCGAGAAGCGGGCCGAGGCGATGCGAATGCTCGACCTGGTCGAGCAGTTCAGCCCACCGCTCCGCCCGAGGGTGGATTACCTCAAGGCGGTCGCCCTTACCCACGCCAAGGACTTCGACCTCGCTGCTGGATACCTGTCGCAATTGCTCGACCCGACCCACCCGGCCGACCCCACGAACCGCAAAGTGGTGCTCTTCGACGGCTGGAACCTCGCCCTGCGGCTGCACCCGGAGATCGTCCGCCGGCTTGGCCTCCCGCATCTCGAACTGGCCGGCCGCCGCATCGACGCCATCGCCGCCGTCGAACGACAACTGGCCAAGACGCCCGACGATCCGACGGCCATCGAGCTGAAGAAACTCGTCTATGCTGGACTCACCGAGGCCGAGTTCCTGGCTGTTGCCGCCAACGGCCCGCCACCGGAATTCAACTACGAGTACGCCGAACAACTCGGCCTCGCCCTGGTCGACGACGCCAACCCGACCCAGGTCGATCGTGGAATGGCGTTCCTGCGGACGGCCGGCCGTGGGCTGCCTCAGCGGGGGCCGTGGATCTTCACCAAGCTGGCCCAGGTAGCGGAGCGGCGGAACGACCCCGACGCCGCCCGAGGGTACTGGGAACAGGTGAAGCGAGCTGGGCTGGTGGTCGGCCCGCAGCGGCTCCCCGCCGACCAGAAGGAACTGTACTTCGCGGGGCTGGACAAACTCGTCGCCGACGCCGTGCGGCGGGGCGACTACGCGGCGGCAGTGGCCGACCAGCGGGCCATCCTTGAAGGCGGCCGGGAGGAGGTGAACACCCTCCGCACGCTGGCCGAGTTGCACGCCAAGAACGGCGACCCGCTGAACGCCCTGCTCATCGTCTCGCGGGCGCTCCTCTCGGCGAAATCCGATCCCGATCTGTTGGCGAAGAAGGACAGCTACTACTACTCGGTCGACGTGGAGAAGGTGCAGCAGGTGCGGGACAAGATCGCACCGTGGTTCGATGTAGAGTATTGCCTGATCAAGGCCCGGAAGGTGGCCGACATGAAGGAGCCGGACCTCGACACGCTCGACTACGGCCTGCACCTCGCCCGGCTGGCCCGGGTGATGAAGCCGGATCTGCTCGGCGGCATGGTGGCCGAGGCGCGGTTGTTGCTGCGGAAGGGCGAACGGGACCGGGGCGTGAGCCTGCTCGAAGACGTGCGGGAGCGAGATAAAGGGAGCGGCGAGGAGGAAGACGCCTGGTATCTGGCCACACGGATGCTCGGCGACCTGTACCTGAACGAGCTGCAACGGCCCGACTTGGCGGTGACGGCATACAGCGACTACCGTAGCTACCACAAGAGTGGGGCGGAGACGCTCTACCAACTTGCCCTGGCACACGAGGCCGCCGGCAACGCGGGGGCAGCGCTCAAGTGTTTTGAGGCCGTCACCGGGTACAAGGAACACCCGCGATACTGGGACGCAACTGAGGCGGTGCGTCGGTTGAAGGGCGCGTAGCCTCACCCCGAAGAAAAAGTGCGATCGATGAGTGGCAGGCCGGCTGTCAGACCGCCAAAATCGACGTTCGTACCAGCCGTGTTTGGCGTAATTTTGGCTGAATCTTTGGCACATTCGCTGCCACTGTGCCCTGGTTGTAGGGCAGGTCGCTGGTGCAGTGAGCCCTCGTGGTGGGCACGAGCGGTGTGTTCGCAGTCTGACTGCGGCCTTGCATAACCGGAGAGTATCCCCATCGGGACGCCCGCTCGCACCCCGACAGATACGCCCCCCCACCGGCATGCCAAACAACAGATCTACGATGATCCATACAAACCCCACCAATTCGGCCATCACCAGCCACCGCCCCGACCACTTGGCGGGTGGCGCTTGGAGCCGCTGCCAAGGGCGAGTTTGGCAGCAGTGTTAATGCTGACGGTCACGCACACGGGCTGGGCGGTCGGCGGACCATCCTGGGGTTGGTTGGGGCACCGGATAGGTGGAGATGCTCCCTCCACCGACATCGGCCCGCCGGCCGTGTGACGGAGCCGGGGAAAAATCACGGTCCGCACCTCGATTCCTTCCCGCCCGGCAGACCGGCTGCTAAAGTAGGAGAACGCTCTCGGTCGCCGTCTCAACCGGCCGGGGCGGATTGGACCGGGATGGTTACCTTCAACCTCCTCCCGAAAACGCCTGCCGAAGTCTCAATTCCGGAGGACGGGTCATGTTCGCATTCCTACCCAACATCGGGGTGCCTGAACTCATTGTTCTGCTGCTGCTTGGGGTACTGCTGTTCGGGCGCAAACTGCCGGACATTGGCCGCAGCCTGGGCAAAACGGTGACCGAGTTCAAAAAGGGATTTAGCGGGGTGGAGGAGGAAATCACCACGACGAGCAGTGCGCGGGCGGTGGAGCCAGAAGCGGTGAAGCCGCCGCAACGGGTGACACCATCGACGACCGCCCCGAAATTCGACGATGCTCCGGCCAGCAACCTGCCGCCGACAGTGTGAACCTTGACGACCCGCGGTATGTCTGCTAAACAATACCTTCCCGGAGAGACGATACTCTTCGGGATGACGGGCCTTTAACTCAGTGGCTAGAGTGCGTTCTTCACACGGACGAAGTCGCAGGTTCAAATCCTGCAAGGCCCACTCGCTTCAATCCCCTTCTGCCGAAGCGTTTCACGCTTAACCCCGTGATCTTCGTGTGCGGCATCCAAACCGGGCGAACTGTGGAACGGTTCCACAGTTCGCGGTCAAGGAACCCGCCAGCGTGAACACCCGCCGGAAATCCACCCCCTCCTATCTCCCGCACAAGTAGTCCGGCCGCGGCCAAGACCAGTATCTCCTCCCCAACCCACACAACTCACCCCCGATCAGAAGCCGCTTTAACGGGTGTCGAGCGGTTTGCGGGCGTCCAGGCCGAGGGCTGCAACGGCGGCGATCAGTTGGGTCGCGGCACACACGGCGAACACGTACTGCCACCCAGCGGCCGGGTCGTCTGGCACCAGTTGGCGGATGCGGACGAACACGCTCGGGGCCACCGCCGCCCCAAAGTTGCCCCACATATTCGCCCACCCGATCACCCCGCCGGTATGCCGCCCACCCACGTCCTGTGACCAAGCCCACACCGGGGCCACACCCATATCGGTGGCGAATGCCACCACGCACATCATCACCGTCACCATCACCGGGTCGCCGAGGAACAGGCACCCGAGGTACGCCGCCCCAACGAACACCCGCGACCCGGCCACCGGCAGCCCCCGCCCCCAACGCGGACCGAACCGTTGCATCGCCCGATCGCTCAACCAACCGCCGAGGAGCATGCCAACGATCCCGGCATACAGCGGGAGCGACTGAAGCGTGGCCCGCGTCCCCTCCGAGGTGCCAAACACCTGACTGAGATAGTTGGGGAACAGGGTGATGATGAACACCCAGGCGAAGTTGGCCAGGAACTGCACGAGTGAGTTCAGCCAGAGGGGCACACTGGCGACGAACGCCCCGACTGGCGGTAAGCCGATCGGAGTGGAGACGGCGGGCGGGTGACCACCGGTGATGAGGTCGGCCTCGATCGGGTTCACCCTCGGGTGGTCCCGGGGACGGTCGCGGTACCACAGCCAGAACGGGATAGCGCCGACCACACCGACCAGCCCATAGGCAAAAAACGGCCACCGCCACCCGTCCGCCCCGCCGGTAGTGAGGGCAACGGTGAGCGGAGGGGCGATCGCCCCGCCCAGCCGCCCGCCGACCGCCACGCACCCGCTGGCGAACCCACGCACCCCCGCCGGCATCCACGCCCGCACAACGCCGGCCGCCAGCGGGTAGGCCCCGGCCTCGAACATGCCACACGCCAGCCGTAGCACGAACAGTGCGAGAAACCCGTTTGCCAGCCCCATCAGAGCCGTGGCCGCCGACCACAGAAAGAGGTATGTCGACAGCACCCGCCGCGCCCCGAAGCGATCACCTAGCCACCCGGCCGGTAGTTGAAACAGGGCGTATGTCCAGAAGAAGGCGGACGTCAGGTCGGCAAAGCGCCGCTCCCGCTCGTCCGGGGTGTCGCCGAGGAGCGGAATGATCCGCTCACTCAGAATGCTGAGGCAGACGCGGTCGAGATACAGCATGATCGCCACCCCGGTGGTGACGGCGATCATGCTATACCGCACGCGGGTCGGGCGTTCGCTCACATGGCCTCCGGGATGCAACGGGCGTCAGATTCGAACGACAGGCAGTCGATCAGGATTGCTAGCCCACGGATTCTGCTGAACAGCATGGCCAGCCCTCCGTGGTGTTCGGGTGGGGGATGGCACTGTACACGAGGCGGTCCGACAAGCGACTCCGTATTCACCGACGAACCACCACTTTTCCCAAGCTTACCACGTTGTGTACCTCAACCATCACCTACGCCGATGTGAAGTGCCTGGAATACCACGCAAAAGTGGAGATGTCACCCCTCAGTCGAGCACGGTTGTAGATGGGCGGGGAACGGGGATCGACCGCAAGCCCCCGGTGAACACGTCGGCGATTCGCCCACTTTCTGGGCCGTCGCTCATCAGGTGGACGAGCGGGCGGCGGTCGGGCTGTCTGGCTGGGTGAGGTTGCGGGCGGTGTTGATCAGGCCGAGGTGGCTGAACGCCTGGGGGAAGTTGCCGAGTTGCCGGCCAACCACCGGATCGTACTCCTCGGCCAGCAAGCCAACATCGTTGCGGACGGCGAGCAACCGCTCAAACAGCTGCCGGGCATCGGCGGTGCGGCCAGCCAGGGCGTAGTTGTCGGCCAACCAGAAAGAGCACAGCAGAAACGCCCCCTCGCCGGCCGGCAGCCCATCGACTCCACTCTCGGTGCGATAGCGTTCGACGAACCCGTGCCGCATCAACTCCCGCTCGACGGCTGCCACCGTGCCGGCAATCCGCGGGTCGTCGGCTGGCAAGAACCCGACCTCGGCCATCATCAGCAGGGCAGCGTCCACCTCGGTGCCGCCATAGTGCTGGGTGAAACACCCACGGTCTGGGTTCCACCCGCGTGTACACACCTCGGCGTGCAGGTCGTCCCGCAGCCGTCGCCAGCGCTCGACTGGGCCGGGCAGGCCGAACCGCTCAACGTCTTTCACCGCCCGGTCGAACGCTACCCACGCCATGACTTTCGAGTGTGTGAAGTGCTGCCGCGGGCCGCGGACCTCCCAGATGCCCTCGTCCGCCTCCGGCCACACCTCTTCCAGACGGGCGAGCAATTCTCGCTCGATCCGCCACCCGCCGTCGTCGGTCATGCCGCTCCGCCGGGCCAGGTGCAAGCAGTCCATCACCTCGCCGAACACGTCGAGCTGGAACTGGTTGTACGCCCCGTTGCCAGTCCGCACCGGCCGCGACCCCTCGTACCCCGGCAACCAGGGCAAAGTGGTCTCGCCCAGCCGCCGCTCGCCAGCCAGCCCGTACATGATCTGGAGTTCGTCCCCACGGCCGGCCACCGCCCGTAGCAGCCAGTCCCGCCATGCCCTGGCTTCGTCCTTGAAGCCGCATTGCAACAACGCGGCCAGGGTGAAGGTGGCATCTCTCAGCCAGCAGTAGCGATAGTCCCAGTTCCGTGGGCCGCCGATCTGCTCGGGCAGGCTGGTGGTGGGGGCGGCGACGATCCCACCGGTTGGAGAGTATGTCAGCGCCTTCAGTGTGATGAGAGACCGCGTCACCGCCTCCCGCCACTCGCCGCGGTAGGTGCAGTTAGCCACCCATGCCCGCCACCATTCCTCAGTATCGGCCAGGGCAGTGTGCGGGTCGAGTAGCGGCGGCGACTCCAGGTGCGACGGGTGCCAGTTGAGCACGAACGGCACCTCGTCCCCCTCGCTCACCTCGAACTCGCCCACCACCGCTGCCCCCTCGCGGCGGAGGCCGACAGGAGTACGGACGTGGACCGTCTCCGGCCCGGCCGTCATCCGCACCCCGCCCGCCTCCGGCCGTACCCACGGGGTGACGCTACCGTAGTCGAATCGGGCGATCAACTCGGCCCGCAACCGCACCCGCCCGCCGACCCCGCGGGCAATCCGCACCAAATCAGGCTGGTCGTAGCGAATGGGCATGAAGTCGGTCAGGGTGACCGCCCCGGAGTCCGTCTCGAAGGTGGTGTCGAGCACCAGGGTGTCGCCGCGGTAGGCCCGGCGGACGATCCGCGGTTCGTCCGTGGGGGCGATCCGCCAACGGCCGTGGTCTGGAGTGCCGAGAAGGGCTGCGAAACAGGCGGGAGAGTCGAACCGGGGGAAGCAGAGCCAGTCGATCGACCCGTCGCGCCCAACGAGCGCAGCCGTGTGACAGTCGCCGATCAGTGCATAGTCTTCGATGCGGCCGGGCATAACGTCTCCGCGGGCGTCCACCCGCCGGGGGGGCGTGATGGGTTCACATTCTGCACGGGCGGTCGCGTGCGTGGGCTGTGGCATCAGCAGCCCGCGTGCCATGCCCCGCCGGCCAGTCGCCAGCAATACCACAGCATCCGCGGCAGGTGGTATGGCCCCTTCCACAGATTCCCCTTGAGCTGCACGCTCACGCGCCCATCGCGGTGCAGGTAACCATACCATTCGCCGTACTTGGGGTCCGGGAAGTGACGGAAACTCCAGTCGTGAACCTGCCGGTGCCAGCGGGCATACTTCTCGTCGTCGGTGAGCGTGCGGGCGAGCAGAGTGGCGATGACCGCCTCGCAGTGGGGCCACCAGAACTTCATGTCGTGCCAGTATTCCTGCACCGGCAACCCACGCAGGTCGCGGAAGTAGAACAGCCCGCCGAACTCGCCGTCCCACCCCCGCTCCCACATCCAATCCAGGATCGTCAGGCCGAGGCGGATCAGGCGCTGGTCGCCGCGGCGGTTCCCCTCATGCATCACGAACCAGGCGCACTCGATGGCGTGCCCGGGGTTCAGAGTGCGACCGTCGAAGTGGTCAAGAATCTCGCCATCCGGCCCGACGGTCTCCATCAGGGCACGGTGTTCGGGCTTGAGGAAGTCTCGTTCGATCTCGGCGATGCTGTGGTCGGCCCACTCGGTACACGTTCGCCCGCGAACGGTCACGTCGCCGAGGTGTTCGCGGACCTCCTGAGCGACATGCAGTGCGAACATGAGCGGGCCGACGCCCTTCGCCGGGCGGGTGGCGAGGTGAGTCTTCGCCGGCATCCGGCCTGGCGTGAACGAGTAATCGAGGTAGGCGTCGAACAAGCGGACAGCATCGTCGGCCGCCCGGCCATCGCCGCAGGCCTTCGCGTAGGCGGCATTGGCCATCGCCGCGAATGCCTCGCTGTACACGTATCGCCGCATCCGCAGCGGCCGGCCGTCACGGGTGAGGGTGAAGTACAGCTTGCCGTCCGGGGCGGCGGCGTACCGGCGGAGGAAGTCGATGCCGCTGGCGGCGGCGGTCAGCCACTCGGGGTTCCGCTCGACCGTGTTGTAGAGGGTGGCGAACATCCATGCCCCGCGGCCCTGGAACCACACCGACTTGTCCGTGTCGATCACCGTGCCGTCGCGGTCGAGGGCGGTCAGGTAGCCGCCGTGCTCGCGGTCGAGGCCGTGGTCGAGCCAGAATGGGATGACGTCGCCAAGAAGGGCCTCGCGGTACACGGCGGCGAGGGCGGGGTCGGTAGCTGGCACGAGAGGTCCCAACGGGTCGGCGGCAGGCCGGGGCTACTCCTCACGGCCGGGTGGGGCTATCGTGTCCGGCACCAGACCCAGCGGCAAGCCGGGCCACACCCCGCCGGCCGGAGGCGACACGATGGCACGATCGTCGGTGGCGTTGGCCACACTCCTTACCTTTGCTCTCCTTGCCCGTGGGGCCGACCTCCCCCCACTGCCCGACAACGAGGGCGTGGCCGGGACATTCGCAGGGGTGACCCACGGCGCGCTTGTCGTCGCCGGCGGGGCCAACTTCCCCAACAAGAAGCCGTGGCAGGGCGGCAAGAAGGTGTGGCACGATGCGGCGTACGTGCTGGACCAACCCGGCGGGAAGTGGCTACCCGCTGGCAAACTGCCACGGCCACTTGGTTACGGCGTGAGCGTGACACACGGGAACGCGGTCGTGTGCGTCGGCGGGAGCGACGCCGTGCAGCACTACGCCGACGCCTTCCGACTGGAATGGACGGGCGGCAAACTGAGCACGACCCCTCTCCCGCCACTGCCGAAGCCGCTCGCCAATGCCTGCGGGGCACTGGTCGGCGACATTCTCTACGTCGCGGGTGGGCAGGAGAAACCGGACTCAGCGGGCACCTCGAAGTCGGCATGGCGGATCGACCTTGCAGCCAGGGAACCGAAGTGGGAGGGGATCACCGACTGCCCCGGCGGGGGGCGGATGCTCGCCACCGCGGCGGCGTTCGACGGCGCATTCTGGCTGATCGGCGGCGTGGATCTGGTGCCCGGGAAACACGGCATGGCCGAGCGGAAGTACCTCACCGACGCCCACCGCTTCGACCCCGGCAAGGGGTGGACGAAAGTTGCCGACCTACCCCGCCCGTCGGCCGCCGCTCCCTCGCCCGCTCCGGCCGACACCGACGGCTTCTTCCTACTCGGCGGCGACGATGGCACCCAGATCGGTGCCGCCCCCGAGGAACACCGTGGGTTCTCAAAGTGCATCCTCCGATACGATGCCAAGGCCGCCAAGTGGTCCGAGACGGGCAAACTGGCCACTCCACATGTGACGGTGCCCTGCGTGCGGTGGGGTATGGGGTGGGTGGTGCCAAGTGGTGAGGTGCGGCCGGGAGTGAGGTCGCCTGCGATCGCGGCGTTCCCACCAACGAAGAAGGAGTAGTACGACCATGTCCCCGCCCCTCGCCCGCACCGCCTGGCTGGTCGTCGGGTTGCTCATGCCGGTCGCCCTGCTCAACTACCTCGACCGGCAGATGCTCGCGTCCATGAAGTCGTCGGTCATGGCCGATATCCCCGACATCGGCACGGAAACCAACTGGGGATTCATGCTCGGCCAGTTCAAGTGGGTGTACGCCGCCCTCTCCCCGCTGGGTGGCTACCTCGCCGACCGCTTCAGCCGGCGAGTCGCCATCGCAGGCAGCCTGTTCGTCTGGTCCGCAGTAACGTGGTGGACGGGCCAAGTGACCACCTACGACGAACTGCTCCTCGCCCGCTCGCTCATGGGCTTCAGCGAGGCGTTCTACATCCCCGCCGCCCTGGCCCTCATCGCCGACTACCACACCGGATCGACCCGCTCGCGGGCCGTTGGCCTGCACCAGATGGCCATCTACGCCGGGGTGATCGCCGGTGGCTTCGCCGGGCACGTCGCCGACGCTCCGGCCCTCGGCTGGCGGTTCGCCTTCACCGCCTGCGGAGTGGTCGGCATGGCCTATGCCCTGCCCCTGGTGCTGCTCGTGCAGGATGCCCCGCGGGCGGATGGCGACCGCCGCGACAAGTCGCCGCCTCCCCTCCGGGCCGCGATCGAGTTGTTCACCAACCGCTCGTTCCTGCTGCTCGTCCTCTACTTCACGCTGCCGGCGTTGGCCGGTTGGGTCGTGCGGGACTGGATGCCAGCCATCCTGAAAGAGCAGTTCGGCATCGGGCAGGGGCAGGCGGGGGTAGCGGCGACGCTCTACTGGCAGGTGGCGGCGGTCGGCGGGGCGATCCTCGGCGGCGTTCTGGCCGACCGCTGGGTCCGCCGCGACGCTCGCGGACGGGTGTACGTCAGCGCCATCGGCATGAGCCTGATCGTGCCCGCTATCTTCGGCGTGGGCAACGCGGGCACGCTCGAAACGGCGGTCGCCTTCCTCGCCCTGTTCGGCCTCGGCTGGGGGTTCTTCGACTGCAACAACATGCCCATCCTCGCCCAGGTCGTGCGGCCGCATTTGCGGGCGACCGGGTACGGGGTGATGAACTTCGTGAGCATCAGTTGCGGCGGGCTGGCCGACTGGGGGTTCGGCGCCCTCCGGGACCGGGCGGTGCCGCTGAACGTGATCTTCGGCCTGTTCGCCGCCGCTGCTGTCGCATCTGTTGCTCTTGTCTTGCTTGTCCGCCCTCGCCCCGACCTCACCCGCCCGGAGTCGCCCGCATGACGGTGAAACTGACCGGCCTCGTCGCCGCTACCCACACGCCGTTCCACGCCGACGGCTCGCTCAACTTGGCCGCCGTTGAGCGGCAGGCCGAGCACCTGATCCGCTCCGGCGTCGGCACGGCGTTCATCGGCGGGAGTACCGGCGAGAGCCACTCCCTCGCGGTCGACGAGCGACTTCAGCTAGCCGAGCGGTGGGCGGCGGTGGCCCGTGGGTCCGAACTGCGGTTCGTGGTTCACGTTGGCTCGAACTGCCTGGCCGACGCTCGCCGACTGGCCGCCCAGGCCCAGACGCTGGGGGCGGCGGCCGTCGCGGCACTGGCCCCGAGTTACTTCAAGCCGAAGTCGCTCGACGCACTGATCGCCTGCTGCGGCGAGATCGCCGGAGTCGCTCCGGCGGTGCCGTTCTACTTCTACGACATCCCGGTGCTCACCGGCGTACAGTTCCCGATGCCCGAGTTCCTGGCCCGCGCCGCCGACCGCATCCCCACGCTCGCCGGTATCAAGTTCACCAACCCCGATCTGATGGCTTACCAGCAGTGCCTCCGGGTGGGCGTCGGGCGGTTCGACATCCCCTGGGGCGTGGACGAGTACCTGCTGGCGGCGGTGGCGCTCGGGGCGACCGGCGCGGTGGGGAGCAGCTACAACTTCGCCGCCCCGGTGTACCGCCGGCTGATGACTGCCTTCGACCGCGGCGACCTGACTGCGGCACGGGCTGAGCAGTTCCGCTCGGTGCAGTTGATCGAACTGTTGGCCGGGTATGGGTACATGGGAGCGGCCAAGGCGGTGATGGGCTTTCTGGGGGTGAACGTCGGCCCGGCCCGACTGCCGAACACGAACCCGACGGCGGAACAGGCCGCGGGCCTCCGGGCGGCACTCGACCACCTCGGCTTCTTCGACTGGCTGTGACGCGGCTCCGACCCACTGCTGCCACCTGCCACCGACCGAGAGTACACGCGGACCCGGTGGAGTGCAGCGGGCAGTCATGGGTCGAGTGTTAGTCGTAGTCGCCGAACGCCAGGTCGCGGGTCACTTCTTCGGCAGCTGGCGGCGGAACTCCTCGGTCTTGCCGTCCGGGTCGACCACCACCAGCACCTCGGCAGTGAGCGTCTTCACGGTCAAAGTTTCGCTCCGCTCGCCCGACCCGGTGTTCAGCGAGTACGCCAGTTTGCCTGCGTTCAGCTTGTACCGCCCCTTGTGGACCACGTCCCGCCTTGGATCGCCGGTGTCGAACCGCAGAAGCATGCCACCATCGGCAGCGAAGACGGTGATGAACGTCACCCCTTTCGGCAAGTCGGCCGAACCCTTGGCCAGCACCCAGGTGCCAGCGAGCGGGGACGGTGCCGGGTGTGGGTTCAGGAGGAAAGCACAGGCGACCAGTGCAGAGATCGGAGACATGATCACCCCGGCTTCGGGCGTGTCGGTAAGAATTGCAAGGATGTTAGACCACACAGGGCGATTCGGCCAGATCAAGTGAACGCCGAGTCGAGCCGGGTCGTCAGTGGCTCACCCGTCCTTTTTCTCCTCCTTCTTTTCGTCTCCTTTCTTCTGCTTCTCCTTCGGCGGGGGCGCTTTCGGGTATCCCTTCACGTTTTTCCCGGCCCACTCGTACCACCGGCCGACGGCCTCAGCACGCCGCTCCTCGGCTTTGCCGTCCTGGTCGTCAAAAAAGAAGTTGTAGTAGCTGTACTTCAGGCTATCGGAGGGAGTACCTGGGTACCGTGAGGTCATGCCGTAATCGATTGGTTCCTTCTTGGCGAGTAGCAGGCTCATGGCCAGGGCCACGTCGCGCAACTGGATAGGATTGTTCTGCCGCTGGCCATTGACCACGATCACCCCATTAAACGCCACCGCCTCGTTGTCCAGCAGAGGGGCGAACACGGCGAGGTCGTCGAGCGTGCCGGCCTGGGCCACCTTGCAGAGGGCCGTCGCTCGTTGCGACGGGGTCGCTTTCTCGTTGGCCAGCAACTTCCGGGCGAGCGGCACCACTGGCTGCCGCAAGGTGGCGGCCACGCTCATGGCCAGCGACAGGGTGCGGACGTCGGTGCGGGTGTCGAGCCAGCGAGCGGTGATGGCAGCCAGAGCCTCCCGCCGTGGGTCGGAGTCGAGCGCGGTGCGAAGCTGGCTTTGAGTAAGCAAGTATGTCGGGGCGTTCACCCCGACCCCACCGCCGCCGTCCGGGATGGTGCTCTCGACGAACAGCACGGCGATTACATCGTCGGCCGAGGCCTGAGTGGTGTTCGTTGCCACGCCTGGTGTTCGGCGTGGGGTGAGTTCGGCCCGCCGGGCGTTGACCCGCTCGGCCACCTCGTCGTTTGGTTGCCCGACGGAGGTGACGAGATCGCGGTTCGGAGAGAGAAGCAGATCGCGGTAGAGTTGCCGGGCGGCGGGAGTGCGACCAGTGATGGCAAAGAACTGATCGGCCCCTGGCAGGTCGTGCTTGAACCGGCCGGCAGTGTCGGCAGAGAAACAATCGACGCGGGCGCGGACTTCCAGTGCGTAGGCTCGCGGTTGCAGCAACTCGCAGCGCCGGGCCACCTCCGGAATCTGCGAATTCTCGATCGCATCCACGATTGCGGGCAGAGCGAGCCGGCCGAGTTCACGGAGTTCGAGAAAGGCTTCTTCTCGGGCCGGAAAGTAGGGGTTGCCGAGAGCGGCCACCAGTTCACGGGCTTTGGCGTCGTCGTCGGCGGTCACGACCAGAGACGCGGGATCGGGGTCCAGGGCGAGCGGAGGGATGCGAGGGAGAGTGGCAAGGGCGACGGCCAGGGAGATTGGGCACATGGGATAGCCCTGGGAAGGTGAGGGATCGATTGGACGGTGAGGCAGGAGGGTTCGAGTCACCAACACCTTACCGCCAATGGGAGCACAGTTCCAGACAATCACTCCGAACTCAAGCGGACGGGTGAGGTGGTGGGTGCTGATCGGTACCATGCGAGACATATGAACGGCACAGGGCACCCCGACGACTGGGGTGCCCTGCAAGTCTAACCGATTCAACCCCTCCGACGGCCAGAAGGTTCTTACTTCTTCGGCTCCTCTTTCTTCGGCTCTTCTTTCTTCGGCTCCTCTTTTTTCGGCTCGGTCTTCTTGGGTGGAGTGGCAGCCCATGCCTCCCACTTCTTGCGTGCGTCCTCAGCCGGTTCTTTCTCGCCAATGCCGATGTTCGCCTGTACCCATTCGTTCCATTTCTTGACCGCCGCCTTACGGCGGTCGTCCTGCGACAACTTATTCCCCTCTTCCTTCTTCTCGTCTTTCTTGTCGCCCTTCTTCGGCTCCACAGGCTCGATGGGGACTCCACGGCCAGGGCGAACGAGTACCGCGCCCCCCGGCCCATTCTTGGGCGGAGTGTCGTCCTTGAAATAGAAGGCGTTAAACCCGAACGCCTTGCCCGTCCCCTGCCCGCTGGTGCGGCTCATTCCATAGTCTTCCGGTTTCTGGTCGGTCAGTTGAATGGCGTAGGCGAGAGCATAGTCGCGGAGTTGGATGTCGAACCCCGGATTGCCACTCTGCCAGTTCCACAAGAGGTGGGTGTCGTCGAAGCACTTGGCGATGGCTGGCACGAGCGGGCGGAGCAAATCGGGCTGGTTGGCCAGGTTCTGGAGGACGTTTTGTTTGTTGTAGCCGCTGTTCTGCCCACCTTCGCTTTCCAGCACGCGGGCAGCGTACTTCAGTTTCTTCTTTGGGTCGTTGGCGAACATGTTCTGGGCGAACTGATAGGCCTGGTTGGCGTTGGCAGCAGTCGTGCGGGTATCCATCCATTGCAGGATGATCTTGCGGATCGGTGCGCCGTACTCGCCTGACCCGGTGTACATGGCGTTCGACACTTCGGGCACGTTGTAAACGTAGTTGGCCGCCGATTGAGCGCCGTTGTTCCCCCACCCGAACGGGATGCTCGCCTGGATCATCAGATCCTTGTCGCTGAACTGACCCTCGACGAACAGAGCGGCCACCAGATCGCCCAGTTTTGCCTGCCCCCCATTCCCACCGCCGAACCCGCCGCGGCGGGCGAACCCGTTCTGGGCCTCCCACACGCGGGTGACGTACTGGCTCAGGACGGAGTTCGCCTCTTCCAACCCCTTATCGACCACCAGTAGCATCTGGTGGGTGACAGACGACTTGAGCATCTCGGCGAAGAGTTTGCGACTGGAGGCATCGTTCCCGGCGACCAGCTTGAATTGATCCCACCCTGGCAGAGTGTGGGTGAATTTTCCGCCGACATCGGCCAGGAAGCAGGCCACCCGCGCTTTCATGTCGTCGGCCTCGGCCCTCGGCAGCAACGCCTCGGCCCGCTGCACAACCTCCGGCTCGTTTGACCCGAGCGCTTCCTGTATGGCCGGCAGAGCCATCCGCCCCATTTTGGCCAGTTCGCGGCTGGCCTTCTCCCGCACCGGATACGAGGGGTGGCCAAGTTGATTTGCCAGTTCCTTCGCTTGCTTCAACTCCTGCTCAGGCACCACGAGCGATTTCGGGTTGGGGTCGGCGGCCACGGCCGGTTTGGTTTCCTCTGGTTTGTCGGTCGGGGTGGCAGGGAGAGAGGGTACAGGGTCGACCAGTGCCGGGCGGACCTGCACCCTCTGGATCTGCACCTGCACCGGCTGGGCGGCGGCCACACCGGCGGCGGCAATGGCGGCGGACAATGCCAGCGGATACCGAATCTTCATAGGTCGCTCCGGGTGAGGTCCGGCAGACATGTCGGGTGACTCATCGTAGAGGCGGCGTACGAGAAGGGGCAACGGCAAACCCCGCCGGCTCACCCGACCCGTTACACAACGCAACGACGCCGGTGGACGGTTGGCCCACCGGCGTCGATTACTATATCGGGCGAACGGCTGTCTGGACCTCAATGGGGGAGTGGAAATCCCCACCGAGGTTCGTTATCGCCCACCCCGCGACCGGCGGATGAGTTCGTCCGCCACCGTGCCGAAGAGCAGGATCAGGCCGATCAGCCACGGCTCCCACTCCGAAGGGATCTTGGCGAAGTTCATCAGGGTGTTCACCACCGGCAGCACTAGCGCCCCGAGCACCATCCCCACTGCCGTCCCCTCGCCCCCCTTGAGGCTCACCCCACCGAGGACAGCAGCGGTGATGGCATACAACTCGAAGCTCTGCCCCTCGCTACTCGGCGTGACCGACCCGGCCCCGAGAAAGCGAATCACCCCGGCCAGTGCCGCCAGCAGCGAGCAAACAGCGAACACGGCGACCTTGTGTCGCCACACTGTCACGCCGGCGTAGCGTGCGGCCTGCTCGTTGTAGCCAATGGCGTACCAGTAACGGCCGAATGCCGAACGGTGTAGGAATACCGCCGCCACTGCCGCCAACACCAGCATGAGGACGAATACACCGGGGAAGCCGAGCCGCTCATCAGCACCAATCCCGGTCAGCCACTGCCGCAATTGCATCAGCGGGGCGGAGAAGTCCGGCCACACCTCCTGCGCCCGCACCATGCCGGGACTGCCGGGGGAAATGGTGCGGGCCAGCCCGCGGTACACGAACATGCCGCACAGCGTGACGAGGAACGCTTGCACTCGTACTTGCGTTACCATCAGCCCGTGAATCAGCCCGACTGTCCCCCCGACGGCCAGCACCGCCGGCAGCGCCAGGAACGGGTGGACCCCCTTCTCCACCAGCACCCCGAACAAGACTGCTGCCAGGCCGACCAGTGACCCGACCGACAGATCAATACCGCCGGCCAGGATGAGCAAGCCGGCCCCGATGCAGAGGATGCCGTATTCGCCGTGCCGGTTCAGTTTCTCGAATACGTTGGTCCGCCCGAACGCCGGGTTCTGTTGAAGCTTCACCACCTGCTCCCGCAGGTCGGTCGCCTCGGCCGTATTCCCTTCGCGTTGCAGCCGTTCGATGCGGCTGGTGAGGGTGTCGATGAGTGGCTCGTTTTCTTGCACCTTCTGGTGCCCGCTGTACCCGAGGGCGGCGAGCAACCCGCCGAGCAAGAGAGTGACACCTGCCAGACGCTGGAGGTTGCGGCGGGTGAGTTCGAACGAGTACGCCAGCACGCCAACCGCCACCGCCGCAGCGATGAACCAGGCGGTGAGGGTTGCCTCCGACCACGGGGCGGGGAGGTGGTCTTTCGGGTCGTGGTATGTGTGTGTGGCGAACCACACCCCGGCAGCGACGGCAAACCCGCCCCCGAGAGCCGCACCGAACTTGACCTTCTCGTTCATCGTGCCTCCATCGGCGAGCGGGGGGCGTTTGCTCCCTGGTCACCAATCACACCAGCGGGCTATTGCCCGTCACTCGCCAATCAGGACGCGCCTGTGGCCAGCCGCATCACTGCTTCTTCGTTCAGTTGGCTTCGGGCCAGTTCGCCGGCCAACCGCCCCTCGTGCATGACCACCACCCGATCCGAGACTCCGAGCAACTCTTCCATATCGGAGGTGATCATCCACACCGCGACTCCGCGGGCGGCCAGGTCATCGATGAGGGCGTAGATCTCGGTCTTCGCGCCCACGTCCACCCCGCGGGTCGGTTCGTCGAGGATGAGCACCTTCGGCCCGCGGGCCAGCCACTTACCGAAGACTACTTTCTGTTGATTGCCACCGCTCAACAACCCAACCGCTTGCCGGGCTGAAGGCGTTTTGACTCGCAGCGAGGCGATCCCCTCCGCGTGCAACTTCGCCTCATCCCGCGGGCGGATGAGCAGGCCGGTCGAGAGCCGGCCCAGGTTCGGCAGGCTCAGGTTGAACCCGACGCTCTGTTCCAGCACCAGCCCGTGCGCCCGCCGGTCCTCGGGCACTAGCAGCACCCCCGCCCGCACCGCGTCGCCCGGCCGACGGATGCGGAGCGGCTTTCCCTCCAGGGTGATCGACCCGCCGGTGACCGGCCGCAACCCGAACACCGCCTCGCTCAGTTCCGTCCGCCCGGCCCCGACCAACCCGGCCATGCCGAGCACTTCACCGGGCCGAACCGCCAACGACACCGTATGCGGAGGGCCGTTGCGGTAGGTCAGGCCGGACAGTTCAAGAAGAGGAGGGGTGTCGGCTGGCACTGGCGGGCGGGTACGGGGGAAGAACGACTTCAGGTCGCGGCCGACCATCAACCGCACGAGGTTGTCGTGGGTGATCTCGGCCTTCGTCAGTTCGCCGGCGTTCTTGCCGTCGCGGAGGACGACGGCCCGATCGCAGCATCGTTTGATCTCGGCGAGGCGGTGCGAGATATACATCACCGACACGCCGCCCGCTTTCAGGTCATCGATCACGGCATACAGCCGATCCGTTTCCTTTTGGGTGAGGCTGCTGGTCGGTTCATCCATGATGAGCAACTTGGCATCGAGGCCGAGCGCGCGGGCGATCTCGACGAGTTGCTTCTGACCGGGGGCGAGTTCCCCGACAGTGCGGGACAGGTCGTCGGGTGGCAGGCCAACCCGTTCGAGCAGGCGGCGGCCAGCAGCGATGGTGCCGCGGCGGTCGAGCAGACGGAGCGGCCCGCCGACGGTCGGCTCGCGACCGAGGAACAGGTTGTCGAGGACCGACAAGTTCTCGGCGAGGTTCAACTCCTGGTGGATGAGGCTGACGCCCGCCCGCATGGCTGCCTGCGGCGTGGGGAACTTCACCGGTTCGCCGTTCAGCCTCACCTCACCACCGTCGGGCTGGTACACGCCGGCAAGCACCTTCATCAGTGTGGACTTACCTGCTCCGTTCTCACCGACGATGGCCAGCACCTCACCGCGGTTTACCCGGCAGTTCACCCCATCGAGGGCGAGCACGCCGGGGAACTGCTTGCGGACGCCAACCGCTTCGATGAGTGGGGTGGACATGGCACGAACGGGGAGGGATGGGTCGGCACGGACGGTTTCGTCCGGCGCGACCCACGTGGAGGTGGGTATTGCGTGGGGCATTACTGCCCCGACGGCCCTACGAGATTACTTCGCCGCCTTGGCCGCAGCGTAGGCGTCCTGCACCAACTTGCTGTACTCGCTCGCCTTCCGCTGCTTCACCTCGATCTCTTTCTGCACGCCGTTCACGCTCACCGTCCGTTTCACCGGGGCACCGCCATCCTTCGTCACCAGGCTGAATGGGGTGGGATCTTGCGGGAGTTGTTTCTTGTCTTTGCCGTCGATGGTGTGCCGCAGCCACTTCACCGTTTCGTAGCCGTAGTTGTAGGGGTCTTGCGACACACTGCCGACGATCTCGCCTTTGTCGATGCCATCGAGGGTGACGGTGTCTTCGTCGAACCCGATGATCTTCACCTTCCCGGCCATCCCCTTGGTACGGGCGGCTTCGAGGATCTTCGCCGGGTTGTACGCATACAGGCCGACGAACACCAGGTTTGGCGTGCCCTTGAGTTGCTCCAGGGTGTCGCCGGCATTGGCAGCGGCCTTGTTCTTGTCTCCGCCGTCGGTGATCGGCTGGCTGCGGTGGAGGGTGAAGCCGCCGTACTTGGCCTCGTACTTCCCGGCCGCCACTTCGGACCGCACGTCTTTGCCGGCCAGTTCGCTCAGCACGCCGGCCACCCGCTTCACTCCGTTGTCCGAGTCGGTGCTACCGATGAATAGCGCGAGAGTGCCCCCGTTGGGCAGGGTCGCCTTTACCATCCGCCCGACCTCTTTCCCGGCCTCGTAGTTGTCGACCCCGACGTAACACAGCCGCCCGCTCTCGGGGGCGTCGTTGTCCATGGTCAGGAAGTTGTTTAGCGGCAGGTCCTGGGCAATGGCCTTGAGCTTGGGCGTTTGTTCTTTGGGGTTGATGACGCTGACGGCCAAGCCCTTGATGCCGACCTTGGTCAGGTCGTCGACGATGTCCATCTGCGTCTTGACCACCATCTCGGCCGGTTGCTTGAAGGTCACGTCGAGGTCGAAGTCGGCCGCGCCCTTCACCGCCCCGGCCTGGCAGATGTCCCAGAACGGGTCGGCGACGTTGGTGACGATCGCCACACGCACCTTGCCGGCCCGGCCGCTCCCACCGCCGCCGCTCCCGCCGCACGCCGGGATGACCGCCACGAGGGCCGCCGCCAGGACGGCTGCCGCCGCCCGCCATATGTTCCGTTTCACGACGCACCACCTTCGACGGATGGGAGAGGATGTCGAAGGGTCAGTAAATGTGGCCGGCCGGGGAGCGTCAATCACCACGACCACTTCGGAGCGGCGGCGGCGGTGCCGAGGCGGCCGGCGTTCGGCCCGTTGTTCGCGTCTCGCACCAGTGGCACCACCTCGATGAGCCGTTTCGGGTCACGGCCGGCGTTCTTCAGCAGTTCGGCGGCGATCTCTTTCGGATCGACGGTCGGCCAGTCCTGGCGGGCGGCGGGCGACTGTCGGGCCTTGTCCAGTTGGGCGAGTTGCATGTCGCGGGCCGGGTCGAAGTCGGTGGTGCCGTCGAACTTCGGCCCATTGGCGACCGTTGGCATCGGCTCGCGGGCCTGTTTCCGCACCCCACGGCGGAACTCGGCGGTGATCTGGCCGATCTCCAAGGCGAGCACGGCGGCCAGTTCGTCGTCGGTCTTGCAGTGATTCACCAGGGCATCGCTGATGTAGAGCGTGCGGCCGTTCTGGTGGTACAACTCCATCGTCTTCGACCCGACCACGAAGAAATCGACTTCCGGAATGCCGAGCGGGGTGTTGGCGAGCAGTTCGTTGCCGACGTGATCGACCCGTTCGGCCACCTCACCATCGGCCGGCGTGGCTTGTGGAGTCTCGACCACCTTACCAGCCGGGTGCGGGACAGCGGAGGGCGAAGGCCAGGTCAGGCAACCGGTGAGTGAAACGGCGTACCCAGCCGCGGCAAGCGCGATTAGCCGACGAGTCATGGCGGTCCCCCCGGTCCGCGGAGTCAGGCGAGCCAGGGGCATAACCGAGGCAGACGGCCCCTGCAAGGCCGGCTGCGAAGGGCGAGTTTTGCGCAATTGAGCGTCGGCGGCGATGCGGTCGCCCTCGCCGCCCTCCGAGGTGAACCATGACCAACGCTCGTTTCCAGCCCCCCAATCCCGACATTCCCCCCGGTCGCCGGCTGCGTTCGCGCGATTTGCCCTGTGCCAGCCATCCGGCCGGGTGGTACTTTTAATCCAGTTGACCCCGTCGCCGCGCCCACCGAGGTGCCCCGTGAGCAGTCCACCAACCGAATCCTCGCCGTCCGCCGCCGCCGGTGTAATGGCCGTCGCCTGCTCGGTGATGGCGACCGTCTGCCTTGTGCTGCTCATGCCGGTGGTGTTTCTGGCGGTGGATCAAGTGACGGGCCAAGGAGTGGGAGCGGAGGGTCTGCAAGCGACCGCTCTCCGGGTCGAGGGCCACTGGATCAGCCCAGCGGTAAAGCCGCTGCTCGAATGGGCGGCGGGTTGGAACACCTGGGCAAACACCGCCAATGGGTTGGTGACGCAACTCGCCATCGCTGCGATTGTGTTGCTCATCCTCCGCATCTTGTTGCTGAACGCCGCCGCTCACCTCGCCGGCACCGCTGCCATTGAAGACGCCCGCTTGCTCCGCCGCGATGTGTACACCCACTGCTACCGACTCGGCACCCTAGCCACCGATTCCGACGAACAGAGCGAAGTAGGCCGGCTCATCACCGACAAAATCGAAGACATCCAGGAAGCCGACATCGCCGCACGCACCACCGTCCCACGGGTGGTGACTCTCCTGGCCACCGCCGGCATTGTCCTGCTCGTCGTTCACCTGTGGGTCGGGCTGGCGGTGCTGTTTCTGGGCGGGCTGGTGTGGCTGATCGCCGGGCAGTCGGCCGCATGGTTCCGCCGCGACGCGCGCGTGGCTGAGCGGCGATCCGCCCTGCAGATGTCGGTCATGCGAGAAAGTCTGCGGCTGATGCTGCTGGTGAAATGCTACTTGATGGAGCGGTTCAGCCAGACGCGAGTGGAGCGACAGTTGGCCGACCTGGCGAAAACGGCCCGTCGGCGGCACCGTGGTGAAGTGTTGTCGCGGCCGACACTCTACGGGGTCGCGGCCATCACCGGGGTGCTGGTGCTCTATGTCGCCGTGCGGGTGCTGCTGGGGGGTCAACTCAGCCCGGCTGGGTTGGCGGTGCAAGCGGCCTGCGCGGTAGCCATTGCCATCGGCACCCTCCGATGGGTCGCGGCGAATGTGAAGGTCCGCCGCGGGCGGGCCGCTGAGGAAGAAGTCGATGAATTCCTCGAGCGCCGCACCGACGCCGGCCAGCCGATCACTGCGAAGTTTCTGCAACCGCTCACCCGTAAGCTGGACTTGCTCGAAGTGAGCTACCGTGAACCGGGCACCGGGCGAATGGTGCTGGAACAGGTGTCGGCGAGCATCCCGGCGGGCAAACGAACGGCCGTGCTCTGCTCCGACCCCGACGAGGCCCGCGCCTTCGCCTTCCTCCTCACCCGATTTGTCGAGCCGACTGCCGGCGAGATTCGATTCGATGGGGAGAACACCCGGTGGGTGACTTTTGAATCGCTGCGTACTCAGGTGGCGATGGTGCTGGCCGAGCACACCACGTTCACCGACACCGTCGCGAACAACATCGGGTGTGGGGATTCGTTCACCCGCCCGCAGATCGTGGAGGCGGCCAAGGTGGCCCACGCACACGGGTTCGTCCAGCAACTGCCGAGCGGATACGAGACGATCGTCGGCGGAGGTGGGGTAGCCCTGCGACCGGGCGAGCGGTTCCGCATTGCCCTGGCACGGGCCGTACTCCGCGACCCCGCGGTGCTAGTGATTGAGGAACCGGCCGAGCCGTTCGACCCCGACAGCGTTGCCCTCATCGACGACGCCATCACCCGCCTTCAACCCGGTCGCACCATCGTGATCCTGGCCCGCCGGAGCAGTACGGTGAAACGGGCCGATGTGGTCGTCGTCATTCAAGATGGTCGGGTAGTGAACGGGGGCGACCACGACGGAGCGGTCGGCGGGAGTCAGTCGCACAAGGCCCTCAACCGCCGGGCCGAGGCCGAGGCACGTTAACCCGAGACGTCACCTGCCTCAATGCAACTCACCCGCCCAGTAATCCCGCGAACTGCTTGCGGAACTTCGCCACTTTCGGTGACACCACCGCCATGCAATAGCCCTGCATCGGGTTGTTGCGGTAGAACCCCTGGTGGTAGTCTTCGGCCGGGTAGAACACGTCGAGCGGGGTCAGTTCGGTGACGATCTTCCCGCCGAATACGCTCATGTTGAGCGCAGCGATGACCTCCGCGGCGGTCTGCTTCTGGGCATCGGTGTGTAAGTAGATCGCCGAGCGGTATTGTGGGCCGACGTCTGCCCCCTGGCGGTTGAGCGTCGTCGGGTCGTGAATAGCAAAGAACACTTCAAGCAGTTGCTGGTAGCTCACCGCGGTCGGATCGAACGTGATTTGCACCACCTCGGCGTGGCCGGTCGTCTTCTCGCACACCGCTTCGTAAGTCGGGTTCGGCACATGCCCGCCGGTGTACCCGGACACCACCCGGCTCACGCCCTTCACCTTCTCGAACACCGCTTCGAGGCACCAAAAGCACCCACCGCCCAAGGTGGCGATTTCGCTCGACATGGCAGACTCCACAGGGATGCCGAATTGTAGGCGGCTACTCGGCCATCTTCAGCCGCACCCGGCCGGCGGCGTCGCGGATCGCTTTCTTCTCGTCGGTCTTCATGCGGTTCAGATTTCGCACCTGCATCACCGTGCGAGGGTTGGCGGCGAGGAGTGCTTCGTGCCGCATCAGGAAGTCCCAGTAGAGGGTGGTGAACGGGCACGCCCGCTCGCCGGTGCTCTTCGCCGGGTCGTACCGGCAGCCGGTGCAGTAGTTGCTCATTCGTTGCACATACTTCCCGCTGGCGACATAGGGCTTGCTCGCCATCACCCCGCCGTCGGCAAACTGCGACATCCCGACCACGTTCGGCACCTCCACCCACTCCACCGCATCGACATACACCGCCAGATACCACTCATGAACCTGCCGCGGTTCGACGCCCAGCAGCAGGCAGAACAGCCCAGTCACCATCAGTCGCTGGATGTGGTGGGCGTACCCGTACTCCAGCGTCTGCCCCAGAGCGTGCCGCAGGCAGTTCAGGTCGGTGTCGGCCGTCCAGAAAAAGCCGGGCAGTGGAGCGGTGGCGTTCAGGGCGTTGCGAGTGAGGTACTCCGGCATGAACCGCCAGTACACGCCACGGACATACTCCCGCCAGCCGAGAATCTGTCGGATGAAACCTTCCACTGCCGGCAGCGGTGCATGACCGTTCCGGTACGCCTCTTCGGCTGCGGCGACCACCCGCCGGGGGTCGATCAACTTCAAGTTCAGGGAGGCGCTCAACCGCGAGTGGTACAGGTACGGTTGGGCCGTCCACATCGCATCCTGATACTGTCCGAACAGCGGCAGGCGGTGTTCGATGAAGTCGGCCAGTGCCAGCTCAGCGTCGGCGGGTGTCACTGGCCAGTCGAAGTGCCCGAGTGAGCCGGGGTGGTCGGCGAACTGCTCGCCGATCATCGCAAGCACCTCGCGAGTAACCGCATCGGGCGGAAACGAGAGGCACTCGGGCACTTCACCAGGGCCACCCTTGCCGAAACTACCGCGGTTCTCGATGTCGAAGTTCCATTCCCCGCCGACCGGCTCACCGTCAGCCATGAGCACCCCCGTCCGTTTCCGCAGTTCGCGGTAGAAGAATTCCAGGCGAAGTTGCTTACGCCCGGCGGCGTGGGCGTCGAAGTCGGCCCGCGTGCTGAAAAAGTGGCGGTCGGTGCGAACGTCAAGGGGCAGGCCGAGGGACTTCGCCGCTTCCTGGAGCGATTCGAGTACGCGGAAGTCGCCCGGTTCTACAACGATCAGCCGTAGTGGTTGAACCGCCTTCACCGCCCGTTTCAACTCCGCTGCCAGCGAGCCACGGTTCGTGGGGTCGGTGAGTTCACGGTACTCGACGCGGTACCCCTGAGATCTGAGCCGATCGCGAAAGTGCCGCATGGCGGCGAGGAACACCGCCGTGCGGGCCTTGTGGCTCCACACATGCGTCGATTCCTCTTTCACTTCGGCCATCCACACGGCGTCGGTGGTGGGGTCGAAGGTATCGAAGGCGGACGAATCGGCGTTCAGTTGGTCGCCGAGTACGAGAACCAGGTCACGCGTGCGGGGCGTTTTGTTCATACCCCATTCCTAGACGGTGGAGGGGTGGCCCTTCCTTTTCGCCGAGTGTCGGCGTACACTGGCACTACTCCGGGGGCGAAATGGTTTCGACCGGGTGAATCGAGCTGTTGTGCCGCGTGCCGAGGTTGATCGGTTGGCCTCGTTAATAGCCGATCACAAATTATGTGCTGAAACTCAGTACTCCCTGGCGGCCTAACTAGCCCCCAGCCGTTTGCGGTCCTCCCGCCTGAGAGGAACGCATCCGGACGCAATTCAGGCTCGCGGACGCTCGAGGGTCGGGCAACCGGCTCGCTTCGGTGGCGGCGTTCGTTAAACTCCTGACCGATAGCAACTTCCAGACTCCGCGTGTTGGGGCTGGTGGAAGCGAACGCGGGGCAGCCATTTGGTAGGCCCCGAGCCTAAGCACGCTACGCACGTAGACGCCGGCAGACCGGCACTTCGGGACGCGGGTTCGATTCCCGCCGCCTCCAAATTGACGCCACTTGGGCTTTCCCCAAGTGGCGTTTTCCTTTGGACTTAGAGCTTTTCAGATGTGGACGACGGGTGGAATTCCCCACTACTTGTTGACGGTGTGGGTGGGTTGTTGGGATTCGAACGTCGCCGGGCTGACGTAGTTCAGTGATGAGTGCAATCGTTCGCGGTTGTAGAATACCTCGATGGACTCGAACATGGCCTGTTCCGCTTCCACGGCATCTCCGAGGCCGGCGAGATCAGCGGGCGGTTCGTCGCCACGCCCGACTTCGACCCGTGTCCGACGGTGAGCCTCAAGCGAGTGAAGTTCCTGTTCCGGCTCGGCGGAGAGGGAGAGGCCGAGAGACCACGACGTACTTCGCGGTGATCGCCACCCGCCGATCCGACCTAGGCGGGTGGATCGTGTCGCTGGTATCGACTGAGGCCCTGGCTCGCGCGACGGGCTGGCGGATGCTGGACGACATCCCCTTCGTACTCCGCTGTCGGGTGAAGCGGGTGTGGCTGACCAGGTCGGAAGTGTTCGAGGTCGTCAGGGCGTGGGGCGTCAGGGACGCGGAGGGGGGCAGGCCGATCTCGTTCGGACGTGGAGAAGCTGCCAGAGACGTTCCAGGTCGTGTATCTCGAATCGTTCACCGCAGCCCAAGCCGGGTCGAATCTGCACTCGTAAACTGGCCTGACAGACCGACGGATCGGCCACGGACCGAGGGCCAAACTTGCCGCCATGAGACGGGGAACGCCAGGGCGGACCAGATTCGGGTACAACCCTGGGTACAACCAAGCCGGCGTCCGATGAAAGTGCGGGCGGTGTGAAATAAAGAGAGCCGCCATAAACCACTGACTTGTCAGGGCTTGCGGCGGCTTTTTCCGAGTGGGCAGTCCCGGGGTTGAACCGGGGACCTAGCGATTTTCAGTCGCTCGCTCTACCAACTGAGCTAACTGCCCCTACCAATCGACTCCGTTTTATAG
>JALOQR010000181.1 GCA_025459365.1 Fimbriiglobus sp.
TTGACCACCCAACTCCGCGACGGGATTTGCCGGGCCACCTCGGCGAGCAGTCGGTCGGTATCCACAGGCTTCGTCAGGTAGGCATTGCACCCGACCAGCAAGCACTTCTCTTCGTCGCCCCGCATGGCGTGTGCCGTGAGGGCGACGATCGACCGCCCATACCCCATTTGCCGTAGGTGGCTCGTGGCCGCGTACCCGTCGAGCACCGGCATCTGCATGTCCATCAGGATGACGTCAAACTCGCGTTCGGTGGCCCGCTCGACCGCCTCCCGCCCATCGTCCGCCGTAGTCACCTGCAGCCCTGCCGATTCTAACACGAAGCGAAGGATGGTGCGGTTGTCGGCGTTGTCGTCGACCAACAACACCTGTCCGGTGAGGCGAGGGGCTTTCCGGAGTGGGGTCGCCAACCGCGATTCCACGGCAGCATCGGCGGGATCGACCAGATCCGCAAGGTCGGTCGGGCTGAGTGGGAGGGTGGCGGTGAAGCAACTTCCCACCTCTGGCTCGCTCCGGACGGAGAGTTCGCCGCCGAGAACATGCATGAGCCGGCGACAGATACTCAGCCCCAGGCCGGTGCCGCCATACTTCCGCGTAGTGCTCGCATCGGCCTGTGTAAATGGGTGGAACAGGCGGGCGAGCACCTCCGGCGGAATCCCGATGCCGTGGTCTTCCACCTCCACCACCAGCCGCGGTTCGGAAGCGTCGTCGGCCCGCAGCCGTACCTCCACCCGCCCCCCACGATGCGAGAATTTGACGGCATTGGAGATGAGGTTGTCGAGCACCTGCCGCACGCGGGTGGGGTCGGAGGTGACCGTCCGCGGGAGTGGCCCCACCGGTGTGACGACCAGTTCCACCCCACGCTCCGCCGCTGCGACTTCGCCGACCGACACCGCCTCATCCACCACCCGCCCCAGGCGGAAGGGCAAGGCCTCTACCTCCAGATGCCCCGACTCGATTTTGGCAAGGTCGAGAACATCGTTGATGAGGGTGATGAGGTGCCGGCCGTTGCGGGCGATGGCCTGGGTTGCCCGCACCCGGTCGCCGACGGTCAGCCGCGGGTCGTGCAGCATATCGGCGTAGCCAACCACCGCCGCCATTGGCGTGCGGAACTCATGACTCATGTTGGCCAGGAAGTGCGACTTCGCCCGGTTCGCCTCCTCGGCGGCCGCCTTCGCCCGCATCAGTTCCTCTTCGGCGGCTCGCCGCTCAACCTCGGCGGCCTGTTGAGCAGTGATGTCCCGCAGAAAGGCGGTGAACACCAGCGCCCCGCCAAGTTCCGTCGGCACCACTGTCAACTCGACCGGGAACTCGGCCCCATCCTTGCGAATGGCCGGCAACCCAACCAACCGTCGGCAGAGCAAGTCGGACTGACCCGTGCGGAGGTAGCGGGCGATCCCCGCGCGGTGGGCGCCACGGTGAGCGGGAGGCAGGATGAGATCGTCGAGCGGGCAGCCAAGAACCTCGGCCCGCGTGTACCCGAACGTCCGCTCGGCCGCCGGGTTGAACTCCACCACTCGCCCTTCGCGGTCGATGGAGAGGATGCAATCGAGGGCGGAGTCGACGATCGCCCGGTGCCGGGCCTCGGCTTCACCCGCCGCCCGCTGGGTCCGCACCCGGTGGATGGTGCTGGCGATGGCATCGGCCGACACTGCCAGGGTGTTCTGCACGGCCGCCGAAATGGGCCGTCGGGAGAACATGGCGAGCACACCAAGCGTGCGCTCCCCCGACACCAGCGGATGACCTGCGAACGCCACCAACCCCTCGGCGGCCGCCCAGGTGTGATCGACGGCCGGATCGTTCAGCACATCGTCGGTGTGATGGGGGGTGCGGGTGTCGGCGATGCGACCGATCTTGAACTGACCGACGGGGATGCGGGCGTGCCGGCCATCGGTGTGGGTGTACCGGCCGACGCTCGCCTCCAGTTCGAGCACCCGTTCGGCGTCGTTCAGGGTCCAGATGCGGACGAAATGAGCGGCGGTGTGCCGATGGATGACACTGGCCGAAGTCCGCAGAGTGTCGGCCAGCGGGCCAGGCTGATTGAGCGCGGCCCACAGGTCGGTCCGCAGGTGGCCGAGTCGCTGATGCTCTTCCAGAGCCTCCGCCTGTCGGCGGGCGAGGTCGACCAGGTCGGCGAGGGAAAGGACGGGCAATTGCATGGGAAGATCAGGCGGGCGGCCTTCGGAGCGGGGAAGTCGGGCCGGAGTCTGCCCGGCGGGAGTCGAATGCTTCCTCGAACCGCGGGGCAACGGCGACGAACGCCTGCACCAACACCGGGTCGAATTCGCCAGCCGACTCCTCGACGATGCGGCGGACCGCCCGAACGTGAGTGAAGCCGGGTCGGTGCGGGCGGCGGCATCGCAGAGCGTCGTACACCGACGCGATCGCGACCAGACGAGCGGCGGGGGGAATGGCCGTTCCGGCCAGTCCGTCGGGGTACCCAGCGCCGTCCCACCGTTCGTGGTGGCTGAGGGCAATGGCAGCCGCCAAACGCAACCCGGCGGAGGTTGGGTACTGGGCGGCGACTCGCCCGATGACTTCCGCCCCGATCGCGGCGTGGGCCCGCACGGCCAACCGCTCCTCTGTGTCGAGCCGCCCTGCTTTCCCCAGGATCAGCGGCGGCACGGCCGCCATGCCAATATCGTGCAGCACGGCGGCCTGCTGGAGGGTCGTCATCGGGTCGGCATCGCTGAAGGAAGCGTAGTCGGCGGCACTGGCGACTATTGTTAACAGAGCTTGAAGGTACTTCCCAAGCCGATCGGCATACCCGGTCGCCAGTACTCCATTCTCTTGCAGCAACTCGGCCACCCCGCACCCAAGCGGGCCGACCGCATCGATCGAAGATAGCGGGACCGGCCGCAGGGCACTCGCCCCGGTACCGCGTCCGCCCGCCCGGCTGAGCAACCCCCGCACCCGAGCCGTCAGTTCCGGCCCGGTGAAGGGCTTGCGGATGAAATCATCCGCCCCGGCGAGGAGCAACCCGCCGAGCGCCTCGGTGGGGATGCGGCCCGACATGTAAAGCACCCTCGGGCCGGGTGGCGGGGCCACCTTCAGCATGCTGGCGATCAACCGCGCACCATCCATCCCCGGCATTTCCTGATCCACCACTGCCAACTCAAACTTCTCCCCCTCGGCCAGAGCCAATCCAGCCCGTCCGTCGGCCGCTTCCACGCAGTCGAAATCGGTCGCCAGCAGCGAGCGGATGTACGTCCGCACATCGTCGTCGTCGTCCACGATGAGTACCCGCGGGCGGACGGTCGCCTCCGCGGCCCGATCGTCTCGCCAGCCGACGAACGGCAGCAGGCCGCTCGACACCGCCGCCGCCGACGGTGGCCGACAGTCTGGATCAGGGTCCATGAGTCGGGCGATCAGATCGTCGAGGGCGGGCGGCAGATCGGGCTGGAACTGGCGAACACGGGGGGGCGGCTCCTCCGACCGGCGGAACAGTTCCGCCAGTGGGTTCTGGCCTCCCGGGAATGGCTCGCGGCCGGTGACAGCGAGGAACAGCGTGGCCCCAAGCGCAAACACGTCCGCCCGGCCATCCACCTTACTCGCATTGTTCGCCTGTTCCGGGGCCATGTACCCCACTGTGCCGAGCAACGAGCCGGGTTGTGTTTTCGCCCCGGAGGGATGCAAGGCCATGCCGAAGTCGAGCAACTTCACCCGCCAGTCGGGCGTCACCATCACGTTGCTCGGTTTGATGTCGCGATGGACCAACCCAAACCGGTGTGCCTCACTCAAGGCATCGGCCAGTTGGCGGAACAGAGCCGCCGCCCGCGACACCGACAGCGGACCATGCCGGGCCACCACCTCGTGCAGGTTCGCACCGCCCACCAGATCCATCGCGAAGTACTGACGAAATGCCCCCGGGCGAGAGGGCCACGCCTCACGCCCGGCATCCAGGCAGACGACGATATTCGGATGCTGCAACCGGGCGATGGCCCGGGCTTCGAGCGAGAAACGGTTAGCCAGCCCAGGGTTTTCCTGGTCGGCGAACGACATGACCTTGACAGCGACCTGCCGTCGAAGAAACCGGTGATCGGCCCGGTAGACCACACCCATGCCACCGCGGCCGAGAGGTTCGAGTAGGCGATACTGGCCAACGAACAGATCGGCCGAGTGGCCGGCACGGAGGACGGCCGCCTGATGGCGGGTGAGCAACTGGGCCTGCACCAATGCCCGCAAGGCGAGGTCGCGGTCGGAGATGGCAAGCAGTTCCGACTTCAGATCGGCCGGCACCTCCGCCCACTCGTCGTCGAAAATGACCTGCCGGGCCAACTGGAGCACGGGCGACGACGACCGAGCGAACGGCGTGTCGGACGAGGCCGCGGGGTTGTGGGAGAGGATCACGCCGGCGGTCCTGCACAATTGTGGAGGCAGAGGGACGGTAGCCGCCCCTCTTCGTTTCATCGTTTACGGCGGACGAAAAGTGCGGGCCGACACGATTCTCGACGCGATCCATCCGCTTTCCGCATTCCTCGGGGGGAGCCATTGCCGTCAGCCGCTCGCAGCGGTCGGAATGAGTCCGCCGATCGGTGCCGACCGACCAGCGTCGAGGGGAAGCCGACGAAATCACCGCGAACCAGACGCTTAGAGAACAATCTGCATTTTCCGCCGTCCCACGGCTGCGCGAGAGCGACCAATCCGACACAACGAGTGCCAAACACGGAGTGAGTGGGGTCGATTCCGCGAGCCATGAAAGCCGGCCGTGGAAGGGAGACGACGTTGCCAGCGACGAGTTGCTAAAACAACTTCCTGAGTGGTCCCGTTCCCAGCCCGACAAACCCGATGCGCACCTTCTTCATCGTCGGCATCGTTGTTTTGCTCGTCGCCGCCCTGCCGGGAGTGGTGGCCTTCGCCGCCGACCTGTTCGGGTACGGGGCGACCGTTGACGCGTGGGCCGAACGGAACCTCGGCCTGAGCCACCGCCTCGCCCTGGCCACTCCCGCCGCCCTCGTGTTGTTCTTCGTGCCGCCGGCGATCGTGCTCTTGTACTTCCTGCGGCTCAAACGACGGCCGATGACCGTCGCCAGCACCTACCTTTGGAAGAAGAGCATCGAGGATTTACACGTCAACCGGCTCATGCAGTGGATGCGGCGGAATATCCTGCTGTTGCTGCAACTCCTGTGCATCCTGCTCGTGATCTACGCCGTGCTCGGAGTGCGAACGCAAGGGGCGCTCACCGGCGGCCGGCACTACATCATCCTGCTCGACAACTCGGCGAGCATGAACGCCACCGACGTCGCCCCCACCCGGCTGGCCTGGGCGAAGGCAGAGGCCCGGAAGCTGGTGGACGCCGCCCACGATGGCGACCCCGGAATGGTGATCGTGTTCAACAGCACAGCCGAAATCCGCCAGAGCTACACCACCAACAAGGACGAACTGCGAGCGGCCATCGACGCCATTACTCCCACCGACCACCTCACCCGCATCGACGAAGCCCTGGCCCTGGCCGCTAGCCGGGCCAACCCCTTCCGCAGCACCGAAAACAAAGCGGTCGAGCCGACCGACCCCGAGCCGGGCAAGGAGCGAACCTACTTCAGCCCAGATGGGTTCGAGGCCGACATCTACCTGCTGAGCGACGGCCGCTTCCCCTCCGTGCAAGACTTCGCCCTGCGGAACCTGAGCGTGCGTTACCCGGCCATGCCAGACAAACTCGGCGGCGGTCGGTCAGACAACGTCGGGATCGTGGGGTTCGACGTGGCCCGCGAGGCCGAACGGGAGGGCCGCTTCATCGCCACGGCCCGCCTCGCCAACTACCGACCCGACGCGAGCGAAGTGAAGGTGTGGCTCGACATGAAAGACGGTGCCGGCAAGCTCCTGAAGGTCTACCCACCGATCGGCCGGCCGGGGCAGGCCAGCCCGGAGGTGGTGGTGCTCCCGCCCATGCCTGCGGTGAAGCCCGAAGTCGCCACTATGCAAGCCCCCGGTCTGCCGTCGAACATGCTGAATGTCGCCTTCGCCCTGGAGGGCATCGTCGACAACTCCGACCTGCAACTGGAAGTGCGGCTCGACCATGCCGGCGACGCTCTGAAGGCCGACGATTCGGCCGTGCTCGTGTTCGGCGTTGCCCGTAAGGCCAGCGTGTTGGTCGTGAGCAAGGGGAATCGCATCCTGCGGTTCTACTTCGATACCAAGGAAGCAAAGTCGTTCGCCACCTTCACCTATGCCCAGCCCGACGAGTGGCCGCAGTACATGGCGGCGGCCCGTGATGGGCGATACGACCTCGTCATCTTCGACCGCACCGGGCCGAAGACAGAAGACGAGATGCCAACCGCAAACACATTTTTCATCGGCTACCCGCCGCCGCAGTACGCCCCACTGGGTCAACCCGGCACCGAGGAACGCCCGGCGGTGACGGAGGTGAAAGGTCCGCGGGTGCAGGCAGCCGACCGGCGAAACCCACTCATGCGGGATCTCGGCGGGGTGGAAGAGATCGGCATCGATAGTTCGTTCCGATTCCCCAAGCTACCGCCACGCACACCCAAACTGCTGGAAGGCCGCGACCAGGCCGACCAGGGGAACCTGGAACTGGCCGTTGCCATCGCCCGGCAGTCATTCACCGACGTGGTGCTCACGTTCCCCATCGTGACCGAGAACGCCGACGGACCCGACCGCGTCTATCACACGAGTTGGCCGCTTCAGCCGAACTTCCCGCTGTTCCTGCGCAATGTGATCACCCAACTCGGGAATGTGCGGTTCGCCGGGATCGACGACACCCTACGGCCGGGCGATGTGGTGCCCTTGCGGCCGGGGTCGGCGAAGGAGGTGCGTGTGTTGAAGCCCGATGCTCTCACGTCGAAGGCGTTCGACCGCGGCAGTCGGCCAGAGGTGGCGTTCGGCGAGACGGACTCGCTGGGGGTCTACAGTGCCGAGTGGGATTCGGCCGATGGGAAGCAACAGCGGCGGTTCGCCGTCAACCTGCTCGACGCCGACGAGAGCAACCTGGCACCGGTGGCACAATTTCAGGTGGGCGACACGACCGTGACCGCGGGCGACACACGGCGGGTGCCGTTCGAGCTATGGAAGGTCATTTTGGCCGTCGGCCTGGGAGTGATCTTGCTCGAGTGGTGGATCTACAACCGGCGAGTGCAGATTTAACTGGCAAGATCGGGCCGCGTGTACAGAAACCATGCGATCACACACACCACCCCGAGGTGGATCGTCACCAGCACCCAGAAGACGACCTGGAACTGGAGCTTTCGTGTTTTGTGGCGGAGTTGCCGTTGTGCCCACCATGCCCCTGGCCATCCGCCGAGGAATGCCAACAGGTGGAGCGTCTTCTCCGGCACCCGCCCCGTACCAGCCTCAGCACGCCGTTTATCCCACCAGTAGATGAGGGTGGTCACGATGCTCATGGAAAGCAACACAGCCAGATAGATCAGGGCGGCCTGAAACATGGATCGGCTCACGTCGAGGTCGGGGTAGTCGTGTTGGCTTAGCGGAATTTGGTCGCCAGTTCGGCTGGCCATTCCAGTTCCACGCCGTCGTTCTTCAACTGATCCTGAAACGCCTTCAACTTCTTCGCATCGGCTCGCACGCCCTTCGGGGCCACCTTTTGTTTCAGGCACCACGCCGCCAACGCTCCCGCTGCCTCGCCGATGTTCCACTCCACCGGGTGCAGGCGGAACGCACCATTGGTAATGTGTGTGGTGCCGGCACACTTGCCCGCCGCAAGCAGGTTCTCAACCCGTTTCGGGATCAGGCAGCCGAGGGGAATCTGAAACGGTAGGCTCGATACGTCGATGTAGTTGTCGCCGCCACTGCTCGGGTGCAGGTCGATGCGGTAGCTGCCGATGCCAACTGTATCTGGGAAGGCTTCGGCGGTGATCTCGCCCCGCTTCTTGCCGGTCGCCAGTTCGCGGGCCGTCGTGCCGACGTGCTGCTCCAACACGGTGAACTCGGCTACGATCCGGCGCGACTCGCGGACGTAGGGGGCCATCGCCAGCCCGTCGTCGGTGCCGACGATATCCGGGCGGAGTTTCAGCCCCGGCCAGCCGAGCTTGCCGTCGGCCCGCGGAGCGGCGGTTTGCATCCAGTAGAGCAGGCTCAGGCTGAGTTGTTTACCGCCGGCGAGGTGTTTGTCGGCATCGGGGCCGATCAGGTTGCCGAGCCAGTAGTCGTTTTGCGGCCAGTTGACGAGGCAGACGTCGGCGAACTGGTCGTCGGCGAAGTTGGCCCGGTCCACAATGCGGCGATAGGTCCAGAGGTTGAGTACGCCCTTCTCGGTCGGCCTGGCCGGGTCGAAGCCCACCTTGCGCACCTTCGTCGGCTCGTTGTACTGGCTCATCTCCCACGACAGCAACTTACCCGGCCACGCGGGGGTCATCTTCGGGACGTACTTCGCCCAGAAGTCGTAGTCGGCCGGCTTCGGGAGGGTGTGGTCTTCGCCGGGATGATGGCTGACCGCGAAACAGCAGGTAAACGCCTGGTGGTTGTCTGGTTCGGCCTTCTCTTTCGCGCTCGGCTCGGCGGTCTCCTTCTTGGCTTCCGCCCCGGTGACGAATTCGGCCTTCGCCAGCGGGAGCAGGTCGCCCAACTCGGTCGCATCGAGGAAGTAGCTCGCCTGAATCGCGATCCTTTGCCCGGTGCGGAGGTTCTTGACAGCCACAGCCTTGAGCCGGTCGCCGGTCAGGTCGGCACCCACCACCCGGTGCGGTTGCAGGAGGCGGACGCTTCCACGGCTGATGTACGGGGCGAGCATCTCCAGTAGCACAGCCGCCGCCACCCGCGGTTCGTGGCACAGCTTGCTCACGCTGCCGTTGCCGGGGTTCAGGTGCTTCGCCTTCTTTGCGGAATCGGTGAGCGGGTAATGTTTGGCGTAGTAGCCGCGCACGCCGTCGCGGAACTGGCGATAGAGCCGGGTGCAGCCGCGGTCTTCGATCCAGGGGTGTTCGTCGGGCGGCACGGCTTGCGAGGTGAGTTGCCCACCGATCCAGTCGAACTCTTCGGTGAGGATCACGCTCGCCCCACCACGAGCGGCGGCCAAAGCCGCTGCCACCCCACCGACGCCACCACCAAGAATTGCCACATCGGCCTTCAACTCCCGCATGACGGACGGCGAATCGGCGAAGGCCGGCAATAAATGGGTCAGCGGAGAGACGGCCGACAGGGCGAGGAAGGCGCGACGGTTCATGGGGAACCTGAATGGCGAGCGGGGGGCGTCAGCCCATGGTATCCGTTACGGTACCAGCCCGCTCACGCGGGCCGCTCGCCACGAGGCTTAATGGCGAGCGGGGGGCGTCAGCCCC
>JALOQR010000182.1 GCA_025459365.1 Fimbriiglobus sp.
AGTCCGCGTCCGAGCCGACGCCGGACACACCGCGACCCGCTGCACCGGCCGGAGATAAAGAGACGGTGCGGGTAGACAAGAACCGCCTCGACAAACTCATCGATACCATCGGCGAACTAGTCATCGCTCAGTCGATGGCTCAAGAAGAGTTCGATACTCTCGCAGCGTTGAACGGACGACACTCGCTCGCCCTACCCGAGTTGAGCAAGATTTCCCGCGACCTCCAAGAACTCAGCCTCTCCCTACGGATGGTCCCGCTGGCCGGTACTTTCCAGAAGATGACACGTTTGGTTCGTGACCTCTCTCGCAAACTTGGCAAGCCAGTCGAATTGGAATTGCACGGTGAAGAGACCGAACTGGACAAGACAGTAGTCGATCGGCTTGGCGATCCACTCATGCACATGGTGCGCAACGCCATTGATCACGGATTGGAGCCGTCGGCCGCTGATCGGCTTGCGGTGGGCAAACCAGCCGAGGGGCTGATCACTCTGCGTGCGTACCACCAGGGTGGGAACGTGTACATCGAACTGACCGATGACGGCCGCGGGCTGGATAAGGACCGAATCCTGCGGAAAGCCGTCGAGAAGGGAATCGTGTCCGAAGGCCAACGGCTGACCGACACCGAGATTTATGCCCTCATCTTCGCCCCCGGCTTTTCCACTGCCGCTGCCGTGACCGACGTCTCAGGACGCGGTGTTGGTATGGACGTTGTGCGCCGGAACGTGGAGGCCTTGCAGGGAAACATCCTCATCCGCACACAGTTCGGCAAAGGCACCACCTTTACCATTCGCCTACCGCTCACCCTCGCCATCATGGACGGACTGATGGTCGGCTTGGCTGGCGACGTTTACGTGTTCCCGTTGCTCAGCGTGGTCGAATCGTTCCGTCCAAAACCGGCCGACGTTCACACTGTCGCTGGCCACGGTGAGGCACTCACCGTCCGTGGGGAGGTCGTACCGTTGCTACGGCTGTATCGCCTGCTTGGCCGCCCGCCGTCCGCTACGGAACCGACTCAAGCGCTGGTCGTGCTGGTGGAGGATCAAGGGAAGAAGTACGCAGTGTTGGTGGATGAACTCCTTGGCCAGATGCAAGCGGTGGTGAAAAGCCTCGATGCCAACTACAAGCGGGTGGACGGCCTGGCCGGGGCAACCATCCTGGGCGACGGCCGCGTTGCCATGATTCTCGACATTCACGGGCTGAGCCTACTCCACAGCCGCACCGCCGGCCGCTCACCCGCCGACTTAGTGGGAGCGACCACGTGACCGACACCGATCGTGACCCAACGGCGTTCGCCGCCGACGGCCGCCAATACCTCACGTTCCGCCTCGCGGACGAGGAGTATGGGCTGGAGATCCTGCGTGTGCAGGAGATCAAAGGCTACTCGAAGGTGACTCCGTTACCGAACACCCCGCCCGAGGTGAAGGGAGTGATGAACCTTCGCGGAGCTGTGGTGCCCATAATCGACCTCCGGCATCGATTTGGTCTGCCGACGGCCGAATACACCCGGTTCACGGTCATCATCGTCGTCACCATCGGTGTCCGGGTGATCGGGCTGGTTGTGGACGCCGTGTCGGACGTGCTGAATGTCGGCGAGAGAGACGCTGTTCCGCCGCCCGAACTTGGGGCTGGGGTTGACACCTCGTTCCTCACCGGCATTGCCCGTAGCGGCGAGCGGTTGGTCTCCCTGCTGAACATCGACCGGCTGGTCGGTCTATCCGCCGAGCCGGCTCTCACCGCCTGACCCGGAGATCATCATGGTCGCCTACCAGAACTACCTGAATTCACTCACTCCGGCCGTGTTTTCGTTCCTCGCGTCCGTCGGCGATGCCTGGCGGAGTTGGCTGCCACCCGATGCCAACTGAACGACACCCGCACACCCTTTACCCCAAGACCGTGAGACGCCGATGCTCCGTTACCTGAACTCCATGAGCGATCGCACGAAACTGCTCGCCCCAATCGTCCTGTCGACCCTCGCCCTGGGTGTCGTTGGATGGTTCGCCTGGTCTACGGTCGAACGCGTGAAGGTGGGCGGTCCGATCGACGAAGACATCTTCAGTGGCAAGGATCTGATGGCCGATGTTCTCCCCCCACCTATGTACTTGGTCGAGACGCACCTGACAGTGCAGGAAACAGCTGGTGTGAGCAACCCGGCTGCGGTGGACCAATTCCTGGCCAAGTACACCGCACTCCAGAAGGACTACGACGAACGACAGGCCCACTGGGTCAAAACGCTTGCACCTGGTCCGACCCGTGATCTTGTCACCGGTCCGCTCGATCGTTCGGCGAAGGAGTACTTCGACATTTGCAACCGGCAACTCATTCCCGCCCTGAAGGCCGGGAACGTACCGCAGGCCCGTGAGTTAGCCAACGGACCCCTCAAGCAGAAGTACGCCGCCCAGCGGGCGGTGGTAGATCAAGTGGTGAAGCTCACCACAGACGAGAACGTGGCCAGGTCCAAGGAGGCGGCAGACACAGTTCGATGGAACATGCGGACCATGTTTGCGTTGATGCTGATCCTCCCGCTGATTGCCGGTCTCATGTCGGTGGTAATTGTGCGGCGAGTGACCGGGAAGACACAGGCGGCACTGGATCGCGCCCGTGATGCCGAGAGTCAGGTGGCGGCGATCAGCCGTGCTCAGGCAGTGATCGAGTTCAACATGGACGGCACCGTCCGCATGGCGAACGAAAACTTCCTCGGGGTGATGGGGTACTCCCTGGCTGAAATCCAGGGCAAACACCACCAGATCTTCTGTGATCCCGTTTATGTGAACAGTCCCGAGTATCGGGAGCTTTGGGCCAAGCTCGCTCGTGGCGAGTTCGCCGACGGGGAAGCACGCCGGATCACCAAGTCGGGCAAGGAGGTGTGGATTCAGGCGACCTATAACCCGATCTGCGATGCCAGTGGCAAGCCCTACAAGGTGGTGAAGTTCGCGAGCGATGTGACTGAACGGGTGCGGGCGGCCAAGCTTGCCGAATACCTGTCGCTGGTGGCCAACAACACCGATAGCTCGGTGATTATCACCGATGCCGACGGGAGGACCGAGTACGTCAACCCCGGGTTCACCAAGATGACCGGGTACGTGCTCGAAGACGTTAAGGGCAAGAAGCCTGGGGAAGTGCTTCAAGGCCCGCTCACCGATCAGACTACCCGCCGCCGCATCCGGGAGAAGTTGGCCAAGGGCGAGTCGGTGGTTGAAGAGATTCTCAACTACAACAGCCGCGGCGAGTGGTACTGGATCAGCCTGGCAATCAACCCGGTGCGGGACGCCAGCGGCAAAGCGGTGCGGTTCGTCGCGATCCAGTCGGACGTCACCAAAACGAAGGCCCAGCAACTCGAACTGAAGGCCCGCATGGACGCCATCGGAGCCACCCAGGCTGTAATCGAGTTCACGCCCGACGGTACCATCCTGACCGCCAACGACAACTTCCAGACCGCGATGGGTTACAGCCTGAATGAGATTCAGGGTAAGGCTCACCGCATGCTGGTGCCCCCCCAGCATGCCGTTAGCCCGGAGTACGCTGAGTTCTGGGCGAAGCTCAACCGTGGCGAAGGGATGACCGGCGAGTTTCTGCGGGTCGGCAAAGGTGGGAAAGATGTGTGGATCATCGCCTCCTACAACCCCATTCTCGGGTTGGATGGGAAAGTGACGAAAGTGGTCAAGTATGCCACGGATGTCACGGATGCGAAGTTGCTCGCTCTTCAAGCTGCTCGCACCAAGTCGATGCTTGATTCGGCCCCGATCAACGTCATGTTCGCCGATCGCGAGTTCAAGATTCGGTACGCCAACGCAGCGACTCTGAACACTCTGCGTCGGCTGGAGAAATACTTGCCGATCCGTCCGGAAGAGTTGGTCGGAAGTAGCATCGACATATTCCACAAGCGGCCCGAACACCAGCAACGGATGATCGGGGACCCTCGAAATATGCCGCACACGGCACAGATACCGCTCGGTCCAGAGACACTGGAGTTGAACATCAGCATGGTGACCGACGAAAAGAGCCAACCGCTCGGGTCAATGGTGAGTTGGTCGGTTATCACCGAAAAACTGGCACTGGAGAAGCAACTGCACGATAAGCAGGAACAAGAACGTCAGGCTGCGGCCGAGTTGCGGAAGAACGTCGACACCATGCTGACCACCATGAATGCTATCGCCGCCGGCGACTTCACCCAGCAGGTCCCCTCCCTTGGAGAAGACGCCATCGGGCAGGTAGCGGCAGCCCTGAACAAGGCCATTACCTCCGTCCGCACCACCCTGGAAGGTGTGCGGGACGTTTCTGAACAACTGGCCGATGCGAGCGGTCAACTGGCGAGCGCGAGTGAAGAGATCGCCACTGGCGCACAAGAGCAGGCGAGCAGCCTGGAGGAAACGGCCAGCACGCTGGAGGAGATCACGGCCACAGTGAAACAGAACTCGGACAGCGCCCAGCAGGCACGGCAGTTGGCCAGTAGCAGCCGTGATGTGGCGGAGAAGGGCGGGCAGGTGGTCGGGTCGGCGGTGGAGGCAATGGATGCCATCAACCACTCGAGCAAGAAGATCGCCGACATCATCACCACCATCGACGAGATTGCCTTTCAGACGAACTTGCTGGCACTCAACGCGGCGGTGGAGGCCGCTCGGGCCGGGGAGCAGGGCCGTGGGTTCGCGGTGGTGGCGTCAGAGGTCCGCAACCTCGCTCAACGCAGTGCCACCGCTGCGAAGGAGATCAAGGGTCTCATCAACGACTCGGTGAAGAAGGTGGAAGCTGGCACCGACCTGGTCAACAAGTCGGGGGTGACTCTGGGCGAAATCGTCACCTCGGTCAAGCGAGTGACCGACATTGTGTCCGAGATCGCTGCTGCCAGCCGCGAGCAATCGACCGGCATCGACCAGGTGAACAAGGCAGTCACCCAGATGGATGGAGTGACCCAGCGGAACGCCAGCCAAACGGAGGAGATGTCGGCCACCGCTCAGACGCTCACCGAGCAGGCGGGCCAGCTCCGGGACCTCATCGCTCGTTTCAAATTGTCGGCTGACCACGATGTGACCACGCGTACCCCGGCCCCGCGGAAACTGCCCCCGGCACCCAGACCGCGGCCGGCGGTCGCCAAGGCGGTCGCTGCCAGCCATCGCAATGGCAATGGCAACGGCAATGGCAACGGCCGACATGAACTGGATGATCTCGGCGGCGGGGACGACGGATTTACCGAGTTCTAGTCGCTGGCCACCGGGGCGGGCATGATTGCCCGCCCTTTCTCTCCCGCATCGAACGTCGGAGCTTGATGGTGAGTGACTTCCTGACCGATCCCCGCACCGGTGGGTTGCTCGTTCGGCCCGACGAGTTCGAGGCCATTCGGAGCCTGCTGTACGAAATGAGTGGGATTAGCCTGAACCAGAACAAGCGGGAAATGGTTGCCGCTCGCCTCGCACGCCGAGTGCGACACTACCAGTCGGCGTCGATCGCCGACTACCTGGATCGACTCCAAACCGACGCGGCCGAGCAGCAAGAGTTCGTCAACTGCCTGACCACGAACAAAACCGACTTCTTCCGCGAGTCGCATCACTTTGACTACCTCCGTGACACGCTGCTGCCACGGCTGGCCGATCGCCGGCGTGTTCGGGTGTGGAGCGCCGGATGCTCGACCGGAGAGGAACCATACACCCTGGCTATGACCCTGGCCGACCACGCCCCGCAGGCCGACGGGTGGGACGTGAAGATCCTCGCGTCCGACATCGACACTGCCGTGCTGGCGTCAGCCGCCAAGGGCGTTTACCCCGACGACCGCCTTGCTGGTCTCTCGCCCGATCACCTTCGGCGTTTCTTCCTCCGCGGTACAGGAGCCAATGCCGGCAAGGTGTCGGTACGCCCTGGATTGCGAGACAGGATCGCGTTCCGGCGGATCAACTTGATGGACGAACCGTGGCCGGTCCGCACTCGGTTTGATGCCATCTTCTGTCGGAACGTCGTGATCTACTTTGATCGCCCGACCCAGCAGCGGTTGTTCAGTCGGTTCGCCGAACTGCTCACCCCCGACGGATTGCTCTTTCTCGGCCACTCGGAGAATCTGCACTGGATGGCCGAGACGTTCACCCCGGCCGGCCCGACGGTCTATCGTCTGAGGGCTAGCGCCGACACCCCGCCACCGCCCGCCGCACGAAAGTTGTCTCCCATTGCGTTGCCCAAGCCGAAGGTCGAGGAACACACGCTGATCCTTGGCGACGTGAAAGCCACTCGCGGGCCGGCTGTGCTCAAAACTCTGCTTGGCTCGTGCGTGGCGGCGTGCCTGTACGATCCCGAGACCGGCGTGGGCGGCATGAACCACTTCTCCCTCCCTGGCGCTTCAGACGAGGGGAAAAACGCTCGGTATGGGGCGTATGCCATGGAACTCCTCATCACTGCCATCATGAAGAAGGGGGGGCATCGCGACCGTTTGCGAGCGAAAGTGTTCGGCGGGGCGAAGGTGTTGAACGTGGAGTCGGAGCGATTGAACGTGGGGGCCAAGAACGCCGAGTTCGTCCTTCAGTTTCTCGACGATGAAGGGATCCCGGTGGTGGGGCGGTGCCTCGGTGGCACGAGTGGGCTTCAGGTGCGGTTCAACCCGCATACCGGCACGGCCGGGGCCAAGCCGCTCGCCGGAAAAGAGTTGCCACCGTTGGTGGTGGCGGAGAAACGCTTCGGTGACGAACTCACCCAGAAAGTGGCCGAGCCGGTCGATGTCGAACTGTTCTAACCCGAGGCGGCCGTGCCCAAAACCAAAGTGCTGGTGGTCGACGACTCCGCCCTGATGCGTCAGGTACTCACCGACCTGCTCTCGTCGTCGCCGGAATTGGAGGTGGTCGCGGCCGCGGCCGACCCATACCTAGCGTGGGACAAGATCAAGCAGTTCAGCCCAGATGTGGTCACGCTTGACGTGGAAATGCCGCGGATGGACGGACTCACCTTCCTCGGCAAACTCATGGCCAATCGCCCGCTTCCGGTCGTGATGGTGTCGTCGCTGACAGAAAAAGGGTGCGACACTACCCTGCGGGCGCTCGAAC
Source organism: Fimbriiglobus sp. (assembly GCA_025459365.1). Lineage (GTDB taxonomy): Bacteria > Planctomycetota > Planctomycetia > Gemmatales > Gemmataceae > JALHQU01. Next base: position 7,017 of record JALOQR010000182.1, read on the forward strand.
TGGGGGCGGTCGAATTCGTCACCAAACCAAAGTTGAACGTGGCCACTGGGGTCGCCGGCCTGGCTGACGAACTGGTGGCGAAGGTGATCGCAGCGGCACGAGCCAAGGTGCAACCGGTGCGGGCGAGTGTACCCCGTCTGCCGGCCGGCGGGGGATTCAACGCCACCCACAAGGTGCTTGCCATCGGTGCCTCGACAGGCGGGTGCGAAGCCATCACGGCGGTTCTCACGGCTCTACCCGCCGATGCCCCGGGTGCGGTTGTGGTCATTCACATGCCAGAGGGGTTCACGAAATCATTCGCGGCCCGGCTCGACAAAACATGTGCGGTGCGGGTGTCCGAGGCGAAGGATGGCGACGGTGTGGTACCTGGGCATGTGCTCATCGCTCCGGGCAACTTCCACACCCGCGTCGTTCGGAGCGGGGCGTTCACTGCGGTGAAGGTCGAGCAGGGGCCGCCAGTCAACCGCCATCGTCCGTCGGTCGATGTCCTGTTTGAGTCGTGTGCCCACCAACTCGGTCCGAACGCTGTGGGAGCCATTCTCACTGGTATGGGCGACGACGGTGCCCGCGGCCTCCGGGCCATGCGACACGCCGGTGCCCATACTCTCGCCCAGGACGAAGCCACCTGCGTGGTGTTCGGCATGCCGAAGGAGGCCATCGCCTGTGGTGCTGTCGAAGAGGTGCTACCACTCGATCGCATCCCGCAACGGCTCCTTCGCTTCGCCACCGGCTGACCCCATTTCGGTTGAACCAATACCGTACTCTGGTTAACTTCGACCTCACGATTCTCGGAGGTCCCACTGTGTTACGCACTCTCCTCGCCGCTCTCACCCTTGCAGCACCAGTAGTCGCCGCCGACCTAAAACTTGCTGTGCAGACCCGCGACGCCAAGGATCAACCGATCACAGCCGATAAAGTCATCGATCCGAAGACAACAGCCGTCGTCATCTGCGACATGTGGGACGACCACTGGTGCAAGGCGGCCTCGGCCCGGTGCGACGCCCTGGCGAAGAAAGCCGCCCCAGTGGTAGAGGGGCTGCGAAAGGCAGGGGCGACGATCATTCACTGCCCGTCCGACACGATGGACTTCTACAAGGACAGCCAGGCCCGCCGGCGGGCGAAGGAAACGCCGAAAGCAAATCCGCCGAAATCGAACGACCTTCCCTCACCGCCATTACCCATTGACGACAGCGACGGCGGCTGCGACGACATACCCCAGCCGAACTCCCGCAAGGCCTGGAGCCGCCAGCACACGGCCATTGCCGTGGACGAAAACGCCGACTTCGTGACCGACAGCGGCACCGAGGTCTTCAACATTCTCACCGCACGTGGGCTGAAAACGGTGCTGGTTATGGGTGTCCACACCAACATGTGCGTGCTGAACCGCTCCTTCGCCATCAAGCAGATGAGGCGATGGGGCGTTGATTGCCTGCTCGTGCGGGATCTGACCGACAGCATGTACAACCCGAAGAAAAGCCCCTTTGTCACCCACGACGAGGGGACACAACTGGTCATCGGTTACATCGAACGCCACTGGTGCCCGAGCGTCACCAGCGACCAGTTGACGGGCAAGCCGTGAACGAGATACACACTTTGTTGGTCGGGGCGACCTGAGCCTTGTTCGGAGCCTGCTCGCCCACACCTCGTGATCGCCGCCACGATCCAATTCCCAGCGTCCCGCCGCCCCCCCAGATAGATCTTGCTCGTTTGGCGAGGCCGACTCGTACAGTGCTCGACGGTCACATTCCCAGGAATCAAGACTGAGTCGGACCCATCCTGGTGCATTCTCGGAATAAAAGAGTCTCAACTCTTGAATTAGGCGATGCGGAGGGTATGCTACCCACGTCGTGGTGTCGCCCGGCACTCACTCTCTTTTCGTGCGACTGGCCGGAACCGCCACGACACTCTCCTTCTCCGGTACCCGACGAGGTCAGCAGCATGGCCGCTACCCTCCCGATGTTTTGCAATCAGTGCGAGCAGACAATGGGCGGCACGGGTTGCAGTCACAGCCCCGGTATCTGTGGCAAGGACGCCGACGTTCAGAGCCTGCAAGAGACGATCCTCTACGGGCTGAAGGGAATGGCGGCTTATGCCAACCATGCCCGCCGGTTGGGAAAACACGATGAGTCGGTGTCGGCCTTCATTGAAGAAGCGCTGTTCAGCACCATGACCAACGTCAACTTCGACATCCCGACACTGTTCGAGGTGGCGATGGAACTGGGGCGG
>JALOQR010000183.1 GCA_025459365.1 Fimbriiglobus sp.
TGATCCGGTCGGCGGTGGAACTCCAAACGCGGCGGGCGAACGGGCTGCTCCGCGAGTCGATCGGCGTGCGGCGGTGGGCGATCGTCAGCGGATCGGGCGAGTTCCTGGCCCTGCGGGCGGTGCAGTCGCTGCGGAATAACTTCGACGAGGTGGTGAGCCTGAACGACCGCCTCGGGGCGGCCCTGAGCGAGTGCGCTCCGGCGTTCGCAGTGGCGACGCTGGCGCAGGAGCGACCGCTGTGATCGTCGCCAAGGTGGGCGGCAGTTTGCTCGACCTGCCGTGGCTCGGCGATGCCCTGACTCGTTGGGCCAGCCAATACCGCGAGCCGGTGCTGCTCGTGCCTGGCGGTGGAGCGTTCACGGATGTGATTCGAGCCGCCGATGAGACACACCGACTGGGTGAAGAAACGGCCCACTGGCTCGCCCTTCGTACTCTCACCGTCACCGCTCACCTACTCGTTCGCCTGCTCCCGGATGCGGAAATCGTCACGTCCCCGTCGATCATCGAACTGGAGAAGAATCACCGACAGCATCCTCAGCGACTGTTCGTGCTTGACCCCTTTGCCTTCTTCCAAGAGCACGACACCGTCCCGCACACCTGGGCCGTGACGAGTGATTCGCTCGCCCTAGCGGTCGCCCTCCACACCAAGGCCGAGCAACTCTTACTGCTCAAGTCGGTCGATGTGGAGGATGTGCCGTGGGTGGTCGCCTCCGCCCGTGGGTGGGTGGACGACTACTTTCCAGACCTCGTCGAACGGGCGGAGTGTCGCATCTCGATGGTCAACTTTCGGGCGTTGGCGAACGAGTGGTACGGGCCGCTCACTTGATCTCGGCGATCCGGATGTTGCGGAAGTGCAGGTCCGTTGTCGGGTCGTGCCCCTGGAGCGAGAGATGGCCGGCTTCCAGGCGTAGCCCCTTGCGGGGGTTCTCGTCCTTTGCCCGGTTGTCCGTCCATACCATCACCGGCTCACCGTTCACCCAGGTGGCGAACGTCGCCCCGTTCGCCACCAGCGTCAGTTGCATCCACTCCTTGTCGTTCGCCACCACCTTGCGGGCCGGTACCCGGCGGTAGATGGCCCCGGTGCCGAAGTCGGCTGGTTTGGTGCGGTCGTTGTCCTTGTAGGCGTTGTGGATCTGCATCTCGTAGCCGTTCTGGTACTGCCCGGCGATGCACCGGAAGAACACCCCGCTGTTCAGCCCGTCGCCGTTCGTCTTGCATTCCAGTTGCAGCACGAAGTTCGCGTATTTGCCCTCGGTCTGTACGTCGCCGGGGCCGTTGGTCAGGTGCAGTTCGCCGTCCTTCGTCACCTCCACTTTGCTCTTCTCCCGCTTCTCGTCCTTGAACACGCTCCACCCGGTGAGGTCTTTGTTGTTGAAGATCGGCTTCAGGCTGGCGGGTGTGAAGGTGATCGCCGAGTACGATCCGGCAGTGAGTGTCAAGGCGGCCCCGGCCTTGTGTTCGATCTCCTGTCCCTTCTCGGCATCCGATCGGACGATCGACAACTGGCCGGCCGGCAGGGGGCACTGGTATGTAGCGGTCGCATTTTGAGCCAGTACGAGCTTGCCGTTCGTCACCGTCACATCGCCCTTCGTTTCCCAGCCGAACGCCGACTCTCCATCGAACAGCTTCAGGGAGCCGTCGAATTTCGGAGGAGTCGCGGCGATGGCGTTGATGGAACAAAAGACGAGGGCGAGCATCAATCGGGGCATGGAGAGCACTCCGGGAGAGGGGCTGTCTGGGGGCGGTCGGCGTTTGGGCATTGAACGCATGTTTGGCGATCGGGGCGTGGGTCGTACCGCCGGCGATGGCTCACCCCCCCACTCTGCCACACTGCCACCTGCCACACACATACCCCCCCTCGGCCACCGACACCCGAAGTGTTGCGCCAATAGGCCTTTGGCTCAATTCGGCCCCTTGGCCACGGTCACCGACCCCGGACCGAGGAGTTGAACATCTTACGAAGCTGGAAGAAACATTTTCTTCACCGGCCGCGGATAAACTTGCTGTCGGCGGGAAAATGATAGTGTTCGGACGCCCGCGAAAGGAGCAACGATCGTGGTCGAATCGGCAACCCGGAACGGCGTCGGCCGGCTGTGGGCGGCGTTCGCTGCGGCCCGCGAGCAGGCCACCACCGACGGCGAGCTGCTCACCCGGTTTGTCCGCCACCGCGACGAAGAGGCGTTCGCCGAACTCGTTCGCCGCCTCGGCCCAACCGTGAACGGTGTTTGCCGCCGGTATCTGGGCGATACGCCCGACGCCGACGACGCCTTTCAGGCCGTGTTCGTGGTGCTCAGCCGCAAAGCCGGCACAGTTCATCCGGCGGGCAAGGTGGCGGCGTGGGTGTACGGCGTCGCCAATCTTTGCGCCCGAAAGCTCCGGCTGACCCGTCACCGCCGTCAGGTCCGCGAGAAGGCTGTTCATCCGCTGCCCGACGCCTCGTTCACGGAGAAGCAGATGGATGCGACCCTCCTGCCGACTGTGGACGAGGAGTTGAACCGCCTGCCGGAGAAGTTTCGCCTGCCGATCCTGCTGTGCGGGGTACGGGGGATGACCACCGCCGCGGCCGCCGCCGAACTCGGTCTGCCGATGGGCACTTTGGCCAGCCGACTCAGCCGCGGGCGTGCCGAACTGGCGAAACGCCTCGCGAAGCGTGGCATCACTCTGGCAGCGCTGGCCGGTGGAATGTCTGAACTGGCGGCGGCGGTCCCGCCGCGACTGATCGAAACTACCCTGGCGGCCGCCGGCGGGGGCACGTTGCCCCCTGCCGTCGCCGCTCTCACTTCGGAGGCGCTGACCGCCATGACCTGGACCCCCGTCCGCCGGCTGACCGCCGGCTTGCTCTGCCTGTCGATGACCACTCTCGCCGGCGGCGGTGTGTTCCTCACCCAGAGCACCGCCGCTCCGGTGCCGGTCGCGTCGGCCGACCCGAAGCCAACCCTCGACCGGGTGAAGCTGACGGAGGTCGGCGGGCTGCTGCGGCAGGAGAGCGTGCGAAAAGAGGTGGGGCTGACCGAGGAACAGTACAAGGAACTGGCCGAGTTTCGGGACGGCAAAATGGCCGCCATCCAGAAGCAGATCGAGAACGACATCCAGGCCCAGGTCCGAGCGCAGGGCAACGGCATTGGTGGTGGTGTGGCGATCAGCGTCGATTCGACCCTGCACACCAAACTGACGAGCGAGGCCGAAGCGGAGTACGTCAAGAAGGTGTGCGAGGTGCTCAAGCCAGCCGGGGTGAAGCGGCTGAAGCAGGCCGTTCTTCAATCGGCCGGGCCGCGGGCGTTGCTCGACCGGTTGGCCATCCGCGAACTGCAACTGACCGCCGAGCAGGAGGACAAGCTCGACGCCCTGCTGTCCCCCAACACGCTCGTGGACATGATCTCGAACGCCCAAATCGCGAAGCAAGCCGAGACGCGTGATGCCGAATACGCCGCCGCGCTCAAGGTGCTCACCGCCGAGCAGCGGAAGCGTTGGGATGCCCTAGTGGGGAAGGCGTTCCCCACCGCCGACCTGCTGAGAGCCCACCCGATGTCGGAAGAGACCATGAACGAACAGATGAAGTGGATGGGCGGTGTCGGTGGGTTTGCGATTCCGGTGCCGGGTGGTGCGATCCCGCTCCCGGTAGGCCCGGCGGTGCCGCTGCCGGCCATCGCACCGCCGGCCGAGAAGAAAGAAGAGAAGAAAGAAGAGAAGAAGTAAGCCGTCGGAAGCTCCCCGGCCTCACCGCCGGGGGGCACCCGCCGTCACGAACGGCCGCAGGGCATCGAGCGTTTTTTTCCCGATGCCTCTGACACGGTCGAGGTCATCGACCGAAGCGAACGGCCGGGCGGCGATGATCGCCCGGGCCGTCACTGCCCCCACCTTCGGCAATCGCATCAGTTCCGCCTCGCTCGCGGTGTTCACGTCGATCGGCGGTTCCCCTGGTTGAATCTTTCCGGCCGCGGTCGGTGCAGGGAGTGTAGGGGAAGGCTTCCGCTCCAACTGCTCGACGGGTGGCTCGTTCACTGTCACCAGCGGGCGGAGCTTCGCCAGCGTCTTGTCGCCGATGCCGTGGACGGCGTTCAGATCGTTCACCGTCTGGAACGGCCCGGTTTCGCGGCGAAGGGCGAGGATGGCGTCGGCGGTGTTCGGGCCAACACCCGGGAGTTGACGCAATTCGGCGACGTCGGCGGTGTTCAGGTCGATGGGCTTGGCGGTTGGAGGGCGATCGGTGGTTGGACGGGCCGCCTGGAGTTGCGGTGAGTAGAGCCGGAAGGCGACCAGTCCGAGAACGCACACGAGAAACGTGAAGAGCGCCACCTGAGCCGATCGGCTCGACGCGAACACGGCACGCTCAGGCGGCGGGGCGGACATGCCGCACAGTCTATTCCTTCCGCACCGTCAGAACCACATACCGGCACCAATTCCGCAACCCCGGCAACACCCGCAACATCGCCCGGTCGAGTACGTCCGCCACGTTTGTGACGGGCCGCAGCCGGCACACTCGCCGCACCATGCCCAAGAGTTGGAACGCTTCAACGCTCAGGTTCGGAAAGTGGCGGCGAAGCGGGGTGAGGTCGGCAGCGGCGAGCGGCTTCTCATCGACGGTGCGGTGCTTGCCGGGGTAAGGCAGGCGGCGGCGGGCGAAGCCGAGCAGCGGGTTCCCGCCCCACGGCTCGCAGAACACGGCCACCCCGCCGGGTTTCAGCACGCGGTGCAGTTCGGCTCCGGCCCGGTCGAGGTCGAGGTGGTGCAGGATGGCGTTGCCCCAGACCGCGTCGAAACTGGCGTCGGCATACGGCAGATCCTCGGCGTCGGCGGGGGTCAACCGCACGCGAACGCTGTTGGCGGCGGCCCGCTCTTCGGCTTCGGCGACGTACCCCGGTGAGAGGTCGAAGCCGCTCACCGTCGCCCCCGCACGGGCCATGACGACCGCCGCCATGCCGTGCCCGCAGCCGTAATCGAGGGCGTGCCGGCCGGCGAGTGGGCCGAGGCGCTCGAAGGCCGGCCGTACCCACGTCTCGTGGTCGAGGAAGTCGGCGTCGGCGAAGCGGAGGCGGGCTGGGTCGGCACGGAAGGTGGCCGAACGCCCAGCCGCCTGGGTGTCATGAAATTCACGTTCGGCGAGCAGACGGGACATGGTGATCTCGGGCAGTCGGCCGGCGTACACCGGCCCATGCTGAGGAGTGCGGGAGCACCGGCCGGTTCACACCGGCTGTGCCCACGTCACACCCGGCTGAACGCCGGCATCCGCTCCTCCACTGCCGACGGCACGGCCACCTCGTCGGCCGGCATCGTCACCTTTCCTTCTTCGACCATCGGCTTGCCCCGTAGCGTTTCGACGAACCGCTCCAGCCGCGACAGCCCCTCCCGCAGCCGGCCGTCTTCTACCGCGAAGCTCACCCGCACGTAGTCTTTCCCGCTCGGACCGAACGCCAGCCCCGGCCCGACCAGCACCCGCTGCTCGCGGAGCAGCCGCTCGGCGAAGTCTCGCCCGCTCACCCCGAGTTGGGCCACCGGCACCCAGCAGAAGAACCCGGCCGCCGGCCACGCCGGGTCCAGCCCCATCCGCTTCAGCCGATCGACGGTGTACTGCCGCTTGCTGGCGAACTCGGCGAGCGTCGGGGCGAAGAGGTCTTCCTCCGCCTGCACCGCCCGGGCGGCTGCCTGCTGGCACGCCGTCGGCACGAAGGGGGCCGAGAGCAACGCGTTCAGGGCGCACGGCCGCACCAGTTGCGGGTGCCCCGTCAGCCAGCCCACCCGCAGTGAGCCGAGTGCGTAGCCAGCGGTCATCGACCCGGCCGCGATCAGCCGGTCGCTCATGCCCTCCTTGTACGCCAGGCTCGGCGGAGCGTCGGTGTCGTACCGGAAACGGTCGAAGGTTTCGTCGACGTACACCAGCACGTCGTGCCGCTTCGCCAGCCACGCGATGTGCTCGACGGTTTCGGCCGCCAGCATCCCGCCGGTCGGGCTGTTCGGCAGGCTGAGCACCAGTAGCATCGCCCCCCGCATGGCCGTGGCGAGGTGGTCGAACAGGAACCGCGTGCGGCCCTCTTCCATCCACGTCGGCACGGCTCGCACCTTCGCGCGCCGGCTCGTCGCGCCGAGCCGGAACAGCGGCGAGGTCGGGTCGAACATCACCACCCGGTCGCCGGAGTTGATGAAGGCATCCAGCACTGCCGCGTAGGCCGCCGTCGCTCCGTGCGTCACGAAGACCTGCGTGTCGGCGTTCATCCCCTTCCGCTCGGCGACCGTCTGCCGCAATGCCGGCAGGCCCCACGGGTGCGGGTTCCCCTGCCGGTCGGCGGTGAACCGCCACCCACCGATGGGCGAGTCGAACCGCGGGGCGGGGAGGTTCAGGTTCATCACGTCCGGGCCGTCGGCGTCCGGGAAAGTGGCTGGGTCGAGCAGCTCGCCGAGCGGGGCGGCCAGCGTGCGATCCGAGAGGTACTTGACGAACTGCGGCTGGTTGTCGGTGGCAGCTTTGGCCTCGGCAGAGTGGACGGCCAGCCCGGTGCGGGCGAGGAAGCGGCGGGCGAAAAACGGGAGCGGCACGGTCGGCCTCCTTGCCGAGGGTCGATGCGGTGGGCGGGGATTGTGACAGGCGGCGGTGGGGTGGGTCAAGAGGAAGGGCAGAACGACGATGGCAAGATGGCCAAAATGTGAAGGTGGCTTGTTGCGAAAGGGCAATCGGGGCCACTCGCCCGACGGCCACGGCGGGGAGTATACCAACAGCGAGCGGGGGGCGTCCGCCTTCTGGTCGTCAACACGCCCGCCCGCTCATGCGGGCCGCTCGCCAAGTGAGGGGAGTTGCTGATGAGTGTTCGCGTGGCCGTGCTCGGCGGGTCGGGGTACACGGCGGTCGAGTTGCTCAAGATCCTGTTGCGGCACCCGCACGCCGAGGTGGTCGCCGTCACCTCGCGGGACGCCGGCAAGCCCGTCTCGGCCGAGCACCCCGTTCTCTTCAATCGCCTCGACTTGCCGATGGAGGCGTTCGATCCCGATGTTCTGAAGGCGAAGGGCGTTGCGGTGGCGTTCGGCTGCCTGCCGCACGGGGTGAGCGCCGAGGCCGCCAAGCCGCTGCTCGACCGCGGCATCCGCGTGATCGACCTGAGTGCCGACTATCGGCTGAAAGACCCAGCCGTGTACGCCGAGTGGTACGGTACCGCCCACCACGACACCGCCAACCTCGCCCACGCCGTGTACGGCCTGCCCGAGTTGTACCGCGAGCAGATCCGCACCGCGAAGCTCGTCGCCAACCCCGGCTGTTACCCGCAGACCGCCATCCTCGGCCTCGCCCCGCTGGTGGCCAAGAAGTTGATCGACCTGAACACCATCATCGTGGACAGCAAGAGCGGGGTGAGCGGGGCCGGCCGCACACCGAAGCTCACCACCCACTACCCCGAGTGCAACGAGAGCTTCGCAGCCTACGGCGTCGGCAAGCACCGGCACACGCCCGAGATCGAGCAAGCCCTGAGCCACGTCGCCGGGGTGCCGGTGCAGGTGATCTTCACTCCGCACCTCACACCGATGGACCGGGGCATCTTCAGCACCATCTACGCGACACTCACGAGGCCACTCGTCGATGCGGAACTGCTGAGCCTGTACCGCGAGCACTTCGCCGGCGAGCCGTTCGTGCGAGTGCGGGACACGCTCCCCGCGACGAAGGACACGGCCCACACGAACTACCTGGACGTCTGCCCGAAGGCGGTCCGCGGGCGGGCGGTGGTGCTGGCGACGGAAGACAACCTGGTGCGGGGGGCGAGCGGCGTCGCCGTGCAGAACTTCAACCTGATGTTCGGCTTCGCGGAGAAGGAGGGTCTGGTGTAGGGTGGGTCCAGCGGGCGGTACGCCCGCGCCGACCCACGCAGTCTGCCTTTCGTATCACCGCCGCCTGCCGGTGAAGGTGTAGGGTGGGTCCAGCGGGCGTTCCGCCCGCGCCGACCCACGTAGTCTGCTGATGTTCGGCTTCGCGGAGAAGGAGGGTCTGGTGTAGGGTGGGTCCAGCGGGCGGAACGCCCGCGCCGACCCACGCAGTCTGCCCCGCCCTTTCGCCTCACCGCCGCATGCCGGTGAAGGTGTAGGGTGGGTCCAGCGGGCGGAACGCCCGCGCCGACCCACGCAGTTTGCTTTCGCCTCACCGCCGCATGCCGGTGAAGATCTCGAGCGCCAGGATTTGCGTTTCTTGTTCGGTCAGTTTCACCCGTTGCTCGGCGTTCAGCTCCTCGACGTGTGCCAGGATCACCCGCTGGAGTTCGGCCGCCGGGACGTCGGACAGATCGTACACGCCCGCAGCGGCGCACTTGCGGATGATCCGCTCGCTCACCCGTCGCCGGAGCCGTTCTTTCGGATCGTTGTGGTTCGCGCCGAAGAGTTCTGTCACCGGCGCTTCAGGGACTGGCAGTGGGGCCGGGCGCGGCGGCTCGGGATTGGGCGCGGGGGCGGGCGGCTCCGAGCGGGTGAGGGCGACCACCGACACGCCCACCGATCCCGGCTTCGGCGGTGCCGGCAGTCGGCTGATCGGCACCGTCATCACCCCCGAGCCAGATGGCGGCATGGGCAACGGCCCGCTACTCGCAACCGGAGCCGGAGTCGCCATCACCGGGGCTGCCTGCCCGCGGACGAACACCGCCAGTGGCGGTTGATCGAGTACATCGGGCGGCAGGACGCCGAGCACGCGGAAGCCGTTGGCCAGCCGCACGTCGAACGCCCCCTCGCCGGTCGCCCCTCCTGGCACCAGATGTTCGCCCGTTTCGCTCAGTCGCCGCACGTACCCCCGCAGGTGGGCCGGGTCACGGAACCGCACGCTCGTCGGCACCCAGCCGTTGTCTTTGCGGGCGATCACCTGGGCGGCCGCGAGCAGCATGATTTCCTTCACTGTTTCGTCGCGGAACAACTCCTCCAGCGGGCCGAACCCGCTCGCCTCGCCGAGCACTTCTTCGATGAGTCGGTCGCGGTCGGGTTTGGCCGGCGGCGGCACCAGGGAGTCGAGGTATTGCTCGAGTGCCCGCCGACCCTCCTGGCGAAGGATGGAGAGCGGTTTGTGCCGCACCTTGTGAGCTGGGAACTTCTCGGCGAGCAGGGCGTGGGCGCGGCGGGGCAGGTCGAGCGGGGAGACGCCGGCGCGGGTAAGCCCGAGCTGGGCGACGGTGCTGACGGCAGAAGCCATGTCCTTCGGACTCCGGGGCGAAGCGCTTGGCACCGAAGCTTAGAACGGGAATCGCCGGC
>JALOQR010000184.1 GCA_025459365.1 Fimbriiglobus sp.
TACACGCCCGATTCGAGGACTGGCACCGCACCGTGCAGGCCGCCCGCGAACGGCTCGGTCAACTCGCCGACCTGATGGAAGCTCCCATTCTCCTTACCAATGGGTCGTCCCCCAATCCCCACCTGAGCCAGGAGGTGGCGGAAGAGGTGACGCAGACGACCTTGCGTGGCTCGAATACCACTCGCGTGGTGCTCCCGAAGGGTCAGGAACAACTGGAGAAGTCGGCCGCCGACCTGCTGGAGAGTGCCGCACCGGAGTCGTTCGCCGCCCTCGAATCGATTCTGACTACCGTGGTACTCGAACCACGCGGTGGGCTGACACAACTTTGCTCTGGCACCGCCGACCTGACCCACCACCTGACTGCCCCGCTCATCGATCAGGCCACGGTGTTTCTGAGTAGCCTGCTGCCGGCGGAGGACGTGTCGGCGGTTGAGCATTCGGCCGCCCGCGGTTCGCCGGATGAACTCAGCCGGCGAGTGAGCAGCTACATCCGCGGGGCGGCCCCGCTCACCGGCGGGCCTGCCGAGGAGGAGCGAACCTTCCTCGTGTATCCGGATACCGAACCAGGCCGAGCGTATGCCGAGGTGGTGAAGCAGGTGTCGCCACGGGCGTATTGCGTGCCGGTCAGGGGCGCGGGCACCGACCTCATGTTCTGCCGCGAGCAACCGGGTCTGCGGATGGCGGATCTCTTCAATCTGATCGATCCGTGTTGGGAGGCATACCAGGCGCTGGCCGAGAACGTGCTACACAACCCGCACTCGCGGTTCGACGTGGCCGAGTGGCTCCCGCTGGTGGAGTAGGGTGGCCGTATCTCGCCGTGAGTCGGTTCCATGTGCGTCATGTGGGGGCGGGCGATTCTGAGTCCACCGGTGATTCCCGCCACTCGGCTCGCCGTCACGCCCGCTTCCGCTCCTCCCACTCTTCGCTGGTCACCATCACTTCGCGGGCGTTGCTACCGTTGAAGCCGCCGACGATGCCGTCTTCGGCCATGAAGTCGATCAGCCGGCTGGCACGGCCGTAGCCGATGCCGAGCGCCCGCTGCAAGAGGCTCGTGCTGCCGCGTTGCTCACGGACGACGATCTCGATGGCCTGTTCGTACATCGGGTCACGCTCGCGGAGTTGCGCCGACAAGTCTCCACCCGCTGCGGTGGTCGCCTTCAGGTTGAGCAGTTCGGCCTCGAAGTTCGGTTCGTACTGGGCCAACTCGCCCGTCACGCGCTCGATCTCCTTGTCGTCCACATAGGCACCCTGCCCGCGGATGATGGTGCTGGTGCCGGGTTGCAGGAAGAGCATGTCGCCCATGCCGAGCAACTTCTCAGCCCCCTTCTCGTCGAGCACTACGGCGCTGTCGGCCCGGCTCGCCACCTGGAAGCAAATGCGGGCCGGCAAGTTCGATTTGATCAACCCGGTGATCACGTCCACCGTCGGCTTCTGCGTGGCGAGGATCAGGTGAATGCCCGCCGCCCGGCTCTTTTGTGCCAGCCGGATGATGTGCGATTCCACTTCCTTTTTCATGACCATGAGGAGGTCGCCTACTTCGTCGATGACGAGCACGATGTACGGCAACCGCCACGGTAGGGCGTTCCGCTCTTCCGTGGTTTCGGGTTGCACCCGCTTCAGGATTTCTTCGGCACCGAGTTCGTTGTACCCGGCGATGTTCCGCACCCGCGCCCGCCGCATCAGTTCGTACCGCTCCTCCATTTTGTCCACGGCCCAACCCAAGATGGCTTCCGCCTTGCGGTCGTCGGTCACCACCGGGTGCATGAGGTGCGGGATGCGGGCGTAGTCGGAGAACTCCACCTTCTTGGGGTCGATGAGGATGAGCCGGCAGTCGTCCGGGGCGCGAGTGAGCAGGAAACTGTGGATGATGGCGTTCAGGCACACGCTCTTGCCGGTGCCGGTGCGGCCGGCGATGAGCAGGTGCGGCATGGCGGCCATGTCGTACACCAGTGGCCGGCCCTCCACGTCCTTGCCCAGATAGATAGGCAGCTTGTACTTGGCCGCCTTCGCAGTCGTCGCCTGGATGATCTCTTTCAGCCGCACCGTCTGGCGGTGGTCGTTCGGCACCTCGATGCCGACGGTGGTGCGGTTCGGCAGCGGGGCGACGATCCGCACGCTCGACACGCCCATATTCAACGCCAAGTCGTCGGACAGGCCGGTGACCTTGCTGAGCCGCAGGCCGGTTTCGAGCGACACTTCATACTGAGTGATGACCGGCCCGGTGTGGATGCCGACCACCTTGACGTTCAGCCCGAAGTCGGTGAACGTCTTCTCCAGAAGGGCGGCGCGGTCTCGCAACTTTTGCTCGCGGTCCTCGGCCGGGTACGGGTCGGGGTCGGCAAGCAGGGCGAGCGACGGCACCTCGTACCCGATCTCCGAGGGCGGTGACGCCGGTGTGTCACCGATCGCCTCGTCTTCCTCTTCGGACAGCAAACGCAGCGGCGGCGGTTCGACTGGGGTCGGTCCACGGGTGATCGGGATCGGTTCGGGATCGGGTTCGGAAACCGGTGCCGGTGGGGCAACCAACGCCGGGTCGGCGGGCAAGTCGGTGTGGCGGGTGATGGGGATATCACCGACGAGCGGGGTGGCCGGGGTCGGCTCCGGCGGCGGGGCGGGGAGGAGTGACACCGGGGCGTCGACCGTCTTCGCCTTCACCCCCTCGGCCAGACCGGTGAGTACGCGGTCGCCCAACGCCCCGACGCGGTCGTTCGCCCAACTCGCGCCAAACGCCAGCTTCTTCACCCCCCACCACAGCCCTTTCGCGGTGCCCCGGAGCACGCCGTCCATTGTCAGCATCAGCCCGACGAAACCGGCGGCCGAAACGAGGACCACCGGCAATGGTGCGGCGAGGTGGTCGGTGAGTGCGAACCGCCCCCACGACCCGAGTGCACCGCCCGGACCGTAGGCCGACACCGGCCCGACGCCGGATTGCACCGAGAACAGATCAATCGCCACCGCCGACACGAACGCCATCAGGAGCCAACCGAAGCCGCGAACGGTGAGCCTGACCCAACTCCGCTTTGCGATGTACAACACGATCCACATGAACCAACCGACAACGAACGTGAGCACTCCGAGGCCGATGGCGTCGGTGAGTAGCGATGCGAACTGATCGCTTGCCGGCCCGATGACGTTGGCCCGCCCGGTGAGAGGGCGGTAGGTGGCAAGTGCGAAGGCGATCACCCCGCCAGCGGCGAGCAACAAGAGTGCGACGGCATCCAGGCGGAAGCGGGTCTTCGGGCCGCGGGGGTCGGGCATGGCGGCGGACTCCGGGCGTGTCGAACCACTATTGTTCGACTCCGCGGCTGCGGGCTAAAGCCAAGATGGGGCGAGCGTGGCCAATCGTGGGCCAGCGCGCCCGCGCAATCGGCAAAGTCGAACTGCAAGGGCCGTTTCCCGTGTTGCCCTCGGCGAGGGCGACTCACCCCCGTAAAACTCGTTCACCGTCCTTAACCCTCTTCCGGAGACCCACCCAATGGGCTTCAAGCAGACCGTCACGCACAAGAACGGCAAGGGCAGCTTCCACCAGATCGGCCTCGTACGCGGGCAGTTCGGCAACATTCCCCATGCCCAGTGGATCAAGTTCATCGCGGACGCCGGGTTCGACGGGTACGAGGCCGCGAGTTGGGAACTCGACTTGCGGCAGGCGGATACCGACGCCGGCGCCGCGGCGATGGCCAACGTCATGGTGAACGAAGCCAAGGCCCACGGCCTGGAGATCTTCACCGTGGCCGTGCACCTGCAAGGGCAGGTCCTTGGCGATGAGCCAAGCGCGAAGACGCTCAACTTCTGCAACCCAAAGGGAGGTGCGCGGCAAGCGTATGCGGCGTGGCGGAAGGCTGGCAACACCCCGCCGCGGACCGACCCGTACTTCGTCCCGCCGGACGTGGCCAAGCTGGTTCACGAAGAAGCGGCCCGCGATCTGATGGCGTGCGTGCGTCTGGCCGGGCACCTGAGCAAGCTGCAAGACCGCAAAGTCGCCCTGCCGGGGTTCGTCGGCTCGCCGGCCGGGTGCTGGAACCACTGGTTCCTCTTCCCGCCTCTGCCCAGTGAACTGGACGGTCACAAGTTGGAGGACGTGCGGGACGTCAGCCTGCAACTGCTGGTGGAGCGATTCGGGCCGATCTGGAATGAGTGCAAGAAGTACGGCGTGACGTACGACCTGGAGTGCCACCCGAGCGAGCGGGCGATGGGCGACATCGAGAGCGCGAGCGACTACATCCAGCACATGAACAAGGCCGGCTTCGAAGGGACGGTCGGGTTCAACCTGGACGGCTCGCACATGGAATGGCAGAACGTGTCGGTCATCCAGTTCATCCGCGAGTTTGCCCCGTACATCCACTGCGCCCACGTAAAGGGGGTGCAGGTGGAGCGGGAGCACTGCCGCGGCGGGCGGCTCGGCGGGCACCGGGCAATGGGCCACTGGACGAACGGATGGAAGTTCGTGACGGCGGGCACGCAGCGGGACGCCAACTCGCTCGAAGAGATCTTCATCGAGCTGAACCGCGTGGGGTTCGACGGGGCGGTCAGCATCGAGTGGGAGGACAACGACGCTGACCAACTGGCCGGGGCGAAGGCAGCGCTGGCCAACTGCCGCAAGGCCGACCTGCCGCCCTCGGGCATGAAGCACGACGACATGCTGAAGGGCTGAGCCATCGCCGACTGAGCGGAGCGAATCCTCGCTCCGCTCATTTGACCTCAGGCAGCAGCCCCATTTCCCGCAGAAGCAGTTCCTTCACGGCTGTCATTGGCACGCTATCGGCGGGTTTCTCGCCGTGACCGATGAGGATCGGCCGATCCAGTGGGTCGGCAGCGTGAGGATCGGCCGATCCAGTGGGTCGGCAGCGGCGAGGCCGTGGCTACCTTTCACGATGCTGGCGTCGAGCGGCACCACGTCGAAGTTTGTCCGGAAACCGAGTTTCTTCTGGACGAGCCGCCGGGCGGCGTGCAACTTCGGCGCGATCAACTTCGGATCGAAGAACAGTTCGCAGGGGTCGAAGCCGGGTTTGTGGTGGATGGCCACTGACCGGGCGTAGTCCGGGGCGAACTTGTCGTTTTCCCAGAATGGATACGCGAACCATCCCCGCGGCCCGCTCAGGGCGATTACGTCGCCGCTCCGCTCGTGGTTCAGGTGGTATTTTTCCCGCTCCTGCCCGCTCAGTACCTCGGCCACGCCCGGTAACGCTGCCAGTACCTCCTTCACCTGCGGCACGTCCACCATGTGCCGGACGTACAGATGGGCCATCTGGTGGTCGCACACGGCAAACGCCCGACTACCGTACAGGTCGAGTTGATCACCGAATGGCCCGCGACGGACCGTGAGCAGTTTGTGGCGGAGCAGTTCGCGATTGGGGTAGATGGCGAAGTCAACGTCGCAGTGGCCATACTCGCTACACACCCACACCCGCGCCCCGAGCTTGGCGGCCACGTCGAGCAGTGGGGCACAGGCAGCGTCGAGTTCCCGGACGTACTTCGCCATGTCGCACCCGCCCGGACCGCGGCGCTGCGGCTCGTAATCGAGGTGCGGCAGGTACACGAGTGTCAGGTCGGGGGCAGAATCCCGGAGCACCGAGGCGGCACACTTCGCGATCCACGCAGTGCTAGGCAGGCCGGCCATCGGCCCCCAGAAGGCGGGGAAGGGGAACGGGCCCAGTTCCTTTTTGAGCTTCTCGCACAGGCCGTCGGGGGTGCCGGCCACGTCGAACGCCTTGTCCCCATTCACCGCGTACCACGGCTTCGGGGTCACGCTGAAGTCGACCGCTGCCCCCTGGTTGAACCACCAGAACAGCTTGGCCGCCTTGAAGTCACGACCCTGTTCGATGGCGACTTTGCGAGCGGTTTCGTAGATCGGCTCGGCCCGCATCAGGCGGTTGCACTGTTGCCAAAAGCGGACTTCATTGGTGTCGTGGAACAGCCAGCCGTTGGCGACAACGCCGTGAACGTTTGGCAATTGCCCGGTGAGGATCGTCGCCTGGGCGGTACAGGTGACGGCCGGCAGCACCTCGGGCATGTTGGCCACCCAGCCGGCTTGGGCGAGGGCGGACAACCGTGGGGCGTGGGCGAGGAGCCGGGGCGTCAGGCCGACGGCGTTGATGAGGATCAGAGGAGGAGGCATGGAAGTGTTTTAGTGTCCCCGCCAGGAATCGAACCTGGTCTTCAACCTTCGCAGGGTTGCGTGCAAATCCGGCACACCCCGAGGACAAGTTGCCGGAAGGACACATAGGCCCGGTTGCAGGTTCGCATCGTCAGCAGGTGGTGACTCGGGGCCAAAGTGTGGCCGATGGATGAGATGGATGCGCAGATCGAGTTGAGTTAGTCCGAGACAATGCAGTCCGCCGTGATTGGACCAAAAGACACGTCGTTTGTGAACGACTGGTGGGTCTCGTGAGGGGTCGATCGCGTTGACCAAACCGATGTTCCGAGGTGGTTCATCTCCAGTTTGCACATTGAGCAGAGTGATTTGCACTTTGCCGAGTACGCCTTCCACCACCCAGCACCCGCGGGCGTGCCGGCCAGTGCCGCGGCAGTGGGCGAGCACGTCGGGATGATCGCAACCCGCTTCTTCGAGCGCATCGGCCAGGATTGGCAGACGGTTGAAGGCACGCTCAGCATAGATGCCGGCTGCGAGGGCGACGGCGGTTTCGGAACGCCACACGGGATCGAACTCGACCGGCCGGAACGGGTTGCCGACAATGCATCGGAGTACCGACAGGTTCTCTTGGCAGATCATCTCTCGCCGACCTTCGAGATAAAGGTACTGCGCCGCGAGTAGTGGCTCGTCGATTGTTGTTTCCGCCCGCCACCATCCTTCGCCCGAGACGGCAGTTTGGAGCAGACTCGCAGCTACTGCCTCCCAACTTGCATCCTGAACGTAATGGCGTGACTTTCCACGCGACTGCATCACAAGTTGGTTGAGGCGAACAACAGCCTCGGCGGCATACTACTGCGAGATCAATGCCACGTTGGCAAGTTGACTGATCGTCGGGGTGTCGAGTGCGGAGAAGGCGGCTTCTAAAGTGCTGTGGATGGTCCAATCCGCTGGGAAGGAATCGCAAAGTTCCCGGCAACACTCGAGTTGAAACATCGCCAACTTGCGATGAGATACCGACAACTCGGCATGGCAGAGCAGCCAAGTCACTTGGTCGGTCGTGAACCATTGCTGCTCGGTCATACTGGCGACCCCCGGCCCCTCTCCCGCAAGGGGAGAGGGGGAACGACGATCACGCATGGATGGCCATGCCGAGCCACGCGGCGCGGGCGGCTTCGCCGACGCTCTCGGTCAGGCTGGGGTGGCCGTGCACCATGCGGGCAATGTCCTCGGCGCTGCCCTTGTACTCCATCACCGCCACCGCTTCCGCAATCAAATCAGACGCCCGCGGACCCAAGATGTGAACGCCAAGCAGCCGGTCGGTCTTCGCGTCAGTGATGACTTTCACGAAGCCGTCGGTGTCGTCCATCGCCTTCGCCCGCCCGCTGGCCACGAATGGGAACTTGCCCACCTTGTACCCGTCGCCCTTCGCCCGGCCAGTCGCCTGTACCTGCTCTTCCGTCAGGCCTACGCTCGCTACTTCGGGCCAAATGTAAATCGCACTCGGGATGCAGTCGTAGTTCAGGTGCGGCTTGTGCCCGGCGAGCATCTCGGCGAACGCTACCCCTTCCTCGCTGGCCTTGTGCGCGAGCATCGGCCCGTCGATCAAGTCGCCAATGGCGTACACCCCCGGCACGTTCGTCTTGAACTGCTTGTCGACCGGGATCTTGCCAGTCTTCTTGTCGTAGGTCACGCCGGCCTCGTCCAGCCCCAGCCCGGCGGTGAATGGTCTCCGCCCGACCGCCACCAGCACCTTGTCGCCCGTCACCTTGATCTCGGTGCCGTCTTTCTGCTGGGCGGTGACAGTTACGTTCGAAGTGCCGAGCACGCCGGGTTGCACCGTCGCCCCCGTCACCTTCGTCTCCATATGGAAGGTGAAGCCCTGCTTGACGAGGATCTTGTGGACCTGCGTCGCCACTTCGCCGTCGGCGATCGTGAGAATGCGAGGGAGGAATTCGATGACCGTCACTTCCGACCCCAACCGCCGCCACACGCTGCCGAGTTCCAGCCCGATATATCCCCCGCCAACAATAATCAGGTGCTTGGGCACGTTGTCGAAGGCGAGGGCCTCCGTGCTACTCACCACGTTCTTCCCATCGAACTTGAGGAACGGGAGTTCGGTGCTCTCGCTGCCAGTGGCGAGCAGCACGTTGTCGCCTTCGAGTTGTGTCTTGGTGCCGTCGACGGCCATCACCTCCACCTTGCCGGGGGCGGTGAGCTTGCCGCTGCCATAGAACGGCGTCACCTTGTTCTTCTTGAACAGGAAACTGATGCCGTCGGTGAGCGACTTTACCACGCCGTCTTTGCGGCGCTGCATTTCCGGCACGTCGAGCGACACGCCGTTCACCTTGATGCCGTGCTTGGCCAATTTGTGTCGGGTGACCTCGTACAGTTCGGACGAGTCGAGCAGAGCCTTGCTCGGGATGCAGCCGACGTTCAGGCATGTCCCGCCGAGGGCCTTGTTCGGCCGCTTTTCGACGCAGGCGACCTTCTTGCCGAGTTGGGCGGCACGAATGGCCGCCACGTACCCACCCGGCCCGGCGCCGATCACGATCAGGTCGAACTTCTCCGCCATTGCTGCTCCTAAAGCTGTCAGCCGTCAGCTTTCAGCGGTCAGCCAGACAAGCTGCCGCGAGGCGGACGGCCGGGGTTGTTTGGTTCGACTGATTGCTGACTGTTGATGGCCGACTGCTCAAACCTCGAACAGCATCCGCTCCGGGTTTTCCAGGCATTCCTTGATCCGCACCAGGAATTGCACCGCTTCGCGGCCGTCGAGCAGGCGGTGGTCGTAGCTGAGGGCGAGGTACATCATCGGGCGGATGACGATCTGGTCGTTCACCACCACCGCCCGCTTTTGGATGCTGTGCATACCGAGAATGGCGGTCTGCGGCGGGTTCAGGATCGGCGTACTCAGCATGCTGCCGAAGATACCGCCGTTGGTGATGGTGAACGTGCCGCCCTGCATCTCCTGGATGCCCACCTTGCCGTCGCGGGCCCGCTTGGCGACGTCGGCAATCGCCTTTTCGATGTCAGCGAAGCTCTTCTTGTCGGCGTCTCGTAGCACTGGCACCATCAGCCCTTTCTCGGTGCTCACGGCCACGCCGATGTCGTAGAAGTGCTGCTGGACGATGTCGGTGCCGTCGATGCGGGCGTTAACGATCGGGAACGCCTTGAGCGCCTCGACCGCCGCCTTCACGAACACGCTCATGAACCCGATCTTCACCCCGTACTTCTTCTCGAACTTCTCGTTGTACTTCGCTCGCAGGTCTTGAATGGCCGACATGTCGGCTTCGTTGAACGTGCTGAGTGTGGCGGTGCTGTTCTGGCTCTCCAGCAATCGCTCGGCGATCCGCTTGCGGATCATCGTCATCGGCTGGCGCGTTTCGCGCGGGTTGTCTTCGCGCGGCTGCGGGATTGGCACCACCTGGGCGGTCACTCGCGTCAGGCTCTTCTCGTCCGCCTTTGGGCCGTCCAACTGGGCTGGCAGGTTGCTCTGGAAGGCGAGAACGTCATCCTTGGTGATCCGCCCGCCTGGGCCTGTGCCGGGGATCTTGGTCGGGTCGAGGTCTTTGTTGCGGATGGCGGCGGCAGCAGCGGGGGAAGCCTTTACCTCGGCACTCGGTTTCGGGGCTGGTGCCGCGGGCGGCGCCGCGGTTGGGGTGGGGACGGGAGCGGTCGCGGGTTTGCCGGCTGGGTCGATGTCAGCAATCTTCGCCCCGACTTGCACCACCTGATCGGCCTTTACCAGAATGGTGATGACACCAGCGGCCGGGGAGGGCACCTCCATCGTGGCCTTGTCGGTCTCAAGTTCGAGTAGCGGTTGATCGGCTTTCACGGCAGCACCATCGGCCACCAGCCAGCGGGCAATGCGGCCCTCGGTGACAGTCTCGGCTCCCTTTGGCACTTCGACGGCGACGCCCATTACTGCTCCCGGACGAAGAACGGCCCGTGCGTGTGGGCCGTGGAGGGGTTCGGTATCTGAAGTATTGTAGTGCCGATGGAGGGATGGAGGCCGTCGGGAATATCATGTCTCCCATCTGTCCACCACCCCCCACGGCGACCCGCATGTCCCGTCAACCGAGCATCCTCATTACTGGCGCTGGAGGCGAGATCGGCCACGGGTTGATCGATCGCCTCTTTCACATGTCCGACCGGCCGATCATCACCCTCGACCTAAACCCGCTTGAAAAGGCCATCGCCGGCCAGGTGCGTAAGGAGTTCGTTGGCAGCATCCTCGACACTCAACTGCTCGAACGCATCAATGCTGAGTACGAGGTCGATCAGGTGTTTCACCTCGCGGCCCTGCTCAGTACTCGTAGCGAGTTCAGCCCGGCACTTGCCCACAAAGTGAACGTTGAGGGCACGTTGAACCTGCTGGAGTTCGCACAGAAAGAGGGCGAGAGCCACGGGCGTGATGTGCTCTTTTTCTATCCCAGCAGTATCGCGGCGTACGGCCTGCCTGACGATGTCACGAAAAAACAGGCCGGGCGAGTAAAGGAAGATGAGTTTAACCAGCCGACGACGATGTACGGTGCCAACAAACTGTACTGCGAGCACCTTGGCCGTTACTACGATCGGCACTTCCGACAACTCTCGGCCGGTCCGAAGTTGGGGAAGGTCGACTTTCGCTGCATCCGCTTCCCAGGGTTAATCTCGGCCGCCACTGTGCCGAGCGGTGGTACCTCGGATTACGTGCCGGAGATGATCCACGCGGCGGCGCAGGGCCAGCCCTATGCATGCTTTGTGCGATCCGATGCTCGCATTCCATTCATGGCCATGCCCGACGCGGTGACGGCCATCCTCATGCTCACCGCAGCGAACAAGGCGAAGTTGACACGGTGCGTGTACAACATCGGGGCGTTCGCCCCGTCGGCTGGCGAGGTGGAATCTCTGGTGCGGAAGGCGTTCCCGGTGGCCAACATCGTCTACAAGTTGGACGAGAAGCGGGCCGGTATCGTGGACAGTTGGCCGGCCGACGTGGACGACACCGCCGCTCGCGTCGACTGGGGCCTGAACCCGCAGTTCGACCTGCGGACGGCGTTCGACGAGTACCTCGTGCCGACCATCCGCAAGCGGTACAGTTGACGGTCAATCGTGTGATGCCAGTTCGCCGGTTCCCTCTCCCAAGAGCGTCGAACTGCATCTATCGCTCGTCCGATCCTCTCGGAGTTCCTCATGCGTTCCCTCTCCCTGCTGTTGTTCATGGCTCTGCCGGCGATCGCCGCCGACTGGAAGCCCGCCCCCACGCCATTGATGACCAAGTGGGGCAAGCAGATCACCGCCGACAAAACACCGTGGGCCGAGTACCCCCGCCCGCAACTAGTGCGCAAAGAGTGGGCCAACCTGAACGGCCTGTGGGACTACGCCATCCGCCCGAAGGGGGAGAAACAACCCGCGAAGTGGGATGGCAAAATCCTGGTGCCGTTCTGCGCCGAGAGCGCGTTGAGCGGGGTCGGCAAGCACCCGACCGAGAAGGACGAGTTGTGGTACCGCCGCGACGTGGACGCCTCGGCGTGGAAGGGCCGGCGGGTGCTACTGCACTTCGAGGCGGTGGATTGGGAAGCCACGGTGTGGGTGAACGGCAAGGAACTCGGTACCCACAAGGGGATGCACGACCCGTTCACCTTCGACGTGACCGACTCGCTGAAGGACGGTAAGGGCGAGTTGGTGGTGCGGGTGTGGGACCCGACCGACAAAGGCAGCCAGCCGCTGGGCAAGCAGATCCACAACCCGCACGGCATCTGGTACACGCCGGTGACCGGCATCTGGCAGACGGTCTGGATGGAACCGGTCGGCGACTCGCGGATTTCCCATGTCGAGCCGATTGCCGAGTTTCGCGGAGATGGCGGGTTGGTGGTGAAGTTCAAAGTTCGCGGTGAAAACCTCCAAGCCAACGACCGAGTGGAGGTCACCTGTCAGCTCGCGAAGGGTCCAGGGGAAAACACCCACAAGAGTGGTTCACTAGTGGGCGGTGAACCGGTCAGCGTGAGCGTCAATCGCGGTGACTATGAACCATGGACACCGGATAATCCCAAACTGTATCCGGTTACCGTCTCTCTGACTCGTGGCGGCTCGACGTTGGATACTCTCTCAACCTACTTCGCCGCTCGGACAGTCGGAGTGGGCAAAGATGCCGACGGCGTTCAACGGCTCCTTCTCAACGGCAAGCCGCTGTTTCAGTACGGTCCGCTCGATCAAGGCTGGTGGCCGGACGGTCTGCTCACTCCGCCATCCGACGAGGCGATGAAGTACGACCTGGAAGTGCTGAAGAAACTCGGTTTCAACATGCTCCGCAAGCACATCAAAGTGGAGCCGAGCCGGTACTACTATCACTGCGACAAGTTGGGTCTGCTGGTGTGGCAAGACATGCCGAGCGCCATCAACCGCACGAAGAAACACTTTGTCGCCCCTGGCCAGAAGACCGATGCCGACGACCAGTTCACCGACGCCGAGAAGAAGCAGTTCCGCGTCGAGCTGAAGGCGATGATCGACCACCTCCGCGGGTTCGGGTGCATCTACTGTTGGGTACCGTTCAACGAGGGGTGGGGCCAGCACGACGTGAACGCCACGCTGAAATGGGTGAAGGAGTACGACCCGACTCGGCCAGTGAACGGTCCGAGCGGCTGGGAAGACCGCGGGTACGGCGACATGAAGGACGCCCACATCTACCCCGGCCCAGGCATGTTTCCGGTCATGAAGGATCGCGTGAGCGTGCTCGGCGAGTTCGGCGGGCTGGGCCTGCCGGTGAAGGGGCACCTGTGGAAGGACACCGGCAACTGGGGTTATCGCACCTACAAGACCACCGACGAACTACGGACGAACTACCACGCCCTGATGAAGCGGATGCACCCGCTCATCGGTAAGGGTTTGGCCGCGGCCATCTACACCCAGACGACTGATGTGGAGATCGAGGTGAACGGGCTGATGACCTACGACCGCGAGGTGCTGAAGTTCGACATCGCCGAAACGAAGAAGTGGCACGACATGCTGTTCTCTCCCCCGCCGGCGGTGACGGAGTTGGTGCCGACGAGCGAGATGATCGCTCAGGTATGGCAGTACACCACCGACAAGCCGGCCGAGGGATGGACGAAATCGGCGTTCGACGCGAAGGGTTGGAAAGAAGGCAAGGGTGGGTTCGGCACGAAGATGACGCCGGGCAGTCGCATCGGCACCGAGTGGGCGGGCAAGGAAATCTGGCTCCGCCGCACCTTCGAACTGAAGGAACTGCCCACCGGCGAGATTTTCTTGCGGTTCCACTGCGATGAGGACGGCGAGGCGTTCCTCAACGGCGTGTCGGCGGCGAAGTTTCCGGGGTACACCACCGAGTACGTGGATGTGCCGATTTCCGAGGCGGCGCGGAAGTCGCTGAAGGTCGGCACGAACTCGCTGGCGGTGTATGCCAAGAACGCCGGCGGAGGACAGTACATCGATGCTGGGCTGGTGCGGTTGGTGCCGGCAAAGTAGTGACGTAGAGTCTGCTGAATCGGGAACGGAGTGAGCGGGTGAGTGTAGACCCACCCGCTCACTCCGCGAAAGTGTTCAAGGCAACACTTCACCACTGCAAGCGGTCGGGTTCCTTGTGCTGAACGACACTCTGCGGGCGAGAGAGGCGCCAGATTCAATCAGGTCCGTCCGAAGTACCATGCCAGTGACACGATGGCGGTGAGGGCGAGGGTTGCTCCTCCCACCGCTGCGACGATCCAAAACCACCCATGCTGGCCGTTCCGGTGTGCTCGGGTGCCACGGTGTATCCTCCGCTCTCGCCGTCTGGCATTCACCGTTTGTCCGTACACCGGCGTTTCATCCGAAACGTCCGAACCGATCAAGTGAAGGTCGGCGAACGGGGAGTAGGCCGGTA
>JALOQR010000012.1 GCA_025459365.1 Fimbriiglobus sp.
CGCCCGGTGACCGCCCAACCGTCCGCCCCCGGCCTCACTAACGACCTCGCCCTCATCCCCGCCGAGGCACTGGGGTTCGCCCATGTTCGCGTGGCCGAAGTGTGGAAGGGCGAGGCGATGAAGCCGCTCTGGAAGGCCATCGAGAGGGCTGGGCCCGCCGCCTTCGAGACGCTCGACCGCGATTTCACCCCCGCCCCGTCCACCTTGGAGCGCGTGACGACCGTCGCCCTGCCGTCCTCCTCGATGGGCATGGGTGGCCTTCGCACCGTCACCGTGCTGGCGTTCAGCAGGCCGTTCGAGGTCGAGAAGGTGCGCAAGCAGTACATGCCGAAGGGGGAGGCGAAGGTAGCGAACGGCAAGGCGTACACCGACGATAAGCAAGCGGGCGTGGCCGTACACTTCGCCGACGACCGCACGCTGGTGTTCGGCGACGCCGAGACCCTTCCGGCGTTCCTGAAACTCAAGGGCAAACCGGCCGGGGCGTTTGCCGAGGCGCCCACCCTGGCTGCCGGCAAGGCACCACTGGTGGCGTGTGTGAACGTGAAGGCACTCCCCATCCCGAACGAGCTGAAGGACCAACTGCCCGAGGCACTCCAGCCCCTGCTCAAGGCGGAGGCGATCACGTTGTCGGCCGAGACGGAGAAGGTCGTGAGCCTGACCCTCGCCGTCGGGTTCGGTTCGGCCAACGATGCCAAGGCGGGCGAGAAGGCGGTGCGGGCGGCGTGCGACTACGGCCGACGAATCCTGGTCGATCCGCGGCGGCAGGCCGAGTCGATGGTGAATGGCGATCCGGCGCGGAAGAAGGAGAGCGGCCGACCGCTCGATGACCTAGCCGGGGCGGTGTTCGGCCTCGGGCTGCTCGGCGGCATCAACACCCTGGACGAACTGTTGGCCGAGCCCCCGCTGAAGACCAGCGGGAGTCGTGTCACGGCGGTGATGCCGCTGCCGACGGAGACGGCCCGGTACTTGGGGGCGGCGGTCGTGTCGGCCGGGGTGGCCCTGCCGGCCGTGCTGAGGGTGCGGAATGCCGCCGCCCGGATGCAGAGCATGAACAACCTCAAACAGATCGGCATCGCCTTGCACAGCTACCACGACGCCCACGGCGCATTGCCACCAGCCGCCATCTGTGACAAGAGGGGTAAGAAGTTGTTGAGTTGGCGGGTGGCGATCCTGCCGTACCTCGAGCAGAACAACTTGTACAAGTTGTTCAAGCTGGACGAACCGTGGGACAGCGAGCACAACAAGCCGCTCAGTGCGGTCGCCATCAAGACTTTCGTGGACCCGCGGGCGGACACCGGTCAGCCGACTCACACGCATTACAAGGTGTTCGTTGGCGGCGGGGGGATGTTTGACTGGCTGGCCGGTAAGCGGTTCGTGCAGGTGACC
The DNA here is from genome assembly GCA_025459365.1 of Fimbriiglobus sp. Lineage (GTDB taxonomy): Bacteria > Planctomycetota > Planctomycetia > Gemmatales > Gemmataceae > JALHQU01. The sequence continues at coordinate 1,387 of JALOQR010000012.1, forward strand.
GACGGGCTGTCGAACACGGTAATGGTGGCCGCCGCCGGTGAAGCGGTGCCGTGGGCCAAGCCGGACGACTTCGAGTACGACCCGAAGAAGGACGTGCCCGACCTGAAGAAGCCGTTCGGCGATCTCCTCGTCCTCATGGGAGACGGTTCGGTGCGGGCGGTGCGGCCGGAGGCGGTGCAGGACTTCGACAAGCTGATGAGACTGCTCATTCAGGCCGACGACGGCATGCCCATCCCCGAGTTCTGAGCTGAGGAGATAGATCCATCACTCGCTGAGAGGGCGATGACGCTCGGCGAGGGTGCCGTACCCTATCGCCCGTCGACCGGCCCGCGGATCGGCTGAATCGGTTGTACCCGCGGGCCTGGCACGATGGTGGCCGCCGGGCCGTCCGGGTCGTGTTTGTACGACGAACTCGGCGGAATCGCTTCCACACCTCCGCTGACTGGCGGGATTGGCCGCACGCTGTTCCCCGGTACGCCCGGTGAGGGCATCGGGAACGGGGTGAGCGGCGACACCGGGGCGAACGGCGAGTCTTTCAGCCCAGTGCTCGGACGAATCGCTCCGCCGATGCCGATCGTCTCCGGCTTGCGCGCCACCTTGTCGGCGAACACCTCCAGGTCCTTCGCGATCTTCTCGGCCCGAGTCAGCGTCCGGGTGAGTGCGGCGGCGCTCTCCACCAACTGATTGTAGAGTTGCGGGTCGTTCAGCACCTTTCCAAAGGTGCCGTCGGACTGCTGCAGCAGCTTGAGGATGCCGCGGGCCTCGGAGACGGTGCCGGCCAGTTCGTCGGCCGCCTTGGCAACGTTTTTTAGCACTGGCTCGGCATTGTCGGCGATCGGCTTGATGGCCCGGTCGGCATTCTCCAGCACTCGCTTGACCTGATCCAGCCGGTCGGTGAACGACTTCACCACCGGCCCGGCCCCTTGCAGCGCCTCGCCGCCGGCCTTCACGGCTTTATCGATCTCGCCGAGCGATTTACGAGCGTCGTCCACCAGTCCCTTGGCCGTGGCGAAGGTGGTTTTGATATTTGTGGCGGCTTCTTTAATGTCGCTACCAGCCGACTTGATGTCACCGCTGGCGGCCCCGAGATTCTTGAGGATCTGTGTGACCAGAGTACGGTTGTCTTCACTGAGCAACTCCTTGCTACCAACCTCCAGGTTTTTCAGCGTGTTGGTGAGGGCTTTGCGGTTGTCGTCGCTGAGTACCTCGTTAAAGTTCTTGAGCACCAACTGCACCGCGACCAGTACCTTTTTCACATCTTCTTGGTTGTTTGCCACGAGCGTATTCAAGTTCTCAAGCAGGGGCTTGGTGGCCTTGACGAATTCCTGCACCTCACGGGTGAGCGTCCGCAGGTTAGCCGGCGGCTCGTCGTCGGCCTTCACCTGGGTGCCGATGAACTCCTGCACCTGCTTGTTGGTCTGCCGCAGTTCGGGTACCACCTCGCGGGCGCTTCGCACGAGGGCGGCGATCTCGTCCAGGCTCCGCTCGGCCTTCGGCCCCACCTGCTCGAACTTGGAGATGGTGGCGGTGAACTTGGTCAGAGCCTCCTGAGCGTTCGGCACAGTTTGCTGTGCCACATTAATGAGCCGCTGGGTGTTGAGCGGGGGGACTCCCTCGATGTCGGTCCCTGGCGAATACGTATCGCCGATCGGGAGTGGTTTGCCCTCGCGGTCGACTTTTGGGATGAAGTCGAGCGTCGTGTCGCCGCTAAGCAGCCCACGGGAAATGAAGACGTCTTCGGTAGTGCGGGGGAGGTGGGTATTGGTCAGTTCGATTCGCACCCGAACTCGGTTCGTTGGTTCGTCGAGTTCAATACCAGTCACCTGACCGATGCGGACTCCCGACTTGCGCACTGGCGTGCCAACCGCCAGTCCTGGAGTCTCGGGAAAGAAGACGGAATACCGGGTGCGCGTACTGAAGATGTTTGGTGCACCACCGAAGGTGATCACCAGACCACTCACCGCAGCCAATGCAGTCGCCACGAAAAGTCCGAGCCGCACCCGCATCTGTCGATCAGCCATGATGACGACCTCTGGAGGGACCGTACTCGTTGTTTCTCGCGGTTAACCGTTCTCCATCTCTCCCCGTAGCTCGGTGATGCGGTCGCCCGCCTCACCGGCCACAAACTGTCGCACGCGCGGGTCGGCCGAGTTTGCCAGCCCGGCCGTCGGCCCATCGTAAACCACCTGAGCGTCGCCAGGGTTCAGGCGGCTGAGTGGGTAGAGCATAATGACCCGGTCAGCCACCTTGTAAACCGTGCGCATCTCGTGCGTGACGACAACGCTGGTGATCGGCCGACGCCGTCGGGTGCGAAGGATCAACTCGTTGATGACGTCGGTCATGATGGGGTCGAGGCCGGTGGTCGGCTCGTCATACAGCATGACATCTGGGTCGAGGGCCATCGCCCGTGCCAAGCCCACCCGCTTTCGCATACCGCCAGACAACTCCGCCGGCATTTTTTCGATCACCCCTTCCGGTAATCCCACATCGGCTAACCGCTCTCTCACGATGCGGTCCACGTCTGATTCCGTGACACCGCCTTTTGCTCGAACACCAAACGCCACGTTGTCAAACACCGTCAGGCTGTCGAATAGAGCGGCCTGCTGGAACAGAAACCCGACCCGTAGACGCATGGCAATCAGTTCCTTCTCCGGCATGGCCGACACCGCACGCCTGTCGAAGACTACCTGTCCTTCGGTTGGCTGAAGCAGGCCCACAATCAATTTGAGCGTGACGGACTTGCCGCATCCGCTTTCTCCGATGAGTGCAAGTGTCTCATTGAGGTGGACCTGCAGGTGAATATTCGACAGCACCCGTTGGCGGTCGAACCGCACGGATACGCCGCGGAGTTGGATGAGCGGATCATTCACGGTACCTCACCTCATGCTCCGGGTTCACGCCACCCGTGCCCCGCTTCGTGGCCACAGAGCCGCCGTCAGGCTGTTGGTCAGCAGGGCGAGTAGGAAGTCGAGGAACAGGATGGCCACGAACGAAAGCACGAACCCCTGGGTGGCCGCCCGCCCGACCCCCTCCGCCCCGGCCTTGCTGTGGAACCCGCGGTGGCAGCAGATGAGGCTAAGTACCCCGCCGAAGATCATCGACTTCACTAGCCCGCTCAGGAAGTCGAACCGCGACACGTACCGGGTGGCGTGCTCCCAGTAGTGGTGCGGGTCGATGTGGAACACCCGCAGGCAGATAAGGGTGCTGCCGGTGATGCCCATCAGATCGGCCAAGGCAGTCAGAAGCGGGATCATGAGAACACTGGCGAGGAACCTCGGGCCGACCAGGAACCGCACCGGGTCGACCCCCAGGCAAGCCATCGCGTCGATCTGCTCAGTCACTCGCATGGTGCCCAGTTGAGCGGCCATCGCTGTACCGATCCGGCCGGCGAGCATCACCGCCGCGAGCACCGGCCCGAGCTCCCGCACAACTGACATGTGAATGACGCTGCCGATGCTCGTCTCTAACCCGAGTGCGTTGAACTGGGCATAGGCCTGCACCGCCAGCACCATGCCGATGAACGCCCCTGTCAGGGCGACCACCCCCACGCTCTGGTATCCGAACTCGTAGCAGGTGCGAAGAAGTTCAGTCACTTTCAGGTGTCGGGTAAACAGTCCGCCGACTGCCCGGGCCGAGAACAACGCCCAGTCACCCAGACCGGCCGACCAGTCGCCGATAATGGCGACGGCTGATTCACGGACCGACGGCTGTGCGACTATCATCGGCAGGTCGGCCGGGGTCTGTGATACGGCGTCGGCGATGTCGGGGGGCACCGGGGGGACCATCCTGGTCGGGTGATTGGCCTGGACTGCAGAGAACAATGCATCGATCTACATCGTACCAGCAGGGCGGCGAGCATGTGAAGAGAAAGGAACAAGTATGGGGGCGAAGACCGTGTTCGCCCTCACCCCCCGAACATCCGTTAAAGCTGTCGGTAGCGTCGCACCGGCCAGCCATCCCGATATTCCACCCACTCGCCAGTGGCGGCGTGGAACACCCAACCGTCTGGTTCCAGCCGACTGCTCGCCTCCCTTCGCTCACGCGGTTCGGCCCAGTCGTATCGTTCGTCGTCCCACATTTGTCGCCGCCGCTTGTTGGCTTCTTGCATCCGCACCGCCTGGACCTCTGCCCGGCCCATCATGAACACCGACACAGCCAGGAACACGAGTAACAGGTTGAACGTGATCAGCCCATAGACGCCAAACAGGATGGCGGATACCGTGCCGACCAATCCGGCCACGTTCGTCGCTGTTTCGCGATGAGTGAACCAACTCAGGAAAGCCCGCAGCACTCGCCCGCCGTCCATCGGAAACGCCGGGATCATGTTGAAGACACCCAGGGCAACGTTCGCCAGCGCCAGCCGAGCTATGAAGTCGTTCAGCCACCCGCTGGCCGACTCGAAGTCGCCGCCAACAGCCCGGCCGGCGAGCCACAGCCCACCGAGCAGTACGGCCAGCACTACGTTCACCGCCGGACCGGCAAGGGCGATGACAATTTCGGCAGATGGTCTCTCCGGCATGCGTTCGAGCCGGGCGACCCCTCCGATGGGGTACAGGGTAATGTCGCGAGTGCGGATGCCATACCCTCGGGCCGCCAGGGCATGGCCGAGTTCGTGCAAGGCCACGCATCCGAAGATTGCGAGGATGGAAGTCGTGTTGATGAACGCCGTGTCGGCCCCCCCGCTGGCGAACGACGTGGCGAAAACCAGGATCGGCAGCAGCCAGAACCAACCGCTGATGTACAGGTCGATGCCGAACGGCCGGCCGATCTTCCAGTTGCTGAACATGGGTCATACCTCCCACGGCTCAGTTCATCCGCTGTGCCGTACACCCATTATTCGCCGGCAGGGTCTGGACGCTTACGAGAAATGGCCGAGCCAAAGGTCAACCCGGCTTTTTTAGGTACACCCTGGGCAACCTGCCCTCCGGTTGCCCACCCCACAGACATGGTCCGGTGCTACACTCAGTCCACCGACAGCACTTCGCCGCCTGCGCGGGTAATGAACGCGATTAATGCGGGCGCCGCCACTGATTGACGGATGAACTGCACCGACCCATCGCACCGCACGCAGTTGAACCCGCCCGTGTGGAACGAATAGGGACTCACGAGGTTCGTCACATTGACAAAGTCACACCCAAGAATATCGACAGACACGCCAGGGGTGACATCTCGATGTCCGAATAGGGTGGGGGTGCCGTTCTGGTCGGCCCAAGTTCCACGAGAGTACATATCGATGCTACTTCCGACCCCGACGACAGGTACCGGGGTGAGCGACGCGATGGTACTACCGACCGGCATGAGCGAACGCCCACGCAAGTAGACGTTCAGCCCACGGGCAGCTACTTCGCCCAGGAGCAGGGTGTTGCTAGTACCATCGGTGATGCTGGTGATCGCGTTCCCTTGGTTCAGCCCGATGGCCCGACCGCGACTGCCCGCTCCCACACTCAGGGCGCCGCTGGAATCGGCGTTGGCGGCTGGTGTGAGCGTGGCCCCGCAGCGAGTTACGGCCGAAGGATCGATTCCTGTGTAGGGCCAGTAATCAGTGCGTGAGTAGCGATGGCCGGTGGTTGGGAAACCTGGGTAGGTACCCATCACCATGTCGTAGTTAGCCAACTCCATACCGTTCGGAGTGGACGGACAGACGAATACCTTGAGCGGTGTCTGACCGGCAAGATTGGTGGCCATCGGTGCCGGTGGGGGGAGGTTCGTCGGGTCGAGGATGCTGATCTGCCGGTTGACCAACCGGGCGAGGTTGTCCTGTTCGAGGTATTCGACGGCCATGGCGGCCGCGGTGAACCCTTGACGTTGGTCGCCATACGGATTACCCGGCCGTGGGTTAGTTGGGAAGTTGAACCCCCACGCCGGGAAGCGTTGTTGGGCACTCTCGAAGTTGTGAAAGGCCAGGCCGAGTTGCTTCAAGTTGTTGGAGCACGACATGCGGGCGGCGGCTTCCCGCACTTTCTGCACAGCGGGGAGAAGTAGACCGATGAGGATGGCGATAATCGCGATCACCACCAGCAATTCGATCAGCGTAAAGGCAGAGCGACCAACTTTGCACCGGGTGGACATGAGGACCTCCAAATGGGACCGGGAGAGGAACACACCACGAGGGGGGTGACGAACCGACCGCCGAGTGATTCGACGGAAGAAGGTCCCACAGAGTCTAATGCAATATGGAGAGGCTCAACCAGCCGAAACAAGGCGGAAAGCGTATTCTCGAAACAGCAAACAAGATACTATAGTATCAAATATAAATATAAATATTATTTATTTATCCCGTCTGGAGGTCCTTTGTCTGAAATGGTGCGTCGGTTCCGAGAACACAATAGGCAACCGGCGAAACTTCACAGTTTACTCCTGTCGTCTTCTACGAGTTCCGGGTATCATTTCCCCGCGCCCTTGTCTCGCGCGCAAGCTACTCCCCGAGCCGCCCCTGAGGTCTGAGTCTGTCATGGGTGAACCGACCGCCACGCCCGCCGAAATGAGCGGCGCCGACATCCTTGTCCATAGCCTCATCCGCCACGGTGTGGACACCGTCTTCGCCTATCCTGGCGGGGCGAGCATGCCGATCCACCAGTCGCTCACCAAAGTCACCGACCGTCTTCGCACCATCCTTCCCCGGCACGAGCAGGGGGGGGGGTTCATGGCCCACGGGTACGCTCGCACGACCGGCAAGGTCGGGGTGTGTATGAGCACCAGCGGGCCAGGCGCTACCAACTTCGTTACTATCCTGGCTGACGCCAAGATGGATAGCGTGCCAGTCATCGCCATCACCGGCCAGGTGAGCACGGGGGTGTTGGGTAACGATGCTTTCCAAGAAACCCCGATGGTGGAAATCTGCCGCGGCATCACCAAACACCACTACCTGGTAACCCGGACGGAAGATGTTGCTCGCATCATGAAGGAGGCGTTTTACATTGCGACGACCGGACGTCCGGGGCCAGTCATCATCGATGTGTGTAAGGACGTGCAGATGAAGAAGGTCGTCCCGAACTGGGACGTGCCAATGGAACTGCCCGGCTATCGCCCGTTCCGTCGGGCGCAGCGGGCTGAATTGGAACCAGTGCTGCGGGCCATTCGCGGAAGTAAGAAGCCGGTGCTGTACGTCGGCGGTGGTGCAATCCACAGTGGGGCGTCGGAAGAACTGCGGAAGTTCGCTACCGCCCTCGGCATTCCAGTCGCCATGACCCTGCACGGACTGGGCACGTTCCCTGCCGGCCATTACCTCAGTCTCGATATGCTCGGGATGCACGGCACCGTGTACAGCAACTACGCGGTGAACGATGCCGACCTGCTGCTCGCTTTTGGGGTACGGTTCGATGACCGCGTGACCGGCAAACTAAGCGAGTTCTGCAAGCATGGGAAGATTGTTCACGTTGATCTCGACGCCAGCGAGATCCACAAAAACAAGTACGCACACGTGCCCGTTCACGGTGACCTGACCACCGCCCTGACCGACTTGAACAGCATGCTCAAGGAAGAACAGTACGCCGACTTGCTCGGGCCGGGCCGATACACCGACTGGCTACGGCAGATCGACGCGTGGCGGAGCGAGTACCCGATGGCCGTGCCCCAGCACGCCCCCAACACGATCATCCCCCAATATGCCATCAGCCGACTGCACAAGTTGCTCAAGGACCGTGGGTTAGTGGATAAGACAATCATCAGCACGGGCGTCGGTCAGCACCAGATGTGGGCTGCCCAGTATTTCCCTTTCACACAACCGCGGAAGTGGGTGACCAGCGGCGGTCTTGGCACCATGGGGTTCGGCCTGCCGGCGGCCATGGGTGCGAAGGTTGCCCACCCAGACCACCTCAGCATCGATATTGACGGCGACGGCAGTTTCCTCATGAATATTCAGGAACTGGCCTGTTGTCATACCGAGAACATCCCGGCCAAGGTGTTGCTGCTGAACAACCAGCACCTCGGCATGGTGGTGCAGTGGGAAGATCGCTTCTTCGGCAGCAACCGCGCCCAGACCTACCTCGGAGCGGGTGAAGGGAAAGACCCTTACCCGGACTTCGCCACCATCGCCAAAGGATTCGGTGTGCCCGCCCGCACGGTGAGCAACAAGGCTGAACTCGACGAAGCTCTGATCGAAATGATTGAGTCGCCGGCCGCGTTCCTACTCAATGTGATGGTGCCGCATCAGGAACACGTGTTGCCGATGATCCCATCCGGCATGACGGTGAAGGACATGATCAAGGCATGACGGACGGCAGTGTTCCCCGACCGTGAGGGAATGGGTGTCTCACTCTGCTCTCTCGCGGTCGCGGCTCATTGTGCTACCCTATTCTCATGTTCCGCACCACCCGCTGGAGTCTGGTCGCTGCCGCAAGTGATGCTCCCGGTACGTTGCGGTCGGCGGCGCTGGCCGATCTCTGCCAACTGTACTGGTATCCCGTCTACTTTTACGTCCGTCGCCGTACGCCCGACCGCCACAAGGCCGAGGACCTCACACAAGCCTTCTTCGCCCGACTGTTGGAGAAGAACGACCTCGCCGCCGCCGACCCCACACGGGGCCGATTCCGCACCTTCCTCCTTACCGCCTGCCAGCACTTCCTAGCCAATCAGCACGACCACGACTCGGCAATAAAGCGTGGCGGTAGGCTCAACCCTCTGCCCATTGATTTCGGACACGGGGACGAGCAGTACACCCATGGACCATCCGACACGACGACACCCGATTCGGAGTTCGAACGACGTTGGGCAGTGGCATTGCTGGACCAGACGCTCAAGGAACTACGGGTTGAGTATGCGACGGCAGGGAAGGAGAGTCACTTCGATGTGCTTAAGGGTACCCTCACTGGCGACGTGGTCGCCTATCGCGATCTGGGTCGGCAACTCGGACTGAGCGAGGGGGCGGTAAAAGTGGCCGTTCACCGCCTGCGGCAACGCTACCGCGACCGACAGCGGGCGGCCATCGCCGAGACTGTCGACAGGCCCGCCGATGTGGACGACGAGATTCGCGACCTGTTCGAGGCATTCGGGTAAGATTTTTTTTCTGTAACCTTTCCCCGTCGCCGCTTCACACAGTAGGGAGAAGACCTCCCAACCTTCTAGGTGAAGCATGAACAGCGAAAGCACCATCCTGCCCCTCGTTGGGGCATTATGTCTGGGAACGCTGGTGCTGGCAGCCGTGCCGATGGTGATCCTGCTCGTGGTGATTCACCGTAAGGAATATGCACGTCGGCGGCCGGTCAGCCCTGTCCCTACTGCCCCATTCACTGGCGTGGGCGTGGTCATCCTCGCCCTGACGTCGATCGTCGCCGGGGCATGTTTTGTATTTGAATGCACGGAAGCCGCCGTCGTTTCGCTTGTCACGGGGATGCTTCTCTTCCGTGTTCACTGGGTGCAACTTCGCCACCGGGCAAAAGAACTTGAGAAACTGCGGCAGCAGTTGATTGCTGACTACCTGCAACCGCGACCTCAGACACAACCGCTTGCTGAGAATCCCCAGTCTACGGTCATCGTCGTGATCGCGGTGGCGTTGGTGATCAGTCTGGTGATACTTCTAGTCTTCCTTCGGAATGACGGGGAAAGAGGGTGGTCGATACCCCTTGGATTTCTGTTCGCCATCCTGCTTGGCGGGCTGATCGTGGTGATGGCAAAACTGGTTCGCAACACCGCTGACAAGAAAACCACGCGGCCGGTGCTCGCCCCGGAGCCTGTGTCATTTATTGAGATCGCTGCTACTGCTTGCCCGACGTGCTGCCACGACATCCCTGCTGGTTCGCCGTTCGGCCTCTGCCCACGGTGTCTCATTCGCGGGGCGATGCCCGCACCCACGTCTGCCCGGCCGCCGCGGGGTGTATCGCCGATCGAACCGCCGAGTCCGGCCGAGGTGGGTGAGTTCTTCCCGACTCTCGAAGTAATTGAACTCGTCGGCGTCGGTGGCATGGGGGCGGTCTACAAGGCTCGGCAACCGAACCTCGACCGGCACGTCGCCCTGAAAATTGTGCAGTCTCCGCGGGGCGACGAAGATCCGGTGTTCGCCGAACGATTCGCCCGCGAGGCCCGCGCCATGGCCAAGCTCGATCACCCCAACATTGTCACCATTCACGAGAGCGGCGGGGCCGGCGGGTTGCCGTTCCTGCTCATGGAGTACGTCGATGGCATCACCCTCCGCGAGGCGATGGTCAACCGTGTGCTGACCAACGCCGAGGCGCTTGCCGTCATCCCCCAGGTGTGCGACGCCCTCGACTTCGCGCATCGACAGGGGGTCGTTCATCGCGATATCAAGCCAGAGAACATCCTCATCGACCAGACCGGCCGGGTGAAGATCGCCGACTTTGGGCTGGCAAAGTTGGCCGATCCGAAGAACGTGACGCTCACCCGCACACAGCAGGCGATGGGCACCCCGCACTACATGGCTCCGGAGCAGTGGGAGACGCCGAACGAGGTTGATCACCGAGCCGACATTTATGCTCTCGGTGTGGTGCTGTACGAGTTGCTCACCGGTGGGTTGCCACTTGGCCGGTTCGCCCTGCCGAGTGAGCAGGGGAAAGGCGATCCCACGCTCGATGAGGCAGTGGTGCGGGCACTTGCGAAAGATCCAGCCCAGCGGTATCAGACTGCTGGTGAGATGAAGGCCGCGCTTCGAGGGGCGAAACTACCGAAGCCATTGTTGGCAAAGTCTCGCAAGCAACGCCGGTTCTACGAGTTCAAGTCCAAGGTGACCTTCCTCGGTTTCCCGCTGGTTCACGTGGTGAAGGGCCGCGACCCAAAGACCGGCCAGCACAAGGTGGCGAAAGGGTGGATTGCGGTGGGCGATGTGATGGCCGTGGGTGGGGTGGCTGTGGGTGGAGTATTGGGTGTCGGCGGGGTCGCGGTCGGTGGCATGGGTGGCCTGGGATTAATTGGTGTTGGCGGCGTACTCGGGTTTGGTGTACTCGGGATTGGGGGCAATGCTGCCGCGTTGTTGTTTGCAGTGGGTGGGAATGCCGCCAGCGTTGGGCTGTCGATCGGCGGGAACGCTGTCGGCAAGTTCGCCATCGGTGGCACCGCCTGGGGCGAATACGTTGTGTCAGGCCACACCCAAACACCCGGCTTCGGGATTGCCCTGCAGGGCTGGCTTCGCGGCTTCTGGCCACTCTAACGACACTTCAGTTGCCAACTCCCCCATTCGCTGCGGTGACTGAACCTCAGCCGCCGAAACGGACCTTCGGGGTGAACCGCCTTTACCCGGCCTTTACTCTTGCGGTAGGATGCAGTCTCTACTCGATACCGTTGGAGATCGCACGTGCGCAAACCGCATTGGGGGTGGGCGTTCGCGCTCGGCCTTGCTCTCGCTCCGTTAGCCCCTTCGGCCGATCCGCCCAAGTCTGCCAGATCAGTCGACCAGTTGATTCTCGACCTATCCGACCCCGACTTCTGGGTCCGCGAGAGAGCCACCCGAGAACTGTGGACTCGCGGTGAAGTGATTCGGCCAGCCCTGAAAAAAGTGGTTCAGGAGGGAACGGTTGAGGCCGCCGACCGGGCCGACGGCGTCCTGGCTAAGTTCGACTGGGGCATCACTCCCGACACCCCAAAGCAGGTCCTTGAGCAGATCGGCAAGTTCCGCGATGGCACCAACTCCGAACGGGAATTAGCCCTCATCAAATTGATCGACTTTGGCGCTCCGGGGCGGCAGGCCTTGCGTTTGCTCCTCATAAAGGACGTGCCAGACCCACCGCAAGCGCCGCCTGGATCGGCCCGCGCACACCTCTTCGACCGTTTCGGCGGCGAGGTCCGCACCCGCGTCCCGTTCCTTCTGTTTGCTGGACGAAATGCTGATGCTGAGGGCTTGCTTGAACTGGCGGTACTCGGCTCATCGGACCAGTTCACCCGCGATTACGTCTCGTTTATGGCTGCTCGCGGGAAGTCGGCAGCGGCTGTGGATCAACTCGCCCGTCAGCATGTCGCTTCCCCCGATAACGTCGCTACGGCTGTGGCCCTCGCTTACGCTCACCGGGCTGCTGGCGATGGGGAGAAGGCGAAAGCCGTACTCAAGAAACTGGTGCTCGCGAACCCGAAGTTCGACGACTTGTACGACAACCTGCTCGTGGATCTCGGCGACTGGGCCGAGTTGGTTGATCGCCCGGCCCGAAATCCGAACTCGGCTGAGGGGCTAAAGGCGTTCCGATTGCGACTGGCTGGCAAACCCGCCGACGCCGATGCTCTGCTCAAGCGGATGATCGAAGCAGATGCTGCTGATTCGCGCGGATTCGGAATGGAGGCGGCGGCCATCGGGTTGTTCGTCAATGGGCGCACACAGGATGGGCTAGATCGCCTGAGAGCGACCGAGTCGGCACCGCACACGGCAGCCGACATTCACACGGCTCGGCTGGAGTTTGCCGAGGCAGACGGACTCATCAAGGCCGGACTGGCCGACGACCGCGGGACGGTGAACGACGGCGGTGAGGCCACGACCCGCCGCACGCTCACCACACTGTACAAGTTGAAACGAGCGAAATTGCTGGCTCAGCTTGGCGAGCGAGATGCTGCTGCCCAGGTGTTCCAGAGCCTTGAAGATGTGGCCGACCGCTCGGCTCGCGGGGTGCAGGCCGAGATGGTGCGGACAGCTTTCCGCAGTGGTTTTCCCGGTATCGCCGCTGGCTTCCTCGGTAAGTTGCAGGCAATGGAAGATCACAACGGCGATCGGGGCGGTGCTTCGGCGACTGTCTACGATCCTTTCGAGGCACTGTTCGACACCGATGCAGACGCCGCTCGCTACTGGTGGAAGGTGGTACGCTTCGCCGACCCCAAAGGGAACCCATCGGACGCCATGCGGACAGTGCAAGAGTTGCTTGCTGGAAAGCTGAAAGCGGGAGAGGTCGCGCGGTGGTTCCAGGTGGCCGACGAGTACTCTGCGAGGAGTGAACAGGCTGACCATATGGTGCCGGCATCAAGCGAGGGGGTAAGGCAGGCCCTGGCATTGGCCATGGCCTACCGGGCATACGGCGACACCTCTCGGGCAGTAGCCGTGCTTGAGCGATTCGCCGACCGAGGTGAGCACAAACCGACCGCATCGGCTCGTGGTTGGCTCTTCGGGTTGGATGAAACTTTCCGCCTATGGATCGATCTTGGCGACTGGCTCGGTGAACTCGGACGGCATGCTGATGCCGCCAAACGGCTCGAACAGGGCTGGCGACTGCACCCGAATCACGGGGTGCTCCTCTACCTGAGCGGAAAGGCGCTCGTGGACGCTGGTGACGTGAACGAGGGCAAGCGGCGGATGGAACTGGCGCACGTTGTGCCACTCGGTAGCCCGCAGCTACGTGGGCGCTTTTTGGAGGAACTGGTCAACCGCGGAGCGAAGGCCGAACTGCGCACCGAGATCGATCGAGTCGGCGAGTGCGCCTGGGGCCTGGACTCGAACATCTCTGGCAACGTGTGGAACCAGGTCGGCCGGGCGTCAGCGCTGCTGCACGACTTCCCTACCGCCGCTGCTGCTCAACGGAAGAGCATGCACTTCGTGCTGAAGACGGCGAACATCGTGTATGTGGAGGGCTTCGCTTACGCCAATGTCCCGGCCACCGTGAAGGGGCTAGATGCCCGTGGGCTGGCGGTCGAAGGAAGGGTGAGGGAGGCGGTGGCAGCAGCGAATGAGGTGCTTGCGATGGTGCCGACTCATGTCGAAACGCTGCACGCGATAACCACCTTGCTCGACAGCCGCGGACAATCGGCCGCCGCCGACAAGTTGTTCACGTCGGCATGGGACCGTTGCGTGACGGCCCTTCGCGGGCATCCGAACAGTGCGTGGTTGAAGCACCAGGCAGCATGGCTGGCCGTGGGGTGCCGGCGGGAGAAAGAGGCGGCGCTCAAGTTCGCAAAGGAGGCGGTCGCTGACGAACCAGATAACAAAGCGTATCGTGAGGCCCTCGCCGAGGCCCACTTCCGGAATGGGGATCGGGCGAAGGCGATCGGGGTAATGACCAAACTTACCTCCGAAGTCGGCCGCAATTGGCACTTCAAGCGACAACTGGAGCGGTATAAATCGGCTGCGTTCGACGCTCCACTCCCATTCCTGGCCGAGTGACACCGGCCCACTCTGCCATTGGAGCACGGCGGATGACTGGCCCTTCGACGCTCACTGGCTCTGGTGTGCAGTGTGGCGATGTGAAGCCTGCAACGCCTGCCGCCATGTCCGCCACCCGGCTCCTGGTGGGCTGGTTCATCTGGAGGGGATGGATCACTCTGGCCCGGTGTGTGCATCACAAGGATCGGAGTTGTGAACTTGTGGTTTGCTGCGCGGGAAGTGTGAAAACTCAGGGGGATCTGGCTTCGCTTGCTTCATGCAGGGCATCCGGTTAGCTGACAGAGGCAGGGGAAATTCGTCGTTTCCTGGCTTTTTGCTCAGCTATTGTCACAAACAAACGGGAGACCACTTTTTCCCCGCTTCCGTTTAGTTCGAGGTGTGGGTATCCCCGCGCCAGCGCAAGCGACGTCGTGCGCTCACGTCCCCTCGGTACGGGATTCCCGAGGCTTCATCATGCGATTATTCTCCCACACCAAACTAGCCGCGGGTTTGTTGGCCACCTGGCTATCTGTAGTGCTCGTCTCCGCGCAACCGCCTCGCCCGGTTCCCACGGTTCAACCGCCGCTACCGGCCGTGCCGAATACCGACGACGACACCGAAGTGCTTGCTCGTGGGCCGATTCACGAGGCCTACGCGACCACCGCAGAGATGCCGGCCCCGAGTCCGATCGTCGATCGGCAGCCGCCAGCCGTAGTGGAGGAGTTGCCGCCCGATCAGAAGCCAGACGGCGACAACGTGCTGTGGATCCCCGGTTACTGGCACTACGACGACGACCGCACAGATTTCATCTGGATCAGTGGGTTCTGGCGGAATGCCCCGGTCGGGCGTGTGTGGGTGCCCGGCGACTGGCGGGAGGTCCGCGGTGGCTACCAGTGGGTGCCTGGGTTCTGGAACGTTGTTGCTCCACAACAGCAACCCGCGCAACTCGAGTACCTGCCGCCGCCGCCCGCACTTATCGAAAACGGCCCAACCACGCCCGCCCCGACTGTCACCTGTTTCTACACCCCTGGGTGTTGGGTCTACCGGGTGAACCGTTATGTGTGGCGGCCTGGGTACTGGGTGGAACACCGACCAGACTGGGTCTGGGTGCCCGACCATTACCGCTGGACGCCATGCGGATACGTTTTCATTCCCGGTTACTGGGATTGTCCGCTGGCGACTCGCGGTGTGCTGTTTGCACCGGTATACTTCCGACCAGCGGTCTTTAACCGCCCGCGGTTCGTCTATACCCCGGCCTACGTCGTCCCGGATACCAACCTGCACACCTGCCTGTTCGTTCGCACTGGGCACGCGGCCTACTACTTCGGCGACTATTTCGAGCCGCGCTACACCACAGTTGGATTCAGCTCCTGGTGCGGTTCGGCTTTTCGTGGGAGCGGGTTCGCCGTCAGCGTCAGTGTGACGCGGACCACTAACGACCCGCTCTGGAGCTACTACTCGTTGACGTACCGCGACACCCCGCAGTGGCAGACAAACGTCGCCAGTGTGTACGCGGGCCGGTTCCGCGGTGACGTACCTCGCCCGCCTCGCACGGTGGTACAGAACAACGTGACGAACGTCACCAACGTGACGAACATCACCAATACCACCAACAACAAGACTGTCGTGAATACAGCCCCTGTTGTGGTCGCCCCACTGCGGGACTTCCAACAGACGCAGGCGGTGAACTTCAAGAAGGTGGCCGACGACGATCGTGTGCGAGAGCAGAAGCAGGCGAAGGAACTGACCCAATTGGCTGCTGAACGCCGCAAGGTGGAAACCGGCCTCGTGGACAAGGGACTGGCGGTGACCAACAAGGATGACAAACCCCGGCAGGCCAAGCTCGAAGTGCCGCAGACCATGACCCTCCGTGCCCAGGCCCCGGCCGATCCGGTCAAGGCCCCGCCACCGCCGGCTGCCCCAGCGAAGGTGGCTGAGAAGAAACCCGATCTGCCCGCTTTCGTGGTGCCGATTGCCAAGCCAGTTGTTGCTCCTCCGGTGGTCGATCCGAAGACAGGGGCGGTAACAGCTGTCAAGAAAGTCGTTCCGACGAAGGCCACCGAGCCAGCGAAGACCACCGAGCCGGCGAAGCCCACTCCGCCTCCCATGCCGAAGCCGACCGACCCCGTGAAACCGTCGTCGCTGCCAACGCCGCTGCCAAACCCAGTGAAGTTGCCCGAACCCGCAAAACCACCAGCGTCGGTGATCAAGCCGACAACGCCAGTCGAACCACCAAAGCCCAATAACCCGACCAAACTCCCACCGGCAAAACCGGCGGACGTGGTGAAACCACCGGTGAGCCCGGTCGTACCTTCGACGCCACAAATCAAGCCGATCGAGCCACCGAAGCCAGCGTCGGCGATCGATCGACCGAAACCGACCACCCCATTGAAACCGCCGGTGAACAATCCGATGACGCCTACCCCGATACCAACCCCACCGGCCAACCTGGCACCCAAGCCGCCTGTGGTGGTTTCACCCATGCCCAGGTCGGCCGAACTGCCGAAGCCGCAGGTGGCCACTCCGCCAACCTCGAAGCTGGTACCGCCGACTATGCCGAAGTCAGCCGAGCCACCCAAACCGAAAGAAGAAAAGAAAGACAAGGAGAAGAAATAGATGTGGATCAAAATCACCGAGTGACGGGAGGTCCGAGAGCAAGCACGAAGGAGCTTCCCTCTTGGGCTTCTCATCACTCTCCTTCTTGGACCGATTCCTACAGAAACCGTGCCGCCAACCGCCCAGTACTCCAGGCACTCTGGAAGTTGTAGCCGCCGATCCAGCCATCGAGATCCAACACTTCGCCGGCGAAGAACAGCCCCGGTTGTCGCTTGCTCTGCATCGTACGTGAATCAACTTCATCCAGGCACACCCCACCGGCCGTCACCTCGGCCTTCTCGTACCCGAGTGTACCCTTGAGCGGAATCGGCATCCGCTTGGCGAGTGTCACCAACTTCTTGCGGTCGTCTTTACTCAGTGCGGCTGCTGTCCGTGCCTCCGGCAACCCGGCGAGCGTGAGCATCTGATCGCACAGACGCCGCGGCAACCGCTCGGCCATCACCACAGCCAGTTGCTTCTTGCCGTGGGCGGTCGTCTCAGTTTGCAGGAACTGCTCGTACTCGGCTTCGGGTGTATCGGGGAGGAAATCGACTTCAAGTTTCAGTGTGGTCGGTTGGGGGTGGCCGCTGACAGCTCGGCTGACGTCGAGCGGAGCAGGGCCGGTCAGCCCGAAGTGAGCGAACAGCACCGATCCAGCTCGCGCGGTGAGCGGCTTCGACCCCCCCTCCGTCACCTTCAATCCAGCCTTTGGCACGGTGATGCCTTTCAGGTCTGGCACCCAGAGCGGTTGGGTGGTGAGGGGTACGAGGGCGGGGCGAGTGGCCACGATGGTGTGGCCGAACTTGCGGGCGAAGCCGTAGCCGTCGCCAGTGGTGCCACAGCCGGGGTACGACAGCCCGCCGGTGGTGATCAGTACGTGTTCGCAGGTCAACTGCCGCCGCGACGTACTCACCCGGAACCCACCAGTGCTGAGGGTATCAACGTCGATGGTCGGTTCATTGAGGGACAGTTGGGCGCCGCTGCGGGCGAGGCGGCGGAGAAGGGCGGTGAGAACATCGAGTGCGCGGTCGCTCACCGGGAAGATTTTGCCCGTGTCCTCGACCTTGGTGGCAACACCTTCGGCATGGAAGAACTCGACGACTTGCTGCGGTGTAAACCCGGCGAGAGCGGAGTGCAAAAACTTGCCGTTCGATCCGAATGCGGCAACGATCCCACGGGTGTCGCAGTGGTGGGTGATGTTACAACGGGTCCCCCCCGACATTAGCACTTTTACACCAGCTTTTTTCCCCTTCTCCAACAGCAATACACGACGGCCCCGCTCGGCGGCGTGAATAGCTGCCATCAAACCTGCCGCACCAGCACCGCAGATGATCGCGTCGTAGTCAAACACAGCCATTCCCACACCTACACAGAGAGAGCATCCGTTCCCGGCTTGGCACCGCAACACGTTCAGCGAAGCACGTGCTGCTGTTTGCTTCGGGAGAGTGTGGCGTCAGCATAACCGAACTTGGTGTGGATAGGTTTTACCAGCTACCGATTCTCCAGTTTCACCCGCAAGTGGGCGATCTGCTTCAGTCGCACTTCGTCAGGTGCGTCGGCGTTGAACGCGAGTTGTTCGCCAGTCACTGATTCCAACACACGGTGTGCCAGGTGACGGAGTTCCAGTTCTCGACGCTCCAGGGCTTCGAGAAGCACTGGCACGGCATCGCGGCCGCGGCTGGTGAGTTCATGCCACGCCCCTGGCATCGTTTCTCGGTCCCGCAATTGCTCCACCCACCGTCGCATTTTCTCCTGTTCCAGGAGCTGTCCCGTCGAGCCACCGAACGACATCCGCACCGGGCCTGGGGTAGCGTTCGGTGCGGGCGTCGCAGTTGCCGACGACACGGGCAGGAGTGGGGCGAGCGGCTCCGGGGCGGTGTTGGCCGAGGCGAGCGAGACGACCTCGTCTGTCTCCAGTGTTGTCGTGGCAATGGCAGTGGCCACATTACGCCGTGGTTCCGCTTTGAGCCGACCATAGGCGATCTCGTCATCGAAGGTGCTGCCCAGGTAGCCTTCCACTGCCACCTTGTTTCGTTTCAACTCCTCCGGGGTGCCATGCGCGACCACCTTCCCGCCGATAATCAGGTACGCCCGGTCGGCGATCTTCAGAACCTCTCGTACGTCGTGGTCGGTGAGCAGAATGCCGATGCCCTGGTTGGCCAGGTCGCGGACGTTGTGCCGGATATCCTCCTTGGTAAGTGGATCGACCGCCGCAAGCGGTTCGTCGAGCAGGATGAGCAGTGGCTCGCAGACCAGGCAGCGAGCGATCTCCAACCGCCGTTTCTCGCCCCCGGAGCAACGGGCGGCGATGTTGTTCCTTACTTCGAGCAGGTTGAACCGCTTGAGCGCTGCCTCGGTTCGGACGTGTCGCTCGTCGGCGGTGAGCCGGCGATTGAGAGTTCGAGACTTTGGCAGTGCTTCGAGGATGGCGAGGAGGTTCTGCTCGACGGTGAGCTTGCGGAAGATGCTCGGTTCTTGTGAAAGATAACCCATGCCACGGCGTGCCCGCTTGAACATGGGCAGAGTGGTCACGTCCTCGTCGGCGAATCTCACCCGCCCACCGTTCGGGGTGATCTGCCCAGTGGTCATGCGGAAACTGGTCGTCTTGCCAGCACCGTTCGGACCAAGTAGCCCGACCACCTCGCCGGGGTTGACCTCGAACGAAACTCCATCGACTACCTTCCGCGGGCCGTACCACTTTTCCAGGCCATGAGCTTCGAGCAACGGCATCCGCGATCCCCGAGTGGTTCGTGGAGATTTTATCAGCTGTGGTGCGGTAACAACACGGCGAACGGGGCAGGGCAGCCGGAACTGAATTGCCGGAGGCCGCTTGCGGGGTTGCCAGGGTTCGCTAGTTCGCCCTACTTCCCGCCGTAGACGGCTCGGATTCGCTGAATAAACGGGCGGCTGGTCGCTTCGTGCTGGCGGAACACCTCGCGGCCGATGGTGTAGACCTCGGTCGGTTCGGCCGCTATCACCGTCGCCACACGCGGTTCGTCGGTGGCCAGTGCCCGGTCGCCGAAATAGTCCCCGGCGGCTAGCTCCGCTACCTTCTTCTCGCCGAACCCGGCATCGCGGAGCACGTCCACCTTGCCCCTGCGGATGAGATAGAACTTGCTTTCTTCGCTTACCGGTTCATTCTGCCGCAGAATGACTCCGCCGGTCTCGAAGCGTCTCACTCTGGTCGTGTGGGCGGCAAGCAGGGTGGGCGGCACAGGAAGTTCGGGGTGCAGGCCGATACACAGGTCGTCGGCGATGGCCTGCTGCTGCTCGGGCAGGATGGCGGCAAAGTAGGCGCACTTGCGGATACCCTCGACCACGAACAGTCGCTCGGCCACCACCACGTTCGACACGATCTTCCCCCGCTCCATGTGAACGATCCGGTCGGCGCGGTTCATGATGCGGGCGTCGTGGGTGACGATCAGGCTGGTCGCCCCCTTCTCGGCAGTGAGTGCGTGCAGCATGGAGGCCTGCTCTGGGGTGAGGCGGCCGCCTTCGTCGTCGTGCTGGCCGGGTCGGCGGATCAGTTTCTCCAATTCGGCGGGGTCACGCTCGCGAGCCAGGTGCTGGAGTAGCGTGACAACTGCCGCTCCGCTATTGGCGTCGAGGGCGGCGGTCGGCTCGTCGGCGAGGATCAACTTTGGCCGGTTGATGAGTGCCCGTGCGACCGCCACCCGTTGCCGCTGCCCACCGCTTAGCCCTGCAGGCTTGTACCCCATCCGCTGACTGAGTCCGAGAAAGTTCAGAATTGCGGCGATATCGGCATCGCCCCCGCCGCCATCAAATAGTTGCTGGGCCATCCGCACATTCTGCACCGCCCTGAGGCTGTCGAACAGGTTGTGCCGCTGGAAGATGAACCCGATCATCCGCCGCACTTTCACCAGTCCTGCTTCGTTCAACCCCTTCATACGGCGGTAGTCGGCGGTCTGCCCGTCCCAAATCTCGATCTCGCCGTCTTGCAACTCCCGCAGCCCGCCAATGAGCGTGAGCAGTGTGGTTTTACCGCTTCCGCTTGGCCCAGACATGATGACTAACTCACCCGGCATCACTTCCAGGAAGTTCTCGAACAGCACCTGCGTTTTCGCCTCGCCGGTGCCGAACGAGTGGTTCACTCCGCGGACGCGGAGGAGCGGTTGGCCAGCAGGGGGTGGGTTGTAGGGCATGGAGCGATCCGAAGCTAGCCAAGTGGCGTGAGCCGCCGGTTGGGAGTACGAACCGGCAGCTCACGCCGCTCGGCTCGCCGATCTCAGAACACGTCGGCGGGGTCCGCCCGTAGTAGTCCAACCAGGGCGATTAGCCCGGAGCCGACACACATGGCGATCGTGCCGGCGAACACCCAGGCGATCCGCTCGGGGGTCATTCGCATAGGCATGCTGGTACTGGCGGTGAGGGCCTCGTAGGCTGCCCAACTCACACCCAGACCAACAGCGAAGCCGAGCAGAGCCAGGATCAATGCCTCCTGTACCACGACCCAGGCGAGGTACCCGTTACCATACCCAACGGCCTTCAGCGTGGCGTACTGCGGGAGGTGGTCGGTCACGTCGCCGCTGAGGATTTGGTAACAGATGACCACCCCTACGGCGAACCCCATGAACGTACCAAACCCAAAGGCGAATCCGATCGGCGTGTTGCTGAGCCAGAACGTCTGCTCTTTCTCTTTCAGTTCGGGGACGGTGAACACTTCTACGTCGGCTTCCGGCTCGCCACTACTCACCGCCCTGAGGATGCCCTTCTTCACCACTTGTGGGTCGGCTCCAGGGTCAAGTCGCACAAGCCCGAAGTCGACCTGAGCAGCGGGTGAGTCGGACGGGAAGGTCAACGGGCGGCGGAGGGTGTCGAGAAAGGTGCGGTCGCTCATCACCAGTGTGCCGTCGGTGGTGAAGTCGGTGCCGATGGTGACGCTTCCCACAATCCGCAAGTCCTGACCGGAGAGTTCAGTTTCGGTGCCTTCGGCCAGCGGGCCGAAGAGGGTCTGGCCGGGGCGGTCGGGGTCTTTCTTGGTGTGGGTGTCGAACAGGGCGGTGCCGGGCGTGTGGAGCTTTTCGGCAGTTGAGCTTTGAGGTTTGAGTTCGGGCAGATCGAGCAGGTAGGCATCGGGGTTCAGGCCGATGCTACGGACGGCTCGCATCGGTCCCCGGGCAGCCGGGTCTGGGTTACTGTCACGAAGCCGACCAAAGGCGTTGTCGAGGTAGAGCGGGTGAACCTCTTGAACGCCCGGCACGGCCCGCACCTGTTCGAGGCGTCGCCGCGGGAACCCTTCGGCCATCGCAACCGCCTGCCGGTTCGGCGACACCAGCACCAGGTCGCACCGCAGTTTGTCGTGCAGTTGGGTGTTGCTGTCGAGCAGGGCGTTGCGGAACCCAAGTTGCACAAACATGAGGATCACGGCGAAGGCAATGCCGACGACGAACAGCCCGAACCGCACGCGATCGTGGGTGAGGTTGGCCCAGGCGAGCGGGGTGCGGGGCAATTCGGCGGCTCCAGTGTCGAGTGTGGGATTGTGCCGTGAGTGGGTGATTTCGGCAACTGCAACCGAGTTTGGGGATGTTTTGTTGAAGTCCTTTCGCTCTCGGGGTTCACCCCGCGATCAAGTTCGGCCGACGTTTGGGCGTCAAACGCATGTTCGGTGATCGGCGGGGGGCCTCGCACCGGTGGTCATGGCTCGGGAATAGCCCCCCCTCTCTGCCACACTGCCACCTGCCACACACATACCCCCCCGCAGCCACCGTCACCCTAAGTGTTGCGCAAATCAGCCCTTGGCTCCACTCGGCCCCTCGGCCACGGCCACCGACCCCGGACAGGCCTCACCCGGCGTTCTCACTCCATTCTGACGGCAGGCAATCTGTTCCTGGTGCTCATTTCTGCGCTCACCCTTCCCTCGTCTGGTATGATTCCGCCAATACAACCTCGGGCCTGCGATGCTGCTCATGGATATCGACCGCACCCTTCGCGAACTTGCCGCCGACCCGTTCGCGCCGGTCGATCTGGCGGAATTGAACCTGCACCTCGCCGCCGATCATTACCCCAACCTCGACGTGCCTGTCTATCTTGCCCAACTCGACGAACTGGCCGAGGAGGCTCGCCACCGACTCCGCGGCGATCTGGAACAGCGGACCGCCGCCTTCGCGGAGTTCTTGTTCGACGAGTGCGGCTTCTCCGGCAACACCGATGAATACTACGACCCCCGGAACAGCTTTTTGAACGAGGTCCTCGACCGCCGACTCGGCCTACCGATCGCCCTCTCGATTTTGGCGATTGGGGTCGGGGAACGGTGTGGGTTGAGGGTGGTGGGAGTTGGGTTGCCGGGGCACTTCGTGGCGAAGGCGGTGAGTGGGTGTGAGAATGAAGTGCTGTTCGACCCGTTCCACGGTGGGCGAATCCTCGACGAGGTAGGGGTTGAAGAATTGATCGAGTCGGTCACCGGTCAACCGTTTCACGCCCATGAAGACTCACTCGCGGCGACGCCGCCCGGCTTGGTCGCACAGCGGATGCTGAACAACCTCAAAGCAACGCTACTCAAGGCCGGCGACTTCAGTCGCGCCGCTCGCGTGATCCGCCGACTGATGCAACTGATGCCAGCCGACCCAACTCAACGGCGAGACCTGGGGGTGAGCCTCATTCGGGCGGGCCAGTGCGGGCCAGCGATTCAACACCTCACCGCCTACCTTGAAATGGCACCAACCGCCGAGGACGCCGCCGCCGCCAGGCAGTTCCTCCGCGAGGCCCGTAAACAAGTGGCCATGTGGAACTGACGGAGGTCGGGCGAGTTGGGGTCCGTGAGGACCGCTTCGCGCGGATACAATCCCTCCATGCACCCGATCCTCATCGCCGGGGCCGCGGTGATCGGCCTACCGATCCTGCTGCACGTCCTCTTCCGGCAGCAGCCGAAGAAGCTCCTTTTCCCGGCCCTGCGGTTCCTCCGCCAACGGCAAAAGACGAGTCAGCGGCGGGTGCAACTCCGGCATGTTCTGCTACTCCTCCTGCGGTGCTTGCTCCTCGGCCTGTTCGCCCTGGCGCTGCTCCAGCCGACTCTTTCCACCGGGGGCCTGGCGAACCCGTTTGGCGATGAACCGGTGGCCGCAGTGATCGTGATCGACACCTCGCCCAGTATGGGCTATCGAACGACAGTTTCCCGTCTCGATGAGGCCCGCCGCCAGGCCAATGAACTGCTCAATGAACTCCCGCCGAACTCGAAGGTGGCCGTCCTGACGAGCCACGACCCGACCGGCACCTGGCAGCCGACGCTGGTGGAGGCCCGCCAGCGGATCGAGAGCCTGAAGGAACCGACCGGCTCGACACAACCGCTCGGCCCGGCCCTTCGCGCCGCCTACGACCTCTTCGCCACTGCCGATGCAGACACCCCCGATCGCGAACCGCTCGTGAAATTGCTCGCCGTCTTCGCCGACCACACGGCCAGTAGTTGGGACCCGCGAGACGATGCCGGCCTGAAGGCGAAACTTGGGTCGCTTCCCGTTCCTCCTGCTCAGGTCTACTTCGATGTTGGTGTGGCCGGCCCGGTCAACCTGGCCATCACCGAGGTGAAAATGGAGTCGGACCGCTTGGCCGGGTCGGCCGACGCGGTAGTTACGGCGCTCGTGCGATCCGATGGGCAGGAGCGGAAAGGGCTGGCGGTTCAGGCACAACTCGACGACGGCCCGACCGAGCGGCTGTTCCTCGACCTCGCCGCAGGTGAGACGAAACCAGCTTTGTTCACGTTTCGCCGCCCAGCGGTTGGGTTTCACACGGTGACCGTGAAGATCGACAGCAACGACGCTCTCCCATTCGACAACGAACGATCGTTCACCTTCGAAGTGATGCCAATGCGAAGAGTGCTGGCCATCGCCGACCGACCCGACGATGTCCGCTTTTGGGTCAACGCCCACAGTGTTCGTCAGGAGTTCGATTGTGCCGTGGCCACCTCCAACGCTGTGCCTGATCTCGCCCCGTTCGAGATGGTGGCGGTGATCGCCGTGGCCGATCCGAAGCCGTTCGCCGACAAATTGCTCGCGTATGCCCAGAAGGGGGGCAAGGTGTTCCTCGCCCCCGATGGCCCCGGCGCGGATGCCGACGACAAGCGGCCGCAGACCTACGACGCCCTGGGTGAACTAATGCCGGCGGCTCTGGGAGAAGTGAAGTCGTTCCCGCGCCCCGGTCGGCCGTGGAAGTTGGACGACGAGCGGGACCTACGGGCGGAGGTGTTCGCCCCCATCCGGCCGTGGCAGGGGCAGGGGGTGGACCTGTTCATCAACAAGCGGAAGACGCTCCGTTACCGCGAACTCAAGGCGACCGGTAATCGCACTCTGGTGGCCGCCCGCTACGATGCCGAGGGCGAGCCGCCCGCCCTCGTAGAAAAGCCGTTCGATCGAGGGCACGTCATGCTCCTGACGACCCGCCTCGACGATGAGGCCGGCGACCTTCGAGAGTTCTGGAACGATTTCTGGGTGCGGGAAGGCAGTTGGCCGGTGGTGTTCCCGTGGCTGGTCACGAAGTATCTGTGCGATCTCGGAACAGCGCCGGTGGGGGAGGCGGTCGATCGGCGGCGATACAACTTCCCGACTGGGGCGGAGGTGCCGGTGTCGGTGCGGGGTTACGCGACCGAGTCCCCGCGGGCGGTGCGGCTGGAGGGGCCGGGTGTGGCGGCGGGGCGGTCGAAGTTCACCGCCCCGGCCGACGCGACCTCCCTCACCCTGCGGAACAAGCCGCCGGCGGATGCCCCTCGCGGACCGACCGGCCCGGAGGTGTGGGAACTGGAGGGCGAACCGCTGTTTACGCCGGGGGCGTTCGCCCTGGTGCCGGATGGCGTGGCCTCGCCGTGGCGTGCCCGCTTCTCGCTCGCCGTGCCTGCGGCGGAAAGCGACCTGCAACCACTCCCTGCCGAGACGGTGGCCGGATTGTTCGGTCCTGGGTCGGTCGTGCAACTCTCGGGAAAGCTCACGCTCGCCGACTACGTCCGGACGAGGCAGAACGGGCGAATCGAGTTGTTCATCCCGCTCATCCTGCTCGTGCTCATCGTGTTCGCCTGTGAAGGGATCTTGGCCAATCGTTTCTACAAGCTGAGGTGAACCTGTGTCGGATCGCGTCACCTCGAACGAGTCCACCCGCCCGCCAGCCAGGCCATCGCTTCCCCCAGCCCCACGCACGGGCTGGTGGTGGGTCGCCCTGGTACTCACGGGCTTGCTCCTGTTGGTGCTCGTCGGCACCGGCGGAATGGCCCTGTCGGCCATGCTCACTGCGCAGGCACGTACCACGGCCACGACCACGGCCACTGCTCCCCTTCCTGGGCCGACCGGTGAAGGCCCGCTCGGCCTGCCGCCTGCGCCCGATGCCGAAATGGACGAGGCCAGGGTGAAGAACTTCTTCGCCAAAATCGCCGGGCGCGTGAAGAATCCGGCCTGGACCGCGGAAGAGGTTTTCGACTGGTCGGATCTGCTCACGATCGCTCCCGAAGATGCGGTCGAGACGCCGCCCCCGCACGACGGCACCCCGCGGGATCCGTTGTGGTGCGTGCGACAGGTTCTTCAGCAGGCCCATGCGGACTGGAAAACATGGGATTGGACCAAGGCACGCGTACGGAAGGTGACACGCCGTCCCGATGGGGAGGCAATCGAAGCGGTGGTCTGGCACCCAACGAATGCCGGCCGGATGGTGAAGCGGCGATGGACCTTGACCGACACGGGCGATGATGTGCAGATACTTGGCTGGGAAGACCTGCGGACGGGGCTGACTTCCCGCGATCTTGCCGCCGCACTGGCTGCGGGTTCGCTCTCGCCCAGCGTCCGTCGGCAACGGCAGGCCTGGCTTCCGGACGTAACCGTTGCCCACCGCCTCATGGATACCAAGCGGTTCGCCGAAGCACGACGGGTGCTCGACCGACTTCGCACGATCGCGTTCGACGGCGACTTGCGATACGCCGTCGACCTCGCGGAAGGGCGATTGGCCTATGCCGATCGTCGGTCCAACGTGGGCGAGTGGGACCAGGACTTGGCAGTGGAGGTTCTGGAGGAGTTGGTGGAAAAGCACCCAGAGCGGTTGGCCGCCTACTGGTGGCTCATCGAGGTTCATCTGCTCGGCGAAGAGTGGGACCGGGTGATCGAAGTGTGTGACGCCCTCCAGAGCGTCACCGGCGACGATCCCGACATGCTCGCTGCCCGTGGAGAGGCGAGGGCAGCGCTTCTCCAGGCGGAACTGGCCGAGGCCGATTTCGCCGCCGTACTCGACCTCGACCCGCACCACCCGCGAGCGCTCCGCTGGCGGTGGAAGCAGGCCGACGAAATCGGCAAGAAAGCGTTGATCGACCGGCTCGCGACCGCCCCGGACCCCGCCGGGCTATTCGAGCAACTTGTGGATCTGGCCAACAGCGACGACAACGGGGCGATGGTGAAATCGCTCGCCGAACGCTACCGCCAACTTCGCCCGAAGGATGGCCGCTGGGTAGGCCCTCTTGCGGAGGCCCTGGTCCGCCAGGAGAAGGTCGTCGATGCCACGCAAGTGCTGAACGAGGGTCTGCCAGTGGTGCCGGCCGACGACCGGGCCGATGTGGTTCGCCGTTTCGTTCGTGTCGCGATCGACACCGACCAGGTCAACAATCTTCGACTTGGTTCAGAGGTGGTACCTCTGCCGCTACGGGCGGTTGTGTTGGTGAAACAAGGGCAAGGGGCAGTCGCCGAAAAAATGCTGCGGGACGAAATCGCGGCCCGGCGGTGGTTCCTTCCTCTCGCCTTCGCCGATGAAGACCTCGGCCCGCTCCTCCGCACCGATCTGGCTTTCGCCGCCTTTCGCAACGACTTTCCCCCGCCCGCCGACAAACCCGCTCCTGCCCGCTGAACCACCGCCGGCGGGTCCGTAAACTTTCCCTCCTTCCTCCCCGCTTCCCATCCCGGAGCCTGTTCCGTGTCGTCTCCCGTCGAACCCCCCAAATCGCTGTCCACCTTGGTCCGCGTGCTCGTCCTCGCGGTCGCCGCCATCGGCTTTTTGTTCGACACCTACGAACTGCTCATGTTCCCGGTGATCGGTTCGGACGCCATCGCGGAGCTGCTCAAGGTATCCCCGCAAGATCCGAAGGTGCGAGAGTGGGCCGGGCGGATGCTGTGGATTGCCGCCCTGACCGGTGGCGCTTTTGGCCTACTCGGCGGGTGGCTGATCGACAAACTCGGCCGCAAGACGATCATGGTGGCCAGCATTCTGGTGTATTCACTCTCGCCGGTGGCCGCGGCGTTCAGCACCGAGCTTTGGCAACTGGTGGTCTTTCGTTGCACGACCTTCATCGGCGTATGCGTCGAGTTGGTGGCGGCGGTGACGTGGCTCGCGGAGTTGTTCAAGGAGAAGCGAACCCGCGAGATGGCCATTGGGTGGACTCTGGCCGCGGCATCGCTCGGTGGCATTCTCGTGACGGAGGTGTACAGCCTCATCGTCGAGCATGCCAAGGAACTACCAGCGTTGCCGGTGGGTGAGGGCTTCGAGCCGCACGCGGCGTGGCGATACACCCTGCTCACCGGCCTGGTACCGGGGGCGCTCATCTTGCTGCTGGTGGCGTTCGTGCCCGAGTCGCCGGTGTGGAAAGAGAAAAAGAGGGCGGGCACGCTGAAGCGGGCGAGCTTCGGCGAACTGTTTTCCCCTGAACTGCGGCGGACGACGCTGGTGACGACGGTGCTATCGGCGTGTGGGTACGCGGCGGCGTTCGGGGCCTTGCAACTCACCCCACTCCAGATTGCGCCAGGCTTGCCCGACCTGGCCGCGAAGAGTGCAGAGATCGCTCAAGCGGAAAAGGCCGCCGAAACCCCCGAGCAGAAGAAAGAACTTGGGCAGATGAAAAAGGAACAGGCCCAGGCGGTGAAGGCTCGCCGCGGCGATATCCAGCGGTGGCAAGAACTCGGTGGCCTCACCGGGCGGATTCTACTCGCCGTGCTACTGGTGTTCGTGCCCAGCCGCACACTGATTCGGCTGTTCCTGGTGCCGGGGGT
>JALOQR010000465.1 GCA_025459365.1 Fimbriiglobus sp.
GCCGTCGCCGCTGGTGCCACCGCCATCGACATCAACTTCGGCTGCCCGGCCCCGACCGTGAACCGCCACGACGGCGGCGCGACACTGCTCAAAGACCCGCCCCGGGTACGGGCGGTGGTGGCAGCCGTGCGGGCCGCCGTGCCGAAGCCGATCCCCGTGTCGGCCAAGATGCGGCTCGGGTGGGACCGCACCGACACCGTCTTCGACACCTCCGCGATGGCCGTCGAAGGCGGAGCGAACTGGATCACCATCCACGCCCGCACGCGGATGCAGGGGTACGCCCCGCCGGTGAACTGGGAGTTGATCGGCCGGGTGCGGGAGCGGGTGCCGGTGCCGGTGGTGGCGAACGGCGACATACACACCCTTGCCGACTTCCGCCGCTGCCGCGAAATGACCGGCTGCATTCACTTCATGCTCGGCCGCGGGGCGGTGGCCGATCCGGGCCTGGCGAAGCGGGTGGCGGCCGACCTACTCCCCCTCTCCGCCGGCGAACAACGCGACGGCAGTTCGCCGGTCTGCGACTCACCCGACTGGCCGACCCTGCTTCCGCAACTGATCGCCCACACACCGGCCTGCGACCGCACCCCGGCGGGGTCGCTCAAGCGACTCAAACAGTGGTTGCGCTTCGCCACGCTGTGCGGCACCTTCGCCCACTTCGACGCGATCAAGCGGACGACGACCGTCGAGGAGCTGTTAAAAGTGGTGTCTGAAAAGATTCGGGAATTGCCAGTTGACAGACGAAGTGAGCGGGTTTAGCATCCTCCACAGTTCGACATCCAGACGACACGGGGCGACGGACATGCAGACCCGTGAACCGCTAAACACCACAACTGCCGAGCCGAGCCGAGCCGAGCCGAGCCGAGCCGTAGCTCGTGGCGCGGGTGGGCCGTGATGGTTTCGGCGGTGGCCTGCGGGTGCGTGCTGCTTGCGGCAGCAGTGTTGAAACTCGTCGGCTGGAACGTCTCGCCTTTCGCGCAATACGGCTGGCTACTCAGCCCGACCGTGCAATCCTTCGCGGTGATCTGGGAAGTGCTGCTCGGCGTGTGGCTGCTGAGCCGCAAGGCGCCGTTCGTGTCGTGGCTGGCGGCGGTATTCACGTTCGCGGCCTTCGCCCTCGTGAGCGGCTACCTCGGCGTCATCGGTCAGGCGACGTGCGGTTGCTTCGGCATCATCCAGGCCAGCCCGTGGGCGGCCTTCGCGGTGGATGTGACGGCCCTGGGATTGCAGCCTCCGCGGACAATCCCTTAGCGTTTCGCCAGTCATGCTCGACTTCGGAAGTGGAAAGCCGGGCGAACTGCTCACCGCCAAACTGACCGTGACGAACTACACAACCAGTCCGGTGCGGCTCATCGGCGGCACTTCCGATTGTTCCTGCATCACGACTCAAGACATGCCGCTATTGATCCCGCCAAGAGGGAATGTGAGTATCACGGTGTTTCTCAAGGTTCCTGCGGCAACCGTAGGCGAACTCAATCGGTCGGTGTTCGTTGCCGGGTGGCGCGTGGGTAAGTAGGCCCGGAAGGTCCGGGCAAGTATTCTAACCCCAGTCGGTAACGAGGTAAACTATGGACCAGTATCTCGAAAAGGCAGCCAAGAGCTGTTGGCTGCTAGCGAGTGCGAGCATAGCCCTTGGCCTGTTAGCCGCGCCGGTTGGTATGGCGAGGGCTGACAACAGTACCCCCCCCGTCATTATCTGTGGTGGCAAGCACGCCAATGGATGCACTGCTCCTGAAGAGATAACGTGCAATGGGCAAGGCACTAGGTGTCGAGCCTTGGGAGTGTGTGATTGCAAGTGGTCCGTCAATTTCTACCCACCTTACAACGAATACTGCGGCTGCTACTCGAACGCACCCACCGACGAGTGATTAATGAGTTTAATAGAAAGATAATATATTACTGATATATTATAGCAATTGCCGACTAATTACTTGCGCTCATGTATATGAGCGCAAGTAATACTAACAACTATAAGTGTACTATGTGTAAAGTAATAATTATTCTATTAAATTATCAAATTAAATTGTTGTTTTTTGTGCTATACTTTCTTTTTTCACATAAGCTGTCCGCACAGGATCGCTCCAGCCAAGTCGAATCTATTCGACAAACTTGGCTGTCGCTAGGCACAGCAGAACATTGTTCGAGTTACCGACTAAGTATTCACCTGTACCGCGCAGCACCTGGCGGTGAACTACGCCTTGATGAAGAGAAAGAAACGATCTACCACGATTCGCATGAGGGCTTTTCGCTTGACAATATGCAAACCCGTCTAGCGGAGGGTAAGGCCGGCCGCCGCGAACGTGAAATCCTTCTGGTGAACAGGATTTACGCGTGCAAGCTACGGCAAGATCCGAAGTCCGGAGAACTCGTCTTGTTGAACCCACCAAACATGCACCCCGTTGGTGAGGAGCGGCCGCGCATCGCTGATGCTCAGCAATCAAATCGCTTACTGTGGCTCAAACCATCTCGCACCTTCCGGTTACATGATCTCATTGATCCGGCCCTTAGCCGTATTGTGGCCGTAGAGTCCGCTGGGCCCGATCTAGTGAGAGTCACCTTTCGAATCAGATCAGGTCTGTCCGAGCAAGACCAGCAGAAGGTTGGCGGGGTCAGTGCTGGTTCGCTCGTATTGAACAGCCGGTGGCATCACCGGCTCGAAAAAGCTGATATCGAGTTTAGCCCACAGACACATCATCGACAAACGTACCGGATCACATACATCGACCAGCCAGGCAAAGAACACCATATGAAATCTTTGGAATCTGAGGCGAAGTGGCAATTGGAAGGAGATCCATCGCCACGGATAGGCAAGATGATAGTTGGCTACGAGGAACTCCCGCCGACAGATGACCCTCGGATCTTCTACCTGTCCCACTACGGCTTACCTGAGCCTGAGGGCGTCACCGCTCCGCCAAAATCGTTTCCCCTATGGGTATGGCTGCTCTCGGCAGCCGGGGTGTTCGCCACTGTGGCGGTCTTCTGCGGCTGGATCGCCCGACGCCGCCGTCGGGCGTGCACAAAAGGCACTCCTTCTGCGGGGTAACTCATGCCCACCAAAAAAATCCATACTGCGTCTGCATTGGTACTCGGTCTTCTAGTGTTACTGGGTGTAATATCTAGTGCCTATCAACGCCGACAAAAGGGTGAGATCTTCCTCATCATCCCCACTGAGTTTAACCTCACACTTTTCCCCGGTGAACACGAGTTAACTGTGCGTGTCACCAACCGTGCAAGCGTCCCACGTCGCATTATCGGGCTGGCCGAGGGGTGAGGCATGAACTGCTGCTTCCGTGCGAAGCACCGCGAGATCATCACTGTCGGGCCGGGGGAGACGTTCGAGTATCACGTCTCGCTCACCGTCCACAGGCCGGGATCGTTTGAGGCCGGGATCGATCTCTTCCTCGAAGAGAACGGCATCCGCACCGTGGAGCTGACCGTCCGCGGCACCTGTGTGGGGAACGGCCATGATGACGACTGACCGACGCCCCGCCTTCACCCTCATCGAACTGCTCGTCGTGATTGCCATCATTGGCATTCTGATCGGCCTGCTGCTCGCGGCGGTGCAGAACGTCCGCCACGCCGCCGCGCGGGTCGATTGCCAGAACCGCGTCAAGCAACTCGCCCTCGGACTGCACCACTTCCACGACGCGCAGCATTCCCTACCTGTCGGCCATCGCTCGTTCCTCACCCCCGACCGTTCACCGGCTGGACCCTCGACCTACTTCCCTACCTCGAACAAGACACCCTCGCCGCCCAGATCGCCCCCGCCTTCCGCATCAGCACAATGCCGTTCACCAACCCGCCGCACACGCACATCGCCACCGTGGTCAAGGCGTACACCTGCCCGGCCGACTCGCGGGTGAGCACCTCACAGGTGTCGCGGCGGACCAACAACACCATTGCGTTCACCAGCTACCTCGGCGTGTCCGGCCGGGATTACCAGTCGAAGGACGGGGTGTTCGTGCAAGACCGGCGCTTCGGGTTACTGAGCATCACCGACGGCACGAGCAACACCCTGATGCTCGGTGAACGCCCGCCGAGCGCCGACTTCCAGTTCGGCTGGTGGTACGCCGGGGTGGGGCAGAACCTGACCGGCTCGGCCGACCTAATCCTGGGAGTGCGGGAGCAGAACTTGCAGCCGATCGTGAGCGGTTCGACGTGCGGTTCCGGGGCGTACCCGTTCCGGGCCAGCCGGTTCAGCGATCCATGCGGGATGTTTCACTTCTGGAGCCCGCACCCCGGCGGGGCCAACTTCGCCTTCGCCGACGGAAGCGTTCACTTTGTGCGTTACTCGGCCAACGAGATCATGCCCGCC
>JALOQR010000185.1 GCA_025459365.1 Fimbriiglobus sp.
CCCGGCGAAGGTGTTCAAGGCCTAGCGTCACGAACCGCGACCGACGGGAGCGTTCCAGCCCGCTCTCGTCGGTCGCGGCGATGATCAGACCTGACTATAATTCTGCCACCTCACGCCCCCACGGTGGCCGATGATCGCATTTCAGGGTGTCGAACTCTTCCCCGCCCCGGTCGAACTGGTGTCGGCCAAACTCTCCGACGCCGGCTTTCTCGCCGCCAACCTCCCCGACGCCACCGCCACGTCTGTCGCCCCCGACCGCGCCGAGTGGAAGGTGCGGCCGAAGGTGGCCTTCCTGTCGGGCGATCTGGAAACGGTGGCGACAGTCACCGATCGCAGCCCGGAGCACGTCAAGTACCGGCTCGATACGAAAGGTGTCGGCAGTGGGAGCGTGGTCGAGGCGGAATTGAAGTTCGCCCCGGCCGACGACGGCACCGGCACGGCCGTGACGTGGGCCGGCACGGTGGTGAGCATGACCGGGTTGCTCAAGCTCGCCCCGAAAGGGCTGGTACAGGCGACCGCCCAGAAGGTGATCGCCGACTGCTGGGCGGCACTCAAGGCGAAGGTGTAGCCGAACCTCCCACCTCCCGCACCCGTCCCGTACAACGACAGCTACCGGACGGGGGACGCCATGACCGCAGCCAAGAAGTGGTTCCAGACGACAGCCATCGACTACCCGAACAGCCGCCCGCACATCGGCACGGCGTTCGAGAAGCTGGGGGCGGACGTGCAGGCCCGCTACCGGCGGATGGAAGGGTACGACGTGACGTTCCTCATGGGGAACGACGAGAACACCCTCAAGGTGGCCGACAAGGCGAAGGAACTCGGGCTGGACACCCAGGCCTATTGCGACGACATGGCCCGGCAGTTCCGCGAGGTGTGGGACGCCCTCGATATCTCCTACGACGTGTTCATCCAGACCAGCCATGAGCGGCACAAGCAGTGCTGCCGCAAGTTCATCCAGAAGGTGTACGAGAACGGGCACATCTACAAGGGGAGCTACGAGGGCTGGTTCTGCCCCGGCTGCGAGGAGTTCAAGAGCGACAAGATCCACGCCGAGAACAACGGCCAGTGCCCGAACCACAACCGCCCGCTCGTGCGGCGGAGCGAGCCGTGCTACTACTTCAAGCTGTCGGCGTTCAAGGACAAGCTGCTGGCCTACCTGAAGGAGAACCCCGAGTTCCTCCAGCCGGAGAGCCGACGGAACGAGATGATCGGGTTCATCGAGGCCGAAGGGCTGGACGACCTGAACATCTCACGGGCGGGTGAGGAGTGGGGCATCCGCATGCCGTTCGATCCGGGGTTCACCATCTACGTCTGGTTCGACGCCCTGCTGACGTACATCACCGGCATCGGGTACGGCGACGACGAGGCGACGTTTGCCAAGAACTGGCCTTGCGACACCCACTTCATCGGCAAGGACATCACCCGCTTCCACTCCCACATCTGGCCGGCGATGCTGTGGGCCGCCGGGCTGGAAGCACCGAAGAAGGTGTTCAGCCACGGGTTCGTGAACTTCGCCGGTGGGAAGATCGGCAAATCGCGGCAAGAGGAGTTGAAGGCGAAGGGACTGGATTACCTGCTGGAACCGATGGAGATCATTCGGAAGTTTTCGGCGGAGGCGTTCCGCTACTACTTCATGCGGGAGTGCCCCTACCCGGCCGATGGCGAACTCAGCCCGGAACGGTTTATCGAGGTGTACAACAGCGACTTGGCGAACACCCTGGGGAACTTACTCAGCCGCACGGTCACTGTGCCGTCGAAGAGCTTGGGCGGCACCTTCCCGGGGACGGCCGGACGCAAGCCGGAGGCGGTGACGCCTGAGTTCGACGCGTCGCGGTTGGTGGCCGAGGTCCGGCGGCGGGTCGAGGCGTGCGAGTACAGTCAGGCCCTGCAGGCGGTCATGACACAGTTGCTCTATCCGGCGAACAAGTACATCGGCGACAAGGAACCCTGGAAGGTGGTGAAGACGGACGCCGCGGCCGCTTCCCACATCCTGCACAACGTCGTCGAGTCGCTACGTATCGCTTCCATCCTCCTGAAACCATTCATTCCACGTTCGGCCGAAAAGATTTATCGCAGCTTCAACTTCCCCGTCCCGTGGGAGGCAGTAAAGTACGCCGACGCCGCGCAATTGTCGGCCCAGGCAGACGATCTTCGAGTGACCGCCGAGTTGGTGGACGGTAAGCCGTCGCCGTTGTTCCCGCGGATCGGGTGATTCGGAACCGCACCGCCCGGCCCCCACGTTCAGGGGTCGGTCGTAATGTGGCCGATTGGCGAAAGTAGCTTATCGGCGCAACACTTAGGGTGGTGATGGCCGAGGGGGGTATGTGTGTGGCAGGTGGCAGTGTGGCAGAGGGGGGGGGTAAGCTCTGGCCGACGGTACAATGTCATCCCATCGATCATCACCGAAGTTTTCCCCTTGAACACCTCCTCTCCTACGCGGAGAGGGGGCGGGGGTTGAGGTCTACTTCACTATGCCTCCCGACCCGATCGACCTCGACCACCCATCGCTGTACATCAACCGCGAGCTGAGCTGGCTGGAGTTCAACCGGCGGGTGCTGGAGGAGGCCCGTGATCCGTCCGTACCGCTGCTGGAACGGCTCAAGTTCCTTGCCATCTTCAGCGGGAACCTGGACGAGTTCTTCATGGTGCGCGTCGGCGGGCTGCACCAGAAGATCCGCACCGGTATCACCCACAGTTCGGGCGGGGACCACACCCCGCCGGCCGATCAGATGCGGCGGATCAGCGAACTGGTGCGGGAAATGGTCGGCGAGCAGTCTCGTTGCCTGAACGAAGACGTGCTGCCGGCCCTGGCCAAGAAAGGCGTCGTCATCCGCGACGCGATTAACCTGACCGCCGCCGACGCCAAGCACGTTCAGCAACAGTTCAAGTCGCAGATCTTTCCAGTGCTGACTCCACTGGCGACCGACCCGGCCCACCCGTTCCCACATCTGCTAAACAAGTCGCTCAACCTGGCTGTGATGCTTCACCGGCCGAACCTCGACGAACCCGAGTTCGCTGTGGTGCAAGTGCCGAGCGTGCTGCAGCGGATGCTGCCGTTACCGTCCGACCCGAACACGGCGGCGTTCGTACCGCTAGAAGTGGCGATCCGGCTCCATTTGCCGGTGTTGTTTCCCGGCCTGACTATCGAGCGAGTAGTGGCCTTCCGCGTCACCCGCGACAGCGAGTTCGAGCTAGACGAAGACGTCGAAGACCTGTTGCGGGCGATCGAGGAAAACGTGAAGCAGCGACGGCGTGGGGAGGCGGTACGGCTGGAACTGGAGGCCGACGCCCCGCCCGAGGTGGAGCAGTTCCTCACGCAAGTGCTCGACCTATCGGCCGACGACGTGTACCGGGTGCCGGCTCTGCTCGACCTCACCGGTCTGTTCCAGATCCACGGCCTGCCGGGGTTTCCCGATCTGCGGGACCCGCCGTTCACTCCGGCACTGGTGAAGGAGTTCACCACCGCCCCCAGCCCGTGGGCGGCCATCCGAGCAAAGGACATCCTGCTGCACCACCCGTACGAGTCGTTCAAGCACGTCGTCGATTTCATCGATTCGGCAGCCGGCGACGAACGGGTGCTGGCCATCAAGCAGACGCTCTACCGCACCAGTTCGGATAGCGCCATCGTCCAGGCGCTCTTGCGAGCGGCGGACAAGGGCAAGCAAGTGACGGCCGTGGTGGAACTCAAGGCCCGGCTCGACGAAGAGCGGAACATCCAGTGGGCGAAGATGCTGGAGAAGGCCGGAGTCCACGTCGTGTTCGGGTTCGTCGGGCTGAAGACGCACTGCAAGGTAGCGTTGGTGGTGCGACGGGACGAGGACAATACCATCCGCCGGTATGTCCACCTGTCGACCGGCAACTACAACCCGCAGACGGCCCGCCTGTACACCGACCTGTGCCTGTTCACCTGCAACCCGGACGTGGCCGACGACGCCACCCTGCTGTTCAACCACCTGACCGGCAACAGCGCCACGCCGCAGTTCCGTAAGCTGGTCGTCGCCCCGGCCCGCATGCAGCCGTTCATGATCGAGCGGATCGAGCGGGAAGCAGCCAACCAGCGGGCGGGGAAGAAGTCCCGCATCGCGGTGAAGGTGAACGGCCTGCTCGAACCGGCCATCGTCAAGGCGCTGTACCGGGCAAGCCAGGCTGGGGTTCCCATCGAGATCGTCTGTCGGGGCATCTGCGCTCTGCGGCCGGGGCTGCCGGGGGTGAGCGAGACGGTGCGAGTGATCTCGGTGGTCGATCGCTTCCTCGAGCACAGCCGAATCTTCTACTTCGAGAACGACGGCACCCCGGAAGTGTACGTCGGTAGCGCCGACTGGATGGATCGCAACCTGAGCCGTCGGGTGGAGGTGGTGTTCCCGGTTGAACAGGCCGACCTGAAGGCCCGCATGATCGACGAAGTGCTGGCGATCAGTCTGGCCGACACGGCGAAGGCCCGGCAACTGCTCCCCGACGGCACCTACCAACGAGTGACGCCCGAGGCTGGCCAAACGCCAGTGCGAAGCCAAACTCGATTTCTGGAGCTGGCCGCCGAGGCGGAGCGGCGGCAGTCGGCCCTCACAACCACCGTCCCAACTACCCTCAAGCCGGTCAAGAAGCCGCGGGCAAAGAAGCCGAGTTGAGAGACGCCGGTGTGAAGTATAATGATCGGCACGCGAGCTACAGTGTCACGGAATCATCTGGGGGGGGCGGCCCATGTCAACCATTATGCCGCATCACCCGCATGCACTGACCGACCGGAGCAGCGACACCGGCCGCCGCGACCCCTGGTCGGTACTTGAAGGGTTGCTCCACACTCTCACCGAGGCCACCAACTCCAGTCATTCCATCCAGGCGACGGTGCAAGCTGCCGCCGAGGCGATCTCGGCCGACGCCGCTTTCTGGTTTTCACGTTCCTCCGGGCGAACTCTTGCCGTGGCCGGCCCAAGGGCGATCGAACCCGAATGGTGTGGGCGGTTTGCGCGATCGATGCTCGACCACATGCCGACCGACGACGAGATGTGCGTGTGGACCAACCCGCACCCGGTGGCCGACCAGCCGACCGCGGCGGTGTTGTGCCGATCGGCCAAGACTCATGGGTGCATTGTCGGCCTGTCGTACACTCCTGGGCGGGCGTTCGACGACGGCGATGTCAAGGTAGCCAGGTTCACCCTGAAAATGCTGCTCACCCAGCGAACGCAGGCCCAGTCGGGCATCAAGCATTTGCTCTCGGGGTTACTTCAGAGCCTGACCACCATCATCGACGCCAAAGACCCGTACACCGCCGGGCACAGCGAGCGAGTGGCCCGCATCGCCAACCTCATTGCCCGGCAGATGGGCCTGGCAGCCGACCAGATGGGAGACGTCTACCTGGCTGGGTTGCTGCACGACGTAGGCAAGATCGGCGTACGAGACGATGTGCTCCAGAAGCCAGGCAAGCTCACCCGCGAGGAGTACGAGGAGGTGCAGCAGCACCCGCTCATCGGCGACCGCATCGTCGCCAGCATCAAGCCGTTCGACCGCCTGCGGGCGGGGGTGCGGCACCACCACGAGCGCTACGACGGCGGCGGATATCCAGACCGGCTAGCGAAAGAAGACATCCCACTCCTCGCCCGCATCCTGTGCGTCGCCGACGCGTGCGACGCCATGATGTCGGCCCGCCGCTACCGCCCGGCCCGCACCCCCATCGATATCGACGCCGAGTTTGCCCGTCAGGCGGGTAAACAGTTCGACCCGCTGGTGATCCGGGCGTTCATGGCGATCCGCCACGAGGTGTATCCCCCCATTTACCAGAAGGGGCTGGGCGAGTCGGCCTTCCACGCCATCGAGAACATTGTCGATAACCTGACCGACGCTTCGGCCTTGCAACTGCCACCGGCCGACAAGCGAAAATAGGATGGCCCGCTCTCACCAAGAGCGAGCCATCCTAACGCCACCTCCCCCGCCACATTGTGCGCCGCCCGCCCGGCGTGTCCGCGAACAGCAACCGGTGGGGGTCGCCGTCGGCGTCCGGTAGCGGTACCGCGACCAGATCCGCCGATTTGCCCGGCTCCAAGCTGCCGCACTCGTCGGCCCAACCGAGCGCCTCCGCCCCGCTCAGCGTCACCATCTTCAACAACTGCTCGCCGGGGAAATCGGGGTATTTCGCATGCACAAACCGCGCTTCGGCGAGGATGTCGAGGTCGGGGTTCGACGCGAGGGAGTCGGTGCCGAGGCAGACGCGGACACCGCGGGCGAGGAAGTCGCGGAACGGGTGCGGCGGGTGGCCGAACGCCGCGTGCGTGCGGGGGCAGTAGCAGATGAAGTGGTTTGGGCGGAAAGAGAAGTTCGGCGAAAGGTAGTTCCCATGGACTACCACCGTCGGGGAAGTGGGGCGAGAAAGTGTGAACGGCAAAGGTTCGAGAAAGCAGTTCCAGTCCCGCGAAAGGGAATCGGGTTGATATACGCCCAGTTCGGACAAAAACCGGGTGAATGGTCCTTCCCGAAGTTCTAGCAATGTCCGTTCCGATGGAGATTCCGCAACGTGTGTGGCCGCCTGCACACCGATGGTGAGCATGATGCGAGCGGTCTCACTGTGAACGCTGTACGGAGCGTGCGGGCTGATGCCCCAGCGGCATGTCGGTGTGCGGAGTTTGACTACGACCCCCGGCGGGGTCTCCTCCCACGACATGCCGCTCACGTACCCGGCGTGTTGCCAGGCGTCGCTCAACCTCTCGGCGTTCAGCCCGATCAACTCCCAGTACACCACCGCTCGTGTCTTCGCTGCACTCAGTGCATCCCAACTCCTCCCTTCGCTGGCGATGTCGCCGATCAGCGTCGTGCCGAATTGCAGGCACTCGCCCAACCCCGCCTCGATGTCGGCGAGCGTCTGTTCCTCGGTCCGCGTGCGCCGGAAAGCGATCACTGCCTTTAGCCAGTCGGTGAAGTGCTCGGGGTCGGTCGGCGGGATCAGCCCTCGGGCGCCGCTCAGGTCGAGGTGCGTGTGGGCGTTCACCAACCCCGGAATGATGGCGACGTTGCCGAGATCTTCGTCGGCACTCCGAACTGCATGGGGTTCGACCGCTACGATCGTCTCACCCCGCACCGTCACCGTGCCGCGTTCGAGTGGGGGAGAACAGGCCGGGAACACCCAGCGGGCGGTGAGTGTGCGTGTGTCGGATGACATGAGGCGAACCCGCTGGGCAGGAACACTGTCATCTTAACGGCACGCAGGATGGTTGCTGAGTAGCGAAGCCTCAGGCTGATCACCAGGTGAACGCGGGTTCGATTCCCGCGCGTTCTACTGAACCGGATCGTCACGGCCCTCGGCTCGCCTGTCGTCGCACAGCCACCGCATGAACCCCTCCACCGTCGGCCACTTCCATCGCTCCGCCCCACGGCAGAGCACGAACCCCATCACCAGGCACACCGGCACCAGGGCGAGCGCGACCCACAGTGGCATCGCCTGCCGCCAGAACGCCGTCGGCTCGTCGGCGGCGACCGCGCCGTACACCCACAATGGCCACAGGTGAGCGACGTGGTGGAACAGGTACAGGCTCAGCGAGTGCCGGCTCATCGTGCCCGCCATGCCGAGTACCCCGGGCCACCTCGAAAGACCGTTCCGCCGGTCGATCCACATGTGCAGTGCCGAGAACGAGAGGAGGGCGAACGCCAAGGCCCCGCACACATACTCGGGCGACGCTGGGAACATCGTCCAGCCAGTGAGCACCTTTGCACCACCTGCCCACCGACCCAGCCGGCACAGCCCAGTCAGCGCAGCGAACGCCGCCCCGGCGACCACCAACGGGCGGACGGCCGGCGGGCCGTCGTCTGGGAAGACCGCACGGCCAGCGAGGTACCCGACGACTGGGAACGCCGCCCAGGGGAAGAGGGGGAAGTACCCAGTGGCGAGGTAGCCGATGGTGACATCCGGCAGTGTCCAGTCGCACTCGAAGTGGTAGGCCGGCCAGTACGACAGGTAGTCGGCCTGTGCCCGCAGGAACGGGCTAAGCACCACCAGCAGGCCGGCGGTGGTCGCCAGCACCGCCGTCGGCAGATTCCGCCCCACCCCCAGGAACACCAGCACCGTGCCGATCATGGTCAGCACGTCCCAGTTGAAGGTGTCTTCGGGTAGCCAGACGAGAACGTTGAAGGCGAATCCGAGTACAAACAGGAACAGCCCGCGGCGGACGGCGATGCGGGAGATGCTCCCCTCCTCTACCCCCTTCGCCTCCTGCGACCGCACCCACAGGCGGAAACTCAGCCCGGCGAGGAAGGCGAATAGCGGAGCGCCGAACCCAGCCGGCGTCCAGTTTGCCCCGGCAAGGTTTTCAAGGAAGTGGACCAGCACCATGAGGCCGATGGCGAGTGTCCGTAGCAGGTCGATCGAGGCGTACCGCATCGGGTCACTCGCCCCCGGTGAGGATGCTGAACAGCGACAACACCAGTTGCGCCACCAGCATGACAATGATGATCATCTCCAGCGTGTGCCCCTTGCGATTCGCCTTGTAGTCGCTCGCCTTCTGCCCGAGCGTATCGTACACCCGCTCGAACACTTCGAGTTGTTCTTGCAGCATCTCCACCCGGTGCCGCTGCCGCAACCGTTCACGCAGGCGTTCGCTCACCTGACTGGCGAGCGTCGGCGGATAGACGTGCGGGGTAAGGATGTGCGGCAAAACGCGGGTGAGCCTCGCCCGCAGGCCAAGCAACAGCGCGAACCGCTTCGCCAGCCGGGCATGATGGCGGGCGGCCTTGTCATCGAAGTCGAACGCCGGCCCGGCATCGGCCTCCAGTTCGGGCCAGAGTTCGCCGAGCCGCAGCTCTGCGATATGCAACTCGGCCTCGTAGTACGCGACCTCGGCGAGCACTGCTTGCAGTGCGGGGAGCCGGGCCGCCGAAGCGAGCACCGCCGCCCGCTTCGGCCCCCACACCAGTACCGCGCCCTGGAAGGTGATCGTCTGCACCCCGGCCGTACCGGTCGCGCTCACCCACTCCTTCGCCCGGATCACCCACTCTTCGTCGTCCGGGTTGTCGCAGGGAATGCTCAACAACTCC
>JALOQR010000466.1 GCA_025459365.1 Fimbriiglobus sp.
TAGCTCAGTTCGAGCATCACGTTCAGCCACATGGGCGGTCGTGCCCGTCCATCGGCTTGCTCGCCAGTTGCAGGCCGGTGTCTTTCACCTCCGGCTTGGACACATCAATCCAGCCCTGCATCCGCTCCACCTGCTTCTCGGTCTGGCGGACGCTCGTGAAGTACTCGTCGAGCTTCTGCTTGTCCTTCGGCCCGAGTTTCTGGTTCAACGTCGCGGACTCCTCGGCGAGGTCGTCGAGGATCGACCGCCTCTCGGCGCACCGCTGAAGGGTGGCCTTCCTATCGCCAGCGGTGTCCGGGACGAACAACCTTTCGAAGAACCGGCCGGGATGGTTCTCGTCCGACAGGGGAGTGCCGTTGATGTCGAACGACAACGTGTGGTTGTGGCCAGCTCCACCGGTGCCGCTCATGTCGCTCAGTTGCAGCCATAGGAAGCGAGTCTTCTTGCCATGCGACTCGGCGGCGAGTTGGTCAACACTCACCGAATTGGTGGAATTGTTACCAGACTTGGCCTTCAGGTTGGCGGCGGTCAGCCAAGTGTCGGCCCCTCTGTGCCCACCGCTGCAGTACGGGTGGCCGAGGCCGGTGAGACTGTGATGTCGTAGCGGTGGTCTTTGAGCGTTTCGAGCGTCGGCGAGAGGGAGTACTTGTCGCCGGCGTCCTTCGGGATCCAGTCCAGGATGTTGACGCCGTTCGACACTTAGCCGCAGATCATCCGCGGGGCGGCTTCCACGGCCGACTTTGCCCACAATTTGAAAGTGGACAGTGCGGCGACGAGCTGCGGCAGCATGGCGTCGAGGAACGGCAGGGCGACGGCGGACCCGGCGGCGCAGAGGACGGTTCGGCGGGTGATGCGTGGAACATAAGAGCTATCTGGAAAAACCGTAAGCCTTGTGACAGAGGAAGATGACCGCTGCGGCCAACTCGACACACCCCAGGTATCGTCGCGCTCGGCAGTCGGTGCGTCGGGCGATCCGACCGAACCGGGACAGGAAGGCATGCCCGCGTTCGACCGCCGCCCGGACTCGCCCCAACCCCTTCCGCCGCGTCTGCCCGCGGCCGGGGGCAACCATCCAGAACCCAGCATCCGTCGCATGTTGGCGGGTGGGAACGTTCCAGTACGCCCCATCCACCCGCACCCGCGGCAGGTCGCGGGGGTCGGAGGCGGGGTCCGGCGATCCGGTTCGGGCGGGCGGATGACCAGGGCGTCGAGCACGTCCTTCGTCTGCACCCCGTCGTTCGTGTTCGCGCCGATCACCACCGCCGCCACCGGCAACCCGTGTTCTTCGGTCGCCATGTGGATGGCGGTCCCGCATTTGGCCCGGTCGGTCGGGTTCGGGCCGGTCAAGCTACCCCCTTTTTTGAAGGGTTCTTGGAGCCGTCGAGTAGCACCTTGTCTCAGTTCACCCCGTGCGTGCGGTGGAACTCGTCGGCCAGTCGCCGCCACGCCTCGCGGAAGGAGTCAAGTTCGAGCCAGCGGTCCAGGCGGTCCTGGATGGTCTTGCCGCATGGGAAGCAGGCCTGCACGTACTTTCTGCCCCTCCCCGCACCACACCACCGTCGACAGGATCGGCTCAAACACCGCTCACACCGACTCCGG
The DNA here is from genome assembly GCA_025459365.1 of Fimbriiglobus sp. Lineage (GTDB taxonomy): Bacteria > Planctomycetota > Planctomycetia > Gemmatales > Gemmataceae > JALHQU01. The sequence goes on from JALOQR010000466.1 coordinate 1,600, forward strand.
CAGCCGGCGGGCCAGGGACGACAGACGCATGACCGGCACTCACACAGGTGCCACCTTGCTCACCAACCGCCCTCCCACGCGCAAGAGTATTTTCCACTAGCTCTTGAGTCGAAATCGACGCGAGCAAGTCGCGGACTGTGTTCTTGTATTCGGCGCGGTTTAGCCGCCATAGCACCACTGCGTTGTCACGCCTCGCCAGTTCTGCGCGCACACTCTGCTCGGTGATCCAATCGACCACCGCCGCAACCTCAGCCCGCTTCGGCTGCTTGGTATCTTTCGTCGGCGGCATCTCGTGATTATTCAAGACGTTGACGACCTCCTTCCTGCGGCCTCTGGCGGTCAGGTCGAGGAAGTCGTTGGGCAGGCCGGGAGCGTTAACGGGAAATCGCTTATGGGCTTGGTCCCGGTGTGGCACTCGTTGCAACAGGCAGTGAATAACGGCTCTACGATCTTGGCGTAGCCGGCGGCGTCCGGTGGGAGATTCGGTTTCTCTTGGGCGAATACGGCGACCGGGACGAGGTGCGAGAGCAACTCGAGCCCGAAGGAACGTTGGTTGCACACAGCGTGTCGGTCTCACTGGGAAGTGAACGGCGTCGAGCGAAGTTTAGCAGACTCCATCTTGCTGTGCCTCGAATGGGAGCTATATTACCTCCTATCTTCCCCTGTAGCTCAGCGGTAGAGCAGCCGACTGTTAATCGGCTGGTCGTTGGTTCGAATCCAACCGGGGGAGCTACAACCCGGGGTACAACCAAAACCGCCTCGGCGAGAAGTGCCGATCCAACCACCAGTGCGGCGGCGAGTGCTTCCAGTTCCGCCCGGGTGAGATGGGCGAACGGGGAAAGACTGTCGGAACCGGGAAGCGGAAGGCGGGCCACGGCTTCGGCCTTCTCGGTCATGTCGGTGTGACCGTACCGGCCGATGGTGAGAACGGGGGTTGAGTGCCGGGCCAGTTCCTGCACCACCTTGAGCGGGGCCGACCGCCCTAACATCGTCGCGTACGTGTGCCGGA
>JALOQR010000186.1 GCA_025459365.1 Fimbriiglobus sp.
GAAGCAGCAATGCTGCTGCTGCTGATGGTGATGGATCAGCAAGCAAGCCATCACTGTGACAGTAGCAGGCAGTGATAAGATGCGGTGAGGGCCAACACAAAGATGCAACATCATGGTTGCTGCGAAGCATATTATGTTGAAGCTGCACTACTGGGCGCTGCGTGTTGGCGAACTGTTGCTTCCCTCACCACATCATCGGTGTCCGAACATGGCTTCCGTGGGGGAGTGGCATCTGAGCACTTTGGGCGAATCGGCCAACGAGGAGCGTGCGGCCTACACCACCCTCGGAGTGATCGGTTCAGCGGGTGTTCTTGCTGCCCTGGTTTGGTCGTTTCGCGGGAGGTCTACTTCTCCCCGGCATCAGTTGGCGTTCGGCCTGCTCATCGTCGCCACATTGCTAATCGCCTCGCCGGGGGCGCTCGGCCCGTTGTTCAATGCCTGGGTCACCCCGTGGATTCGCTGCTACCATCGGCTGGGTGTCTATGTTGGGTTTCTAGCCCTGGCCACGGTTGTGAAGCTCTTCGACTACGTGTTTCAGCCCTCTGCCGGCTGGTGGCGACGATTGGCCGCATGGGTATCAGCGGCCGTGTTGATTGCAATCGGTCTGTACGACCAGACCCCGGTGCCGAACTACACTCCGGCCGACGTGCGTGCCGCCGCGTTCCACGCCGACCGTGATTTCGTGGGCCGTGTCGAGGCCATGTTGCCGAACGGGGCAGCCGTGTTCCAATTGCCCTACGTTCCGTATCCGGAATGTGGGCCGACCTGCGAGATGGCCGACTACTCGCACACTCGAGGGTACCTGCACTCCACTCACTTGCGCTGGAGTTATGGGGCGACCAAGGGCCGACCGGCGGCCGAGTGGCAACGTAGTGTGAGTGCTCTGCCGGCCGCGGAGTTCGTTACGGCGATCGCTGATCGTGGGTTTGATGCCGTTTGGGTCGATCGCTGGGGCTATCCCAACCGAGTTGCAGAAGTAGAAACCGGTTTGTCCGCCTTCGCCGATGGTCCGCCACTGGTCAGCCCTGATGGGCGGTACGCCGTCTACTCACTCGCCCGCTTCCGTAGCACTCGGGGGGAGGGGAAGTGACCGCCCGTACCGCACTTGTGGCTGGGGCGACCGGCTTTATCGGTTCGGCCGTCTGCCGTCGGCTGTTGGCCAATGGATGGCAGGTCGTCGCCCCTGTCCGGCGTTACAGCCAGCAGCGGCACCGACTGGCCAACCTCAGCAGGTTGCGTGTCGTCGAGGTCGGCGAGTGGACCGCTGCCGAACTCCGGCCGGCGTTCGCTCAGCGGCCAGACGTGGTGTTGAACCTCGCCTCGGCGGGTGTCAGTGGCAAAGTCGATCCGGAGCAAGCGGTAGCGGGGAACGTCACCCTCACGCTGAACCTCTTACGTGTGGCGGGCGAGGTCGGCGTGCGTAGGTTCGTCCATACTGGTAGTTGCTTCGAGTACGCGGCTGTGCCCTCAGGCGAGCGGATGACGGAAAGCTCACCGGCGGTGCCGTGGTCGGTGTATGGGGCGGCCAAACTAGCCTCGGTGTACCTGGCTCGCACGGCGGCGGAGGTCTATGGCGTGCCGGTGGTGGTGCTTCGGCTATTTGGAGTGTTTGGCCCCGGCGAAGCTCCTCCACGGCTACTACCCTATCTGATTACTCGATTGCGGAACCGCGAGCCGGCTGATCTGTCGCCCGGCACCCAGGTGCGAGATCTGTTGTTCATCGACGATGCGGTGGCAGCGTTTACGGTGGCTGCCGACACCGCACTTTTGGATGGTCACGTGTACAACGTCTGCTCAGGAGTACCGGTGGTCGTCCGTGAGGTGGGTGAGGCGGTCGCACGGTTGCTCGCGGCACCGCCCGAATTGCTGCGCTGGGGAGCGATCCCACCACGGGCAGGGGAGCCGCCCTGGATCGTCGGCGACCCGACCGCTTTCCGCAATGCCACCGGCTGGGCACCCCGGTTCGACCTGAACGCGGGGCTGCAAGCCACCATCGACGGAGCCTGACCGTGCCCGAATCTGCCGCCGACTTGCGAGCCGACATCCTCGACAGGGTGCGGGCCTTCCACCGGGTGAACTGGCCTGCCAGGTCGTTTGTTCCTGGTCAGACGCCGGTGCCGGTGTCAGGGAAGGTGTTCGACGACGCGGAACTCGTCGCCCTGGTCGATTCTTCGCTCGACTTCTGGCTGACTGCGGGCCGGTTCGCCGACCAGTTCGAGCAGCGATTCGCGACCTTCTTCGGCACGCGGTACTCCTTGCTCACCAACTCCGGATCGAGTTCAAACTTGTTGGCGGTGGCCGCACTCACCTCGCCGCGGTTGGGGGATCGGCGACTCATGCCTGGCGATGAGGTCATCGCGGTCGCTGCTGGTTTCCCCACCACGGTGAATCCGGTCTTGCAACACGGCTGTGTGCCGGTGTTTCTCGACATCGACGTGCCCACTTACAACATCGACGTGACGCGGTTGGAAGAAGCGATCTCGCCCCGCACGAAGGCAGTGATGATCGCCCACACTCTAGGCAACCCGTTCAACCTCGATGCCGTCCAGGGATTGTGCGAGAAGCACAACTTGTGGCTGATCGAAGATTGCTGCGACGCGGCCGGGGCAACCTACCGTGGCCAGGGTGTCGGGACCTTCGGCGACATCGCGACATGCAGCTTCTATCCGGCTCACCACATCACGATGGGGGAGGGCGGGGCGGTGATGACAGACACCCCACTGCTCAAGAAACTGCTGGAATGCTTCCGCGACTGGGGCCGCGACTGCTGGTGTCCGCCAGGCCATGACAACACCTGCGGCAAGCGGTTCGGTTGGCAACTCGGCGACCTCCCGAACGGGTACGACCACAAGTACACCTACAGCCACATCGGGTACAACCTGAAAGCGACCGACATGCAGGCGGCCGTTGGCGTCGCCCAACTCGATAAACTGCCCGAATTCATTCGCCGTCGGCGCGAAAACTTCGCCACCCTCTCTCGCTTGCTGGCCGACGTGCAAGACCGGCTCATCCTGCCAACCGCCACTCCCCACGCTGATCCATCGTGGTTCGGCTTCCCGATCACCCTGGCCGATGATTGCCCGGTCAGCCGTAACGATGTCATCGCCCGGCTGGACGCGAACAAGATCGGCACGCGACTACTGTTCGGCGGCAACCTTCTCCGGCAACCCGCCTACCAGGGCATCCCGCACCGGGTGGTAGGCGATCTACAGAACACCGACCGTGTGATGCACCGCACTTTCTGGGTCGGTGTTTACCCCGGCCTGACCGAAGAGATGCTGGCTTTCGTGGCCACCACCCTCAAGGAAGCCGTGATGATCGGCCGGCGGGCACTGGCATGACCGATCTCCGACATTCCGAGTCCTCCCCCATGCCCACCGATGACCGCAAGTTGATCTCGTTCGCCGTGCCAGTGTTCAACGAGGAGGGCAACGTCCGCCGGCTGTACGACACCGTGCAGGGCGTCATGGCTCCACACGCCAGCCGCTACCGCTGGGAGTACGTATTCACCGACAACCACAGTACCGATCGCACCTTCGAACTGCTCACCGAACTGGCCGCGGCAGACAAGGCCGTGCGTGTCCTTCGCTTCTCTCGCAACTTTGGGTATCAGCGGTCGATCCTGACCGGTTACTTGCACGCCCACGGGGATGCCGTGGTGCAACTCGATTGTGACCTTCAAGATCCTCCCGACCTCGTGCCGCAGATGCTGGCCCACTGGCAGGCGGGGCATCAGGTCGTGTTCGGCGTCCGCCGCCATCGGAAAGAAGGGTTTGTCATCACTGCCCTCCGCAAAGTGTTCTACCGCCTCATCAACCTGCTGAGTGAGCAACCGCTCCCACTCGACGCCGGCGATTTCCGACTGGTGGACCGTCGGGTCGTGGAGGAATTGCGCAAGCTCGACGACGCGACTCCCTACCTCCGTGGTGCGATCGCCACACTCGGGTTCAACCAGATCGGGTTCACCTACGACCGGCAGGCGCGGCAGGCCGGCGAGAGTAAGTTTCGGTTGAAGGATCTGATTCGGCTTGGGCTGGATGGGATTCTGAACCACTCGGTGGTGCCGCTCCAACTGGCCACTTATGTTGGGGCGGCAGCATTCGTTCTGGCGGTGGTGCTGGCCGTGGTGTACGCCGTTGGCCATTTACTCGTGGGTCAGGACTGGCCAGCTGGGTTTACTACCCTCGCGGTGCTTGTACTTGGTTCGACTGGGCTAAATGCACTCTTCTTTGGTGTGATGGGTGAGTATGTCGGCCGCATCTACAAGCAGGTCAAGCGAGGGCCGCTGACGGTCATCGAATACACCATCAACACGGCCCCGCCCGCACCACCAACAGCCTGACTCATTCGTTGTCGTCGGCATCGTCGCGGCGGCGCTTCCGCGGCCGATCGTCGTCATCGTCGTCATCGTCGTCGTCGTCGCGGCGGCGCTTCCGTGGCCGGTCATCGTCATCGTCGGCATACTTGGAAGGCCGCTTTCGTGCGGGGCGGTCATCGTCATCCGCCGACCCGCCCCCTTGCAGTTCCTTCACATATCCGAACAGTTTCCGCATGAAGATGACCCAGAACACCAGCCCGACCGGCGCACAGAGGAAATAGCCGAGTACCGACCAGAGGGCCGAACTCTTCCCAAAGTCACCGTCCCCTCGCATCCCACGGGCGCGGTACTCATTCGCCAGCGAGTCGGGCACCTTGAAAAACGCCATGATGAAGAACACGACACCCACCAGCGGGATGAAGGTGAACCACACCTGAATCGGCTCCATGGTGCGGTTCTCTGGGGCACACTCGCTGAGCGCCTTGTACATCGCGACGAGCAACATAATGGCGAGAACGCTGGCTGCAAGGCTGAGGACGAGGATCACCCCGAACACGCACATCATGCTGCCGGCTGCTGCTGCCGCGTCTGCGTCGTTGGGACCGCCGGCACCGCGCATCCGCCCGGCCTGGGCGAACAGCGGCATCAGATCCGCGAACATCATTTCAGTCTCCTTGTGGGGATAATGAGGTGGCGGCGGGGCAAGGCCGCGAAGGATCGTCACTCGTCGGACTGGCCGTCCGATGAATCAGGCTCACGATATGCGGCGTCCGCCTCTTCGTCCGCCGGCTGGGCCAACCGAAGTGCATCCCGCAAGTTGGAAATGAGGGGGAGATGAGTTGCAGCCAAGAACAGCATGAACCCGAAGGCGAGAAAGATCAAAACTCCACCGATGGTGGAAATGAATCCGATGGTCGGGTTGCCAATTCCGAACGCCGAACCGCCGATCAAAAGACTACCACCGACCACCACGCACGCCCCGGTCACCACCGCGAGCCGTAGCGAGGCCGTAGCACCCTCGGTCAGCAGCGTCTCTTGGAGGTATCGTGAGAGGGCTTGCACGTAGACGAGGAACCACACCCGAGCCAGTGCAAACGCGAGACCAGAGAAGGCGAACCCGCTGAGCGGCACAGCCAGAGGAATCGCCGGCACGGTGAAGCTCAGCCCGACCGCCGCGAGCAGACTAATGAACCCGCTCAACTCGAAGCCAACGGCAAACCGGATGTGGACGTGGGCGGTATCCGTCTCGGCCGGGGTGAGGAGGCAGTAGCACCGGCCGACCGTGCAGAGGAGGCGGAACCCGACAACCGTGAGGGCGAGCAGCACCCACAGGGCCAGTATCACCCACACAATAAACTCGGATCTCTGAAGCACAATTGTGCTGTAACATGATATACCCGTCAGGAACAAACTTGTCAGGAGCGACCAGCCTAGCCCTTTCCCCCCGATACCAACAAGCTTCAGCCCTCGCCGCACCTCAGCCCAACTGGCGGTCATGCGTCGTCCTCGGAGAAATCCGACGGTAGGTTGAGGAGCCTCTTCGCAGTCTTCTGTAACAACCGAGCATACACCCAGGCACCGGCCAAAATCAGGACTGTGACCAACCCCGTCATCGACCAATGCAGAATGGCACTGAGCCAACCCGACCACATCGAGCTGAGTGACGGATCAGTGAGGAAGAGCACGAGAAGACAGAACCATACTGCCCCAGCGAGGCCAGGGGCCACGAACAGGAATAGCGACCGACTGCACAACCGCTTCAACTCACGGTCGGCGAGGTGATGCGCGAGCGAGCGAAGATGGCCGAGAAACATCACTCGACCGGCGACATGCAGAATCACGGAGACAATGGTGGTGCCGAGGACGATCCAGGGTGATAGGGGCACCCAGTTGACGCTGGTCGCGGTGAACATCCCCACGTTGCCGATTTGGCCGAACAGCCCGCACCCCTCAAAAACGACCGCCAACCGACCGCGAATGCGAGCCATCCGCAGTGCCGTCGGGGTACGGAGGCACTGAGTTTTGCCCGCCCAACCGATCACCATCCCGCAAAACGCGACGACCAACGCTCCGAACAAGGCCCACCCGTACAGTGCGCCGACCCACCAATTCTGGCGAAGAAAATCGGAGGCGGCTTCGGGGATGATTGCCAGGGTCATCAGCACTGGTGTGAGAAGTGCCGCCACCGTGACCGGGTACGCGAGGGCAACCAGCCTTAGCCCTCTGCCGACACTACGCAGCGCGGGATTCATGTCGCTCCTTCGGCCGCCGTGTACCGACGGCGGTATTCGGCGTCTGGATCGTCAGGATGACCGGTCAGCTGTGCGGCGTCTTCAGCCGTGGTCGCATTCCGCAGGCCGTGGAGCATCATGCTGCACCGCCACACCGCAATCACTCCAGCGATCAGAGCTGCCGAGACGATCAACCAACTGGCGATGGCACCATAGGCCCGGATGACTTCATCGTTCATCCCTGTTGCGAATAGGTTGCCCACCGCATACACACCAAAGGCCATGAAGAACGCGCCGGGCACATACAGGTACAACCGCTGAACGGCGGTGACATTGGGCAGTCGTTTGGGATCGACGTGTTCCGCCAGGGTGTGGGTGAATCGCAGGAACTGGATGCGGGCGATGTATGCCGTCAGCAAGCTGAACAGCATCGGCGTCGCTTCAAAAATCGGTGGCAGGCGGAGCCAGATCCTCAGAACGAAGAAAACACCAAAGCTGAGAAGGCTACATAACTCGAAGACCACTGCCAGGCGAACGCGGGCCAGTGCCCCAACGACCACTGCAGGCACCCTCAGGCAGAGGCACCGGCCAACGAATCCGCCAACCAGCCCAATCCCGGCGAGCATAGTGGAGAGGTTGAGGAGTCCATATTTGACTGCCACAACGGAGGCGAAAAAATAGTTCGGGTGTGGTCTATCCTCAAACAGGAGCATTGACACACAGAGTCCGACCGACATTGCCACCACCCAGAGTCCTACCGAGGACAGCCACAAACCAAGTCGGACAGTTCGGTATGAATCGCTCATGGCTCAGCTCCTGGCAGGCGGTTTCGCGGATTTGCGTCCCCCCAAAGCTGTAGCACACCCGTTAGATTGCCGACGCTTAATTGTCCTCCCTTTCGGTGGCGGTTTCTTCCTCTTCTTCCTCCTCATTGGCCAACTTTTGCACCGTCCGTGCAAGGCCGGACAACAACCGGTCGTACAGGATCAGGCCACCCACACCACTGGCACCTGCCATCACCCAAAGGATGGCCACGAGCGGGCTGGTAAGCTCGTAAACCCTCAGCATGCTGCCAGCGGCGGACAGGCCAAGCCCGAACAGACCTACGCCCCAGTCTGTCAGGAACAGAGCAAAAGACCACCGTGCTCGACGAACGGACGGCTTGTCTTCGACTGCCGCTGCTAGCTTGCTGAGGAAGAGCAGGAACAGCACGCGACCGCAGAACATCATCAGCCCCGAGAAACCCATGCCGACCGCCGGCACCCACATGAACTCATACATGCGGAGTTCACTGAGGGAAAAAATTAACCCTACCCCTACGAACAGGCTGAGCCAACCAGTTGCCTCCAGCACCACCGCCGCCCGCGCACGCCCACGGATTGCCGGGAACTCCTCCGGCATTCGCAGGCAGAAGACGCGACCGACAAACCCAACGATCACCCCCGCCACGCCGCCGAGGATGGCCGTCCACATCAGGGTGAGGAGAGTGAACTTGAGCAACTCATCGCGGTACGACATCTGTCCCCACACCCAACCAACCGGTAGGGCCACTGCTGCTCCCCAACAGGTGAGGAGGAAGCCGACGTTGGTGAGCCACAGCCCGCGGGCAACAGGTTGGAAGGGTGATGTCATGGGGCACCGTTGGGTAGAGCCGACCCCGCGATGGGTCGGGCGGGTCACGACGACACCCGACTCTTGCGGGGTCGGCTCACACGCCGCCGATCACGCCCCGACCAGTTGTCGCAAGACATACGGGAGAATGCCACCGTGCTGGTAGTACAGCACCTCCTGAGGGGTGTCGATGCGGCAGACCGCCCTAAACGTGATCTCCTTGCCGTCGGCTTTCTTCGCTCGTACCAGCAGTTCCTTCCCGCCGGAGAAGTTGGTCGTCAACCTGTTGACCAGCCCCTCGATGCTGAACACTTCCTCACCTGTTAGCCCGAGTGACACGGCACTGTCACCGGACTTGAACTGGAGCGGAACGACGCCCATGCCGACGAGGTTCGAGCGGTGGATTCGCTCATAGCTCTCGGCGATCACCGCCTTGACCCCGAGCAGGTTCGTACCCTTGGCCGCCCAGTCTCGACTGCTGCCACTGCCATACTCCTTCCCGCCGATCACCACCAGTGGGGTGCCGGCCGCCTTGTACTTCATCGCGGCGTCGTAGATGCTCATCTGTTCGCCGGAAGGCAGGAAGCGGGTGACGCCGCCTTCGACGCCCGGCACAAGGGCGTTCTTCAACCGCACGTTGGCGAAGGTGCCCCGCATCATCACCTCGTGGTGCCCGCGGCGGGCACCGTACTGGTTGAACTCGGCCACCGTGACACCGTTGCCGAGCAGGTACGCTCCCGCGGGGGAGTCCTTCTTGATGTTTCCGGCCGGGGAGATGTGGTCGGTTGTGATGCTGTCGCCGAGCAGGGCGAGCACTCGAGCA
>JALOQR010000467.1 GCA_025459365.1 Fimbriiglobus sp.
AGCGAACCGACGCTGTACCGCCGACTGGAGGAACTCGGGCTGTAGTCGCTCTCAAATTCTCAGTGAGAATTTAAGAAAATGAATACGCCCCGGCGAGCACGGTTGTCGCCGGGGTTGATCGTCGTCTCCGACACACTCGAACCGTTGGAGGCGATACCGGGGGCTGAACGATGGCCACGAACGAACTGTCGGACTTCGACCGCGACCTGTGCGACTACATCTTGGGGCAGATCCGACCGCACCTCCGCACCTGTACGGTAAAGCCGAACGGGCTCACCGAACTCGATTACGACGGCTTCCACCGGCTCGACTTGGCGGAGTGGATCGGGCGTGTCGTGGCCGGCTTGCCCTCATCGCTTGCCGATCACATTTGGGCGGGGGTGCACGGCGAACCCGTCGTGCGATCCCTCACCGTCGCCGAGTTGAACGCCATCGCCATCGCCCTCACCGACCCGCCGCTGCGGTGCGAAGCCGAGGCGGTATGGGTGCCGTTCGACGGCCTGCACCGCCGGGCGGTCGAGTGCGTGCCGCTCATCGCCAGGACACTGACCCGCCAGACCGCCGAGGAGTGGACGGCGGAATCGGCGGCGTTCGGCGTGCGACTGTGTGAAGATGACCTGCCGCTCTCCGTCGGCATCACCGTCGTCCACGAGTGGCTCCTAAGCGTTCGCCGCCTGACGCGGGGAGCCGCACCCGCCCGCGTGGAGCAAAAGCCCCCGGCACCGGAGCCAACAAGTTCAGCCGTCTGCGGGTGGCGGGAGGCGATGAAGGTGACCGGGTTGAAGAAGACGAAGTTGTACGACCTGTTCCGCGGCGGGCGGCTCAAGGGGTACAAGGACGGCGGGATGATCCGCTTCTACCGGAGCGGGCTGGTGAACTACATGAAGGAGCGGGAGAACGTCGTCGCCCCGCCGACCGCACCCTCACCGCCCCGGAAGCCGAGAGCCAAGACGCCCGCGGCCGGCACCCGGTTCAAGTTCCTTTCGGCTTCCGGCTCTTGTTGAGCAGGTCGCGGAGGCGGTTCACCTTGGCCGCCACGTGCGAGTAGTTCTTGTGGATGACGCCGGGCGTGTTGCCCAGGATCGCGGCCACGTCGGTGTCGGTGTGCCCGGCTTCGAGCAGGGCGGTGGCCCGCGTGTGCCGGCACGAGTACGCGGTGAACCGCCCCTGCAACCCGGCCCGCTTGGCGTAGTGCAGCACCGTGCTGGCCAGCCGCAACTCGGTCCACGGCAGGCCGGTCGGGGTGCGGAAGATCGGCCCCACGGGGTTCTCGGCGGTCAGCCGCCTGACGATGTCGCGGGCCACATCCGTGAGCGGCACGACGAGCGGGCGGCCGGTCGCCTTGAACGTCTTGTGCACGGCCGACCCCGGCTCCGTGTTCCAGTCCGCGAACAGCAGGGCGTTGGCGTCGTCGGTCAGGTTGGCGGCCGTCGCCCGCGACAGGTTGACCGGGCGGGTGCCCGTCTCCCACGCGACGGTGAGGATGTCCCGCACCGCCTCGCTCTTCACCAGTTCGAGCAGCCCGGCGAACTCGTCCTCGCTCACCACCACCTCGGCCGACCGCTTCCGCATGGTGGGCAGCGGCATGCCGTCGAGCGGGTTCTTGGGGATGATCGCCCCGCCCTTGCCGGGGGAGGCGGCCCAGCGGAAGGCGGCCTTGAACGCCCCGCCGGACAGGTTGCGGGTGGAGTTACCCCACTTCGGGTGGGACAGCCGCCACCAGTCGTGCACGTGAGCCGGCCGCAGGTCGCGGACGAGCAGCCTGGGGTAGCGGGCGAGGAACGACCGGAAGAAGCCGGTGTAGGTGGCGAGCGTCTTCGGCGACACCACCCGCCGCTCCATGTCCTGGAGGAACAGTTCCAGGATGGTCCGCACCTCGTTGTCGGCCCCGGTGTCCGGCACCGCGGCCATGACCATCATCTCGTGCCACGCCTGCTCGGCGGCCGGGCGGTTGTCCTTCCCGCGGATCGGGTGCCCCTTCTGGTCGTAGAGGGCGGTGATCTTGTCGTCGATCGTCACGCACCACTGGTCTCGGGCGGCCCGGTACCACGGCTTGCCCCGCACCCCACGCAGTCGTTTCGTTCCCACGGCGAGTCCTCCGAGCGGTCCCAACAGCCGCCGGAATTGTAACTGCCCGTTAACTGCCATCGGAAGGTCGAAGTGGTGCTAAACTCCTAAAAATAAAGACAAAAATGCCGGGTCATCAAACTGGAGGTCGTAGGTTCAAATCCTACCGCCGCAACTTGTTGGGTGACTTTTGTCGAACGTGGCCCGCTGATGACTGAGGTTGTCAGCGGGCCTTTTTTGTTGACATTTCTACCGATTGCCCCGGATTGCACACCGTTGGTGCAAGCACAGGGGGAAGCGATTTCGGGTTAGTTGTGAGAGACGGCAACGCGTCCAATGCCCCGCGTGTGTCGGTCATGCGGAGGGTGGTGTACACGTTTGCCGTCAGCCGTGGATCGGAGTGCCGCATCAGTTCCTGAACGATCCCGGGGTTGGTGCCACCCTTGGCCAGTAGGGTGGCGAACGTGCCCCACAGGGCGTGGGCGTCCACCACGAACCCGCGGTCGTCCGTGTGCGGGATGCCCGCCGCCTTCAGGTCGGCTTTAAGGGCACGGGCGAGGTGGACCGGGACGGCGAACAGCGGGGTATCGCCCGGAAGAATCTTGGGGATCGTCTCGCCATTGCCGTGGGCTTCGGACTGGGCGAGTTCCAACTTCACCCGGAGCCATTCCCGGAGGTCGTCGGCCACGTCCGCCCGGAGCGGCAGGAACGCCCCCTTGCGGTTTTTCTCATCCGCCGCCCGCAGCTCGATGTGTGGCGAATCGGCCAACGGCAGTTGCCCAACGGTGATTGAGACCAGTTCGTTCTGCCGCAGCCCGGAGGTGACGAGCGTTTTCCAGATGAGTGCCCGCTCCCGGCCTTCCCGCTCCAACCGGTCGCGGAACTCGGGCGTGAGCTTCGCATCCAGTTCGCCCTTCCGCTGCCCACGGTTCACGGTCAGCCGAGCGTTCAGCGGGCGGATGCGGGCGACCGCTAACAGCTTCTGCAACTCGACTTCAGTGAACGCCCGGCGTTGACGCCGGCGGTCGGTGTTCACGTTCGCTATTGGCAGCTTTAGCTGGGTGCTGAAAAACGGCGTCGTAGTAGGCGTTGGGCGCTACACTCTCCGGAATCCCGGAGAGCAGTCATGCGTGGCCGAGTGGATGAACAGCCGCCCCTGTCGAGGACCGCATCCGCCCGGATCACCCGCTGCGGGACGTAAAGCGGCGAGTGGACGCCATCCTGGCGGCGATGGGCCCGCAGTTCGAGGCGGCGTACAGTCGCACCGGGCGGCCGAGCGTGCCCCCGGAACGGCTACTCGGCCCTGTACTCCCTCCGCAGCGAGCGGCAGTTGTGCGAGCGGGTCGACACCGACCTGCTGTTCCGCTGGTTCCTCGACCTGCAACCGAGCGACGAGGCGTTCGACCCCACCACCTTCTGCAAGAACCGCGACCGCCTGGAGGAACACCGCCTCACCCAGGGGTTCTTCGACGCGGTGGTGGGTCAGGCGATCACTCACGGGTTGTGCAGCGAGCACTTCTCGGTCGACGGC
>JALOQR010000187.1 GCA_025459365.1 Fimbriiglobus sp.
TTACTTCTCGGCCGTCCCACTGACCACCTACAACGCTGTAACTCCACTCGAAGCAAACACAAGCAACCGACTGGCCGCATTCCTCCATGCACGCCTTGGCGGTGGGAGGATGGAACAGGTGCTGTGGGCAGCGTCCGGGTCGGAGGCGATCCAGAAGGCTTTGTGGGCAACGGGAGCCAAGGAAAGTTTGCGTCCGATAATCTTGGCTACGAGGCACGGTTTTCACGGTAAAAAGGGGCTTTCGAACGCTGTCACCGGATGTGAGACTGACCCCGAGCGGGATCCGCGAGTGCGATTCATCTCATTCCCGATGAACGAGTGCCACGATGTCCGTGATCGAGGTCGGCCGTTCGATCCAACCCCCTATCGGCGAGAACTGGATGCCCTTTGGCATCAGTTCGGGATGAAAATCGGATCGCTCATCACCGAGCCTTATCTGGGCGGCGGCGGATCGTATCACCCGCCCAAGGCCTACTTACAACTCCTTGAACAGTGGTGCCGCGAACACGATGTTGTGTTGATCCTGGACGAGGTGCAGGCGAACTTCGGGCGGACGGGGCGCATGTTCGCCTTTGAGACTTACGGCATCGAACCGGATATTGTCGTGCTCGGCAAAGGACTGGGCAACGGTGTGCCGGTGGCGGCGGCGGTCGGTCGGGCCGACATTTTTTCGGCAATGGACTTCGGCCACGGGTCGGACACCTGGAGCGCCAACCCACTGATGTGTGCGGCGGTTGCAGCCACACTCGACGAGTTCGAGGCGAGAGACGTGCTCGGGCCGATGCGTGCGGTATCGCAGCAAATCGAGGAAGGGTTAGTGGGTCTGAAAAAGTACCCGTTCGTTGCGGCTGTGCGAGGTGAATTCGAGGGAATGGTGTGGGGGATCGAGTTCGCCGAGTACGGTGGCAAGACAGCGAACGACCGAGCAAATCAATTCGTACTGGAAGCATACCGAGGAAGTAGCCCACAGACCGACGGTGTTCACCTGCTTGGCCCCCTGGCGCGAAAGGTGGTGCGGGTGGCCCCTCCGCTGGTCATCACCGCCGACGAAGCCGATGTTGCACTGACTCTGTTGCACGCCGCAGCCGCGCGGATGTGATACCCCCCCTGCCCTACCGCCGGATGTGCCCGATGGTCGATGCTGTCCATGATTTCGTGCTCTTCCTTTCCCGCCTGACCGGGGAACCAGCCTACGACGTGAAGGCCATTCTCGCTCTGTTGATGGTGGCGATCACCTGCGGGGTAATGGGATCGTTCGTCATCGGCAACCGGATGGCATTCTTCTCCGACGCCATGGCTCACACGGCGATGGCCGGTGTCACGCTCGCCTTGCTGGGGATGGTGGTGTTGGCAGGCGTTCGTGACACCAGGGCCGCTGAGCCGTTCCGCTGGGCCATCCCGCTCGTCATGGCCGCGGTTGGGGCAGTGGTGGCGATCGTCATTTCGCTCATCCAAGAACGTACGTCACTCACTTCGGACACAGTCATCGGTGTGTTCTTCGCCCTCGCCCTCGGGTTCGCCGGTCTGCTGCTTCCCGCTCTGAACGCCAAGGTCAAGTTGCCCCTCGAAGAGATCCTGTTCGGCCAGCTACTATTCGTGGACGAAGTCAGGCTTCTGATGCTGGCGGGCATGGTTGTTGTCACATTGTTGATGGTGACCCTGCGGTCGAACGCCTTCCTCCTCGGTAGTTTCAACCCGAGCCTGGCCAACTCTCGCGGGCTTCCGGTGCGTTGGGACAACTACCTGTTTGTAGCCTTGCTGGCGGTGGTGGTGAACTTGAGCGTTTACGCCGTTGGAGTACTCCTCATCAACGCCCTCCTAGTGGTTCCAGCAGCGGCAGCGGCAAACGTATCGGCGAACCTGCGGTGGATGTTCTGGACCACCCTGGCCGGTTGCATCGGCTGTGCCACACTCGGCTACCGCATCAGTTCCCGCCTTCAGTTCACGCTCGGGCCTCGCCCCGACGACCAATTCGACCTCGGCCCTTCCGGGGCAGTGGTAATGACGTGCGTGGGGTGGTTCTTCTTGAGCCTGCTTCTGCGGGTCGTCCTCCGCCGGTTTTTCGGCAATCGTGTTCGACACGACCCGACGACCTGTTCGCACGACCACGACCACGGACTATACCATCAACATTAAGCATCAACGCCTGTCGCCGGGGGGTCAATGCCCCCCCCCTGTGGCCTTCGCCTTCGCAAGGTTGGCGAGAGGGTTCTGAACCCCCCGCCACGGACGGACGTACAGACGAGACCGGCCATCCCCCACCGAGACGCGCATCGTGGAACTCGCCGACATTCTCCGCGACTTCGTGCTCAACTTCTTGAGCATTGTCTGGGAGGCACTGCCGTTCATTATCCTCGGGGCGCTGATTGCTGGAGTCTTGGAGGAATTGCTCCCGCAGCAGGCTCTCAGCAAACTATTGCCCAAGCACTTCCTCCCGGCAGTGCTGATCGGGGGAGCACTCGGGCTGGTATTCCCGATGTGTGAGTGCGGGATCGTGGTGGTCATGCGGCGGTTGCTGAAGAAAGGGTTGCCGTTGTCCTGCTGCATCGCGTACATGCTCGCCGGGCCGATCTTGAACCCGATCGTACTCGGGAGTACCGCGGTGGCGTTCTTCCCGCACGGCACTGATGTCGGATGGACGGTACTCCTGATGCGGGCAGGGCTGGGCTACCTGGTGGCGTGCGTGACCGGGTTGGTGGTTCACTTCCTGGTGGTCAAATGGAGCGAAAAGGCACTGCTCACACCGACTGCCCTGCCTCCGGCACCGCAACCACCCAAGGGCGGGCTATCGCTCGGGATGATCGACGACGCCCCCTCCCCCGCCCCGGCCGCTGGGCCGAAGAAATCGGTCGCCCAGCGGTTGGCGAACATCTCATCGACCGCACTGAACGACTTCATCGACATCACCGTCTTCCTGATTATCGGCTCATTGCTTTCGGCCCTGGTGAAGTCGGACCCGAACCTGATCGGCAACGTTGAATTGATGTCGCGTGAAAACCCGGTCCTGGCGATTCCGCTTCTCATGCTGCTGGCGTTCGTTCTGTGCCTGTGCAGCGAGGCCGACGCCTTCCTGGCCGCCAGCTTTACCACCATGAGCCTGTCGGCCAAACTGGCATTCCTGGTGTACGGGCCAATGCTCGACATCAAGTTACTCTTGATGTACACCCGGGTGTTCCGTTGGCGGCTGATCGGTGTCATCGTAGCCTGCGTATTCGTGCAGGTGCTGGTCTACACGCTCATCGCGCACGTACCCCTACTCTCGGTGCGTCCAGCTCTTGCTCCGGTGAGTTCGGTTGCCCCTGCACCGATGCCGAACTGACCACGATTTCTGCAGGAACCGGGGTCTGTCGCCTCGGTGAGACCAACCGGAGGCTTTCACTCCGGCGACAGCGGCGGCAACGCCGCAGAGGTCCGAACTCATGGATCACGCTCCCGAAATGCACGGCCACTCGCATGGGCACGATCATGGCCACTCGCACGATCACGATCACCACCACGGCGGTAGCGACTACTACCTCCAGCAGTTGCTCACCATCTTCATTTGCGGTGCGTTCGGCGTGGTCGGCATTCTGATGTACTTCGTCCCTGCCGGTCAGGGAGTGACGGACGATGCCGGAAACCCACTCAGCAAACTGGGTGTACTTCTCGTGCCGGGGTTCCACCCGTGGGTGATGGCCGGCAGCCTTCTACTGCTGGCAGTGACGATCATCCGTGGGGTGTCGCTCTGGCGGTCGGCCGGCGCTGGTCACGATCATCACCACGACCACGGACATCATCACCACGACCTCGACCACAAGCCGGGTGAGAAGTGCGATCACCCGTCGCACGCCCACGACCACAATCACGGGCACGACCACGGGGATCACTCCGCCGACGACCACAATCATGGGAACATCTACTGGCGTGTTGTGGTACTCCTTTTTCCCGTCGTCATCTACCTGATGGGCCTGCCAAACGGCACGTTTAGCAAGGAGTACCAGAGCAAGCTGGTACGGGGCCACGAGGTCGGCGAGTTGTCCGAAGTCGCCGACAAGAAATCCACCGGGGATGTAGGGTTCGAAACGCTGGCGGCTGGAGCGTTGTCCCCCGAGAGTCGAGAAATCTTTACCGGCCAGACGGTCACCCTCAACGGCCAGTTCAAGCCGCTCTCGCCCACCCAGTTCACGCTCTTCTTCTTCAAGATGACCTGCTGCGCCGCCGATCAGGTGCCGCTGAAGGCCACTTGCGTGGTCAAGGATCCGACCGCCCTGCAGGAAGTCGTCGTGGAGGGCGGAAAACCAGTCCAACGGCCGCTGCAGATGGGGCAGAAGGTACGGGTGACGGGCAAAGTACAGTTCACCCAGGATTCCAGCACCGGCGAGTGGGTGACCGTGCTCCGGGTAGACAAGGGCGGTGTGCAGAAACGCTAACGTGGATTCGTGGAGAGGCCGGGATAAACCCCGGCTGCTCCACGACGCGAGAATCGGTCAGGCGTCGAAGTACAAGGCAAACTCGTACGGGTGCGGGCGCACCCGCACCGCCGCCACCTCCTCTGCCCGCTTGAAGCTGACCCACGTCTCGATGACATCCTCGGTAAACACGCCACCTTGTAGCAGAAACTCATGATCATGTTCGAGCGCCGTCAGGGCGTCATCGAGTGTGGCCGGCGTGCGGGGTACGTCTTTCAACTCCTCCGGTGGTAGATCGTAGATGTCCTTGTCGAGTGGTTCGCCAGGATCGGTCTTGTGCCGTAGCCCGTCAAGCATGGCCATGAGGATCGCTGCAAACGCCAGATACGGGTTGGCTGCCGGATCTGGCAGGCGGTACTCGATCCGTTTGCTTCGCGGCCGCGAGGAATACACCGGGATACGAATGGCCGCGGAACGGTTTCGCTGGCTGTACGCCAGACTGCTCGGGGCCTCGAACCCAGGCACCAGGCGCTTGTAGCTGTTGGTCGTAGGGTTGGTAATGGCGCACAAAGCGGGGGCATGCTTGAGGATGCCGCCGATGGCATAGCGAGCAGTGTCGGAAAGCCCTGAGTACCCGTTGCCGGCGAACAAGTTTTGCCCGTTCTTCCACAACGAGGAGTGAACGTGCATGCCGCTGCCATATTCGTCGAACAGCGGCTTGGGCATGAAGGTGGCCGTCTTCCCATGCCGCCGGGCGACGTTTTTCACTACGTACTTGTACTTCAGCACGTTGTCGGCGGTGGTCAGCAGATCGCCAAAGCGGATATCGATCGCACACTGCCCGCCCGTTGCTTTCTCGTGGTGGTGGCTCTCCACCTGGAGGCCGCACTGCGTCATCGCCAGCATCATTTCCGTGCGGAGGTCGTAGAGCGCATCGCCTGGTGGGCATGGGAAGTACCCCTGCCGCGCCCGGATTTTGTAGCCCAGGTTCGGCCGCTCATCCCGCCCCGTATTCCAGACCCCTTCCCCACTATCGACGTAGTAGAACGCCGAGTGGCTGTTTTGGTCGTACTTGACGTCGTCAAAAACGAAGAACTCAAGACTCGGGCCGAAGTTCGCCGTGTCGGCGAACCCGGTCTGCTTCATGTAGTTCACCGCCTTGCGAGCGACGTTCCGCGGGTCGCGGGTGTAATCCTCGCGGGTATTGGGGTCCTGGATATTGCACAGAATGCCAAGGGTGATTTCCCTGGTGAACGGGTCGAGGAAATGGCTGCCCGGCTGCGGGACGAGCAGCATGTCGGACTCGTTGATCTTCTGCCATCCGCGAAGGCCCGACCCATCGAACCCAAAGCCGTCCTCGAACCGTTCCTCGGTCAGCATCTCGGCCGGTACAGTCAAGTGTTTCCACAGTCCAGGGAAGTCCATGAACCGAAGATCGACGGCTTTGACGTCCTTCTCGCGTATGAGGGCGAGCACTTCGCGTGGCGTCACGGCGTGGTCTCGGACGGGTACAGGGCCGGCGGGAGGTGAGAGGAGCCGGGAGCGGGTAGTATATCAACTCGGCACCCTGGCCCCCGCCAGAAGGAGCCATGAGCATTGGTGGAGCGACAATTGCCTACCAACGCTGTCTGGCGGCCGTAGTTCGTGAGTCAATGGAGTCTGCAGATGCCCACCCTGCCTATCCGCCGCGTCGTCTTGTACAAGCACGGAGTTGGGCACTTCGAACGCGAGGGCACGGTATCCGGCTCGCAGGCTGTCACGCTCACCTTCAAGCAGCGGGAAGTGAGCGATGTACTGAAGTCGCTCACGGTTCTCGACCGCGATGGCGGTTTGGTGTCGGCCGTCGGGTACGAGAGCACCACACCAGTCGAGCAACTACTGGCCGAGATCGCCTTGAGCATTCCCGATGAGGGAAGCCTGGTCGGCCTACTCCCCCAACTGAAGGGAGCGAAGGTCGCCGTTCGACCGACCGGGGCCACAACCGACGAAATCGGCGTACTGCTCGGCATCGACCCAATCGACACTTCCACTGCCGCCGGCCATACCAAGCAATTCCGCCTGTCGATACTGGCCGACTCGGGAGAAATCCACACCTTCGACCTGTTCGACGTGGCAGTGAAACTGCTCGACGACGGGCTCAAGCGAGACCTCGACTTCTACCTGAAAACACAACTTGCTGCGAAGAAGAAGGACGCCCGCACCTTCACCCTACTCGCCGAGGGCGAGGGTAACCGCACGCTCGTCGTCAGTTATCTGC
The DNA here is from genome assembly GCA_025459365.1 of Fimbriiglobus sp. Lineage (GTDB taxonomy): Bacteria > Planctomycetota > Planctomycetia > Gemmatales > Gemmataceae > JALHQU01. The sequence goes on from JALOQR010000187.1 coordinate 6,646, forward strand.
TCGAAGCCCCGGTGTGGAAGGCGACCTACCGAATACTGCTGAACGAAGAGGGACAGAAAGAACCGCTCGTCCAGGGTTGGGCGGTGGTGGACAACACGTCGGACGAAGACTGGGAGGACGTCCACCTCACACTTGTCGCCGGTCTGCCGGTGTCGTTTGTCCACGACCTGTACACCCCGCGGTTCATCAAGCGGCCGGTGGTGGAGGTGAAGGAGACGACAGGCGTACTCCCACCGACCGTGGAGGCCGGTTTCGATTCGATGATGATGGAAGCGGAATCGGCAGCACCAGGAATGGCACTGGCGGCTGCACCGATGCAAGACATCCCAAAGAAGTGGCGGGCGAAGAATGAGAGTATCACTCGTGGTGGGTCCATGATGACCCGAACCGCAGCTTCTTCCGTGCAGACCCAGACCCGCGAGCGGCAAGTCGGCGACCTCTTCGAGTACGCCATCGAACGCCCTGTTACGGTGCGCCGAAACCAGTCGGCACTCGTGCCGATCGTCCTGAAGGCGTTCACCGGTAAGCCGGTGCTGCTCTACCAGAAACACGCCCGTGCCGAGAACCCGATTCGCTGCGTCGAATTCGAGAACACCACCGGGCTGACGCTCGAAGGTGGCCCGGTGACGGTGCTCGATTCGGGGAGCTACGCCGGCGAAGCGATGCTCGACACGCTCAAACCAAAGGAGCAGCGACTCATCGGCTATGCCGTCGAGTTGGCCGTGCGGGTGACAGACCGCATCGACTCGCACACCTCGGCAGTGTCACGGGTGGTCATTACTGGAGGTACACTCATCACCTACGCCGGTCAGATTCAGGAGTCGGTGTACACGTTCGCCAGTAAGTCGGACGCGGAGCAGACAGTCTACCTCGATCACCCGCGGCCGGCCGAGTGGGAGTTGACCGGCACGCCGAAGCCGCACGAAGTGACCGACGGATTCTGGCGGTTCAAGTTCACTCTCCCACCGAACTCGCAGACGCGGTTCGTCGTGAAGGCCGGCCACCCCTTCAGCCAGGCGTTCCACCTGCTAAACACTCACGAAGCGCAACTCGCGGCGTGGGTGGCAAACGGATACCTCGACGACTCCACATCCGAACTGATTCGGGCTGCATTCGCGGTACGTGCCAAGGTGGCCGAGCTCGATGAGCAGATTTCCCGGCTTGAACAAGAGCGGGCCAAGTTGCATGAGGAGCAGAAGAGAATCCGCGACAACCTGACTTCTCTGGGAGACAGGACCAGCGAAAAAGACCTCCGTGAGCGGTACGTCCGCACCCTCGGCAAACAGGAAGACCGCTTGGAGGCGATCGAGCGGGAGCGCTCGGCAGCGATCAACACCCGCGACGAAGCTCGGCAAAAGTTGACCGACGCCCTGAATGCAGTCAGTATGGATCGCGGAGTTCCTGCCTAACACTCCGTCACACGGGTCGCTGGCGGGTCAGGTATAATGAGGCCAAACGCCGGTCCCATCCGCACCATTCCCTGAAGGCCCACCATGTCTCAGGCCATCGTCGACCCGGCCGAACTGCGGCGGTTCGCCACGACCGTCAAGCGGTTCAACGGAGAACTTCAAACCAACTTGAGCGCGGTTCACGGCCAACTACTCGCACTGGCCGAATCCTGGCGAGATCAGGAACACGAGAAGTTCCGCGAGGAGTTCGAGCTACGCATGAAAGAATTGGAACGGTTCATCGAAGTGTGCGGCGAGTACGTGCCGTTCCTACTTCGGAAAGCCGAGCGGATCGAAGAGTACCTGGCCCAGCGGTGATCTCATGCCCGCCGACGTCCGCGACATCGACGCACTGCGAGACTGGCTAGCCGCGCTGGCCACCTACCGCTCGGATGCGAACGAATCGCTCACGGCTCTTCGAGTGGAGATCAACCGCGGTATCGAATGGGTCCACGAACAGTATCAACTGTGGCAGCGGTCGATTCGCCGGTTTGACGACGCTGTGGTGCAGGCGAAGGCAGATCTCGCGGCGAAGAGGTTCCCGGACGTCAACGGGCGGATGCCGGATACGACAGTGGAAGAGCGGAACCTGCGGCGGGCGGTTGCCAAGCTCGAGTATGCCCACGAGCAGGTCGCCAAGTGCCGTCGCTGGGTCGCCGAGTTGCCGAAACTGGTGGACGAGATTTTCCACGGCCCGGCTCAGCGCCTGGCAAACCTTCTTGACATCGATGTCCCCCGCGGGGCGGCTGTGCTCACACGGCGGATCGAAAGCCTCGAACTCTACGCCGGATTACGGGCCGA
>JALOQR010000188.1 GCA_025459365.1 Fimbriiglobus sp.
GTTGCACACAACCTACGCCGGCCGGCCCGTCACGTCACCCGGATGACGGTCGAACCGCCCTTCAACCCGCATGCCACCTTGAGGGCATCCACAAACGCTGTACAGGTCGGGTAGCGGTTCTGGGGGATGGGCGAGAGTGCCCGTACCAGTGGCGGCCGTTCGGCCGGTGTGACGCAGTTCAGGTCGGGCGCGGGGCGCAAGAACGATCGCGACAGGTTCTCGACCGGCGGCGGCGGCGGGAAGGGGAAGGTGGTGCTGCGGAGGACGTAGTACGTCACCGCCAAACTAAATTGATCGCTGGTGTCGGTGGCGTACCCCTGGATGACTTCAGGGGCAACATATTCGAGGGTGCCGTGGCGGTGGCACGGAGCCTTGCCGGCCGTCACCGGGGTGGCCAGTCCGTAGTCGGCGAGCTTGGCCGTGTCGCCCACGAGCAGAATGTTGTTCGGCTTGATGTCGCCGTGCTGCAACCCCACCTTCCGCCCTTCCCAGGTGTGGTCGCGGGCGTTCAGGAAGTCGAGGGCGGCGGCGACCTGAGTCATGTACCGCAATAGGCGGTCGGTCTCGATTGGCTTGCCGAATTCGTCGGCATACAGAAGCATCAGGTCGAGCAGGGAGGCTTCGGCCAGTTCCATGCCGATCACCAACTGACCCGGGATCGACCACACATCGTAGATGGGCAGCAGGTTCGGGTGCTCCAGGGCGGCAAACGCTCGCAGCGCCCGCAGCTCCCGCACGGTACTCGACCCGTTATTGCTCGACATGAACTTGAGGGCCAGCGTCTCCCCGTCCGGGCCGGTCGCCTCCCAAACGGTGGCAAACCCGCCACGCCCGCGAAGGCGGCACAACTTGTAACCGGGGAACGGCACTGCCCCCGCCTCCGGGCAAAAACCCGGTAGGAGAGCAATGGCCCGCGATTTGGAACTGCGGGAACTCAACACGTCACCCCGGTCGGTCGGCGGTGGGCAGGGGCGTCCGCCCAAACGTCGGGCAACCTTAGCACACCATTCACGAGGTGCCGTCGATTTCACCCCCGACCGTACTTACTCGCCACCCGGTCGGACTCCCATTGAGGTATGGCATGACTCCGTGGAATGGCTTGGCGGCGAAGTCGAACACAAGCGGCAGGAAGAAGCGGTCGCCCTCCCACAGAGGCAGGTCGAGCACCCGGCCGACCTCCACCCATTCCAGCGGGCCGTCCTCGTTGGCCGCCGGCGGGGTACCGGTGAAGGCGAACACGCGAAACACGAACCCGAACCAGTCTTCGCCGTGTTTGCCGAACCCCGGCCACGACACGGTGCCGGCCAGCTCAGCCGACGTGACGCGAATGCCAGCCTCTTCGTTCAGTTCGCGGCACAGGCCGGCGTACACATCCTCATCGCGTTCCACCTTGCCGCCGAGGCCGTTGAACTTGCCGTAGTGCGGGTCGGTCGGCCCGCGGGCGGTGCGGTGAACCAGCAGCACCCGCGAGCGGTCGGGGGAGAAGATGTAGCCGAGGGTGGCCAGGATGGGGGTGTAGGGCATGAGGGCAGTTTACTCGGCGATGGCCGGGCGACGGCGGAACCAGATGGGCCGGTCGCCCCGCACCCAGCGGACGGCCGCACCGATCAGCACGGCGATCACGAACATCGGGTGGGCGGTGAACAGCACCACCGCGAATGCACCGAGGTTGCGGTCCCCCCGCCAGCCGGGCATTCGGGTATCGTCTCGACTGCCATCGAGCAGTGCTTGCCCGCCGATCACTTCCCAGAGGTCGAGGCCGATCGCCCCGCACACGAACTGGATGACGGGAAGGAACTGCGTGACGGCGACAACCGCCCCGCCCCACACCAGCGACCGCGACACCCGGAAGCGGAACAGGCAAAGGGCGAACCCGAGCCAGAACAGCACCGCCAGCCCGCCGACTAGCCCGAGCCAACCATCCGGGCGGACGAACAGATCGGCCCCCATCACCGGCACCGGCAGGTTGAGGGCGAACACGAGGGTCCACCAGCCGACCCAGTCCCAGGCAAGCCGTGGCGGGGGGTGGTCTGTCATGGGCGGCCTCCGGCCAGGGGCGGGGTAGAGAAGCCGATCCCAATCCCAGGGGGTCGCTCGCCTGCGGCACGCTCGCCCTGGGCTGCTAACACCACCCCTTCAGGGTGGGAGCCGACCCACCAGCGCCGGCTGGAGTCCCGGCTGGAGTCCCGGCTTTAGCCGGTCTTCGCGATACAGCAATCCCAGGGAGTCGCTCGCCTACGGCTCGCTCGCCCTGGGCTGGAAGAACCACCCCTTCAGGGTGGGAGCCGACCCACCAGCGCCGGGAGTCGTTTTCCCCACTCTGGCCTCACTTCTTTGCCTTCGGTACCAACTCTTGCGTCTCGCTGCCGGTGATGGTGGTCTTCACCTCCAGTTTGCTGTCGGGCAGTTTGGCCTTCACTGCGATGCTGAGGGTCATTGTGCTCTTGCTGCCCGGTTCGCTGCCGTCGAGCCGCTTGGTGAGGGTTTCCTTCATCGTGACCACGCTGCCGGCCTCCACGTCCACCGTCATGTCGTCGTTCACCGGGTACTTCTTCACCGGCACCATGTGGGTGAACTCGATCGTGCCGTACACCGCGCCGTTCTTTTTCTCCGCCATCACCAGCTTGCCGGTGTACGTCCCCTTCTCCTCGTTCAGTTCCATCCCCTTGAAGATCACCTTCTTCACTTCGGCCAGCGCCGTCTTCTTGTCGAGGGGCCAGGTGTCGCCCACCTTCACCGGTTTGGCCGGCAACTGGTTGGCGGCATCTTCGAGCGATTCCTCGGCCGCGAACTCGGTCTCCAGCGCCTCGGCCAGGTCGTCGGTCGGCGGCTTGCCCCCCACGGTGATGACCTGTTTCTTCCCGGTGCGGTCCACCTCTACCGTTTTGCCCACCAGCGGGTGGACCGTCTTCTCCCCGTCCACGCCGGTGTCGCTCCACGTGTGGTAGGTGCGGCGGAATTTGGCGATGTGGGGGGCGTCGGCCAGTTTCGACAGGATTTCCTCGGTGTACGACACTTCGTGATCCTGCTCCTGTTCGTCGGTGACCTTCCGCCGGCCGGAGTCGTACTTCATCGACTGGATTGACTTGACGGTCGTCGTGACTTTCAGCACGTCCCCCTCTTTCCAGCTGTACCACTGGATGGTGTAGGTGTCGTCGGCGAGGGAGGGGAGCGTGGTGGCGAGTACCACGACGATGGCGAACAGGGTGCGGGACATACGGCTTCCTGTGCGAAGACTCGGGTGTGTGTACGAGCAGTGTAGGCAGCGCCGCGACAGCAAGCACAGCGGCCGGCTAGCGTATTGACAATTTTGAGAGCGACGATTTCCCACGAAAACGCACCATTTCCGGGGGGGGGTATGTGTGTGGCAGGTGGCAGCGTGGCAGAGTGGTCGTGTGACCAGGTTCAGAATGTTGTGATGGCACCTCCACTTGCCCCCCGGCCGCGCCGCCCGGTAGCATGTTCGATTCGGACACATGCCACGCCAGACCTTGCCCCCGCGACGGAACCCAATGCCGCAAAAACCGAAACCGGCTACCCCGCCCCCCGCCGCACCACAGTTCGACCCCACCAACCCGCTCATTGTGCAATCCGACCGCTCCGTGCTGGTCGAAGTCGATAACCCCAAGTACGCCGCCGCCCGCGATGCCCTCGCCCCGTTCGCCGAGTTGGAGAAAAGCCCCGAGCACATCCACACCTACCGCATCTCCAACCTGAGCGTGTGGAACGCCGCCGCCGCCGGGCTGACCGCCGACGACATGGTGGGCGTACTGCGGCAGTACGCCAAGTTCCCGGTGCCGAACAACCTGCCGGCCGACCTCGCCGAGACGGTGAGCCGGTATGGGCGGGTGAAGCTCACCCGCTGCGAGGACGGCCAAAGCCTCGCCCTGACCTCCGCCGACGCCCCGCTGCTCGCCGAACTCGCTCGCAACAAGAAACTCAAGGAATACCTGGGGGAGAAGCTGCCCGACGGGTTCACCATCGACCCGGCCCACCGCGGGCTGGTCAAGCAGTTGCTCATCGGGATCGGCTACCCGGCCGAAGACCTCGCCGGGTACACGGATGGTGCTCCCCTACCGATGGCGCTCCGCACCGTCGCCCGCAGCGGGCTGCCGTTCAATGTGCGAGATTATCAGCGAGAGGCGGCCGATGTGTTCCACGCCGGCGGCGACGTGCGGGGCGGGAGCGGGGTGATCGTGCTGCCATGCGGGGCGGGCAAAACGGTGGTGGGCATCACCGCCATGACCTTGCTGCAGAAGAACACCCTGGTGCTCACCACCAGCATCACGGCAGTCAAGCAGTGGGTGCGGGAGATCCTCGACAAGACCGACCTGACCGACGACATCGTGAAGGAGTACACCGGCGAGATCAAGGAAATCGGCCCGGTGACGGTCGCGACGTACCAGATCGTGACCTACCGCCCCGGTAAGAAGCGGAAGAAGAAGGGAAAGCAACAAGAGACAGAGGAACTGGACGAGGTGGACGACTTCGACCCAGACGCGGCCCTGGCCGAACTGGACGACGAGGACACCGCCCCGGCCGCCGACGACCCCGCCAGCTACCCGCACTTCAAGTTGTTCGAGCAGCGGGACTGGGGGCTAATCGTGTACGACGAGGTCCACCTGCTGCCCGCCCCGGTGTTCCGCGTGACCGCCCAGATCCAGGCCCGGCGGCGACTCGGCCTGACCGCCACCCTGATCCGCGAGGACGGCCGCGAGGGCGACGTATTCAGCCTGATCGGGCCGAAGAAGTACGACGTGCCGTGGCGGGAGTTGGAAACCAAAGGGTGGATCGCGTCGGCCAGTTGCACCGAGATCCGCGTGGCCCTGCCCGACGACGCCACCCGGATGGAGTACGCCGTCGCCGACTGGCGGCACAAGTACCGAATTGCATCGGAGAACCCCGCCAAGCTGGAGGTAGTGGCCGAACTGCTCACCCGCTACCACGACCAGCGGGTGATTGTCATCGGCCAGTACCTCGATCAACTCCGACAGATCGCCAAGCGGTTCGACCTGCCGATGATCACCGGCAGCACCGGGAACTCCGAGCGGGAAATGCTGTATCAGAAATTCCGCACCGGCGAGATCGGGCACATCGTGCTGAGCAAGGTGGGCAACTTCGCCATCGACCTACCCGACGCGAACGTGCTCATCCAGGTGAGCGGAACGTTCGGCAGCCGGCAGGAAGAGGCCCAGCGGCTCGGGCGCATCCTGCGGCCGAAGTCGAGCGGAGACGAGAACGCCCACTTCTACACGCTCGTCACCCGCGACACGCGGGAGCTCGACTTCGCCCATCACCGGCAGATGTTCCTCACCGAGCAGGGGTACAGCTACGAGATCCTCGACGAACGCGAGGTGCTACCGGCGAAGAAGGAGGCATGCTGAGCGACCGGCCGGCGCCCTATCATTTCTTGGCCGGCGAGCGGGACTCACTTCCAGCCCCCGCCGCCGGCCGCCCAACCAACTCCGAAGGAGTCTCTCCGATGCGCAAACTGATCGCGTGCATGGCGGTGTTGTGTGCCGCCCGCCCCCGCCGCCGACGAGGTGAAACTCGACACATTCAAAGTGAAGGCGAAAGATGGCGGGACGGAGAACGTCGGGTACAACGACGGCGAAGGGAAGCTATTCTTCTACGTGGCCGGGATGGCGACCGCCGAAGTGGAGGTGAAAGCCGACGGCACCTACCAGTTCAGCGTCGAAATGTCCGGCGACCGCGGGGAAAAAGACCTGCCGAAGGTGAAGGTGACACTCGGCGGGAAGGAGGTCGAGAAGGAGTTCCTGCTCAAGCAGGCCGAAGCGAAGGTGTACACGTTCAAGGGCGAGCTGAAGAAGGGGAAGAACACGATCGAGTTCGAGTTTCTGAACGACTCGTACAAGGAGAACGAGTACGACTGCAACCTGTACATCCACAGCGTGAAGTTTGAGCCGGCCAAAGCAGACGAGAAGAAAGAAGAGAAGAAAGACAAATAAGGTGCTATGGAGTGAGCCGTGTACGAAATGGGGTCGGGTGCTGAAACGCCCGACCCCTCACGTTGCCTGGCTCGCCTGTCTGTCACTTCGCTCCATACACCAAGGCCATCAGTTCGCTTCGTGTCATCGGGTTGGTTTTGAATAGCCCCCGCATGGCGCTCGTCACCGTGATGGTGCCCGGCTTCTTCACCCCGCGGATGGTCATGCACATGTGGGTGGCCTCGACGATCACCCCGACCCCACGGGGCTGAAGCTCGGTCATGATCATCTCGGCGATCTCTTCCGTCATCCGCTCCTGCACCTGCGGTCGCTTGGCCACGCCATCCACCACGCGGGCGAGCTTGCTCAGGCCCACCACCTTCCCGGCCGGCAAATAAGCGATGTGCGCCTTGCCGAGGAACGGCACCAGGTGATGCTCGCAGCAGCTCGCGAACTCAATGTCCTTCACCAGCACCATTTCGTCGTGCTGTTGAGTGAAAGTTTTCTGAAGGTGCGTCCGCGGGTCGGCGTGTAAGCCGGCGAACACTTCGGCGTACATGCGGGCCACACGGGCCGGAGTTTCGAGCAAACCCTCCCGATCCGGGTCTTCGCCGACCGCGATCAAGATCTCCCGAACCGCCCGCCGGATGCGTTCCAGATCGACTGGCCCCGTGGCGGGGGTTTCGTCGTCGTCCTCGCAGGTACAGGGGGCATAGCCGGTGGCCACGGCCCGGAACAGTTCCTGGTCGTCGTGGTCGTGGTGTTTGCCGTTGACGGCGGGGATGGCGTTCAAAACCGGCTCCGGGTCGGGCGGTGGGATGGGCGATTCATAGGCGCGAGCCATTGGCCCGGTTCCACCGCCCCGTTGAATTCTATCTCACCTAGTTGGTTAGAATACCGTGTAATCCCCCGCCCCTCTCTCTGGGCGGTCTCTCGTTTTTCCACTCCGACCGCGGGGAACACACGTCATGGCGCTTACGCAAAAACAGATCGACGAACAGAAAAAACAGGTCGAAGAACTACTCGGACCGGAGTTGAACAAACTCGGTTTCGCCAAGTCGCTGTTTTTCGGCGTTGTTCGCGGGGATGTGTTGTTCCCATACCCGCAACTCACCCCCGACCAACAGGCCGCCCGCGACGACATCGCCGCGCGGGTGCAAGCCTTCGCCGATGCCAAGATCGATCACATGAAGATCGACCGCGAGTCTCGCATCCCCGACGAGGTGGTCCGCGGGCTGGGCGATCTCGGCGTGCTTGGCCTGACCATCCCGAAGGAGTACGGCGGCCAGGGGTTCAATCAGCAGCAATACATGAAGACGATGGAGGTCATCGGCGGGCACTGTGCCAGCACGGCGGTGTTCGTCAACGCCCACCACAGTATCGGCTGCCGGGCATTGGTGCTGTTCGGCACGAAGGAGCAGCAGGCTCGCTGGCTGCCAGGATTGCTCGATGGCTCCAAACTGGCCGCATTCGCCCTCACCGAACCGGAAGCCGGGTCCGACGCCGGCGGGGTTCGCACCACCGCCACGCCGACGGAAGACGGTTCCGCGTACCTGCTGAACGGCATCAAACACTACATCACCAACGGCGGCATCGCTGACGTGCTGACCGTGATGGCCCGCACCCCGGATGCCAAAGACCCGAAGGGAAAGGTCACCGCTTTCCTCGTCACGCCCGACATGCCGGGGTTCGAGGTGCTGGAGGCCCGCGCCGAGAAGTGCGGCATCCGTGGCACCGCCACCGGCAAGATGAAGTTCACCAACGTGCGAGTGCCGAAAGAGAACATCCTCGGGCAGATCGGCCGCGGGTTGCAAGCGGCTCTCACCGTGCTGAACTTCGGCCGCACCACTTTCGGTGCCACCTGCACCGGCCATGCAAAGGTGTGCGTGAAGGCGATGTGCCAGCACGCCAAGACCCGCCGCCAGTTCGACCAGACGCTCGCCGAGTTCCAACTCGTGCAAAAGAAGGTGGCGTTTGCCTCGGCCCACACGTTCGCAATGGAGGCCATGACGACGCAGTGCGCGGCCTTCATCGACCGCGGGGCCGACGACTACATGCTCGAAACGGCCATCCTGAAGGTGTTCGCCACCGAGCACCTCTGGACGATCGTGAACGACACGCTCCAGGTGTACGGCGGCAAAGGGTACTTCTCCGACCAGCCAATCGAGCGGTGGATGCGAGACGCCCGCATCAACACGATCGGCGAAGGGGCGAACGACGTGCTCAAGTCGTTCATTTTCGCCGTGGGGGTGAAAGCACCCGGCGAAAAACTGAAAGGGCTGCGTGACGACCTGCTCGGCGGGCGGTGGAGCCTGGGCAAGCTGTTCAGCGGCATCGGGGCGGGGGCGAAGCTGGCCGCCCCGTGGCTGGCCCACACGCCGACGGTACCGGTGGGTCATGCCGACCTGCAGGCCGATGCCCGCACCTACTCGGCCCTGGTCAAGCAACTCGGCACCACACTGCCGCACGTGTTCTTGAAGCTGAAGGACGAAGCGGTCATCCTGCAAGCACAGTTCGTCCACGAGCGGCTGGCGGACATCGCCATGGACCTCTACGCCGCCGCGTGCGTGCTGAGTCGGCTCGACTCGCTACTCACCACCAACGGCAAGCCGCTCACCGACCCGCACGCCGACCCGACCTTTGGCAAAACGTTCCTCAAGATGGCGTATCGCCGCATCAAGAACAACTTCGCCGCCCTGGACGACAACGACGACGACACCTGGCTGACCGGGGCGAAAGCCACCCTGGCCAAGTGGTGAGCGTCTGGAGTTGGGGTCCGCCCTGAAGGGCGTGCTCTCGCGGGTGCTGGAGTCCGCCCTGAAGGGCGTGCTCTCGCGGGTGCTGGAGTCCGCCCTGAAGGGCGTGCTCTCGCGGGTGCTGGAGTCCGCGCTGAAGGGCGTGCTACGAAAAAGCACGCCCTGAAGGGCGGACTCCTGCTCCAGGCCCAACTGCCGATTCGAGCCGACGCTCTCGAAAAAGCGGGCTGCAACAACGCCGATTCGCTTCCCTGATCCGCCGCCCGGTTCGGCACCTATACTCTCCCCATACTCGGCCCGCCGTGGGCTGAGGTGGCGTTGATCCCCCCAGCACACCTCCTGATGTCCACCACATCCGTCCCGCCGGGCGGGCACGCCTCTCTTCTCCCGACCCCGGACCCTATGCCGCCGGCCGACCTGTCGCGGCTGCTCGACGTGCTACGGGAGAACGTCGCCGGCGTGTTTCTCGGGAAGCCCGAGGTCATCCGGTACGCCGTGCTCGCCCTACTCGCCGATGGTCACCTGCTGCTCGAAGACGTGCCCGGCGTCGGCAAAACTCTGCTCGCCAAGGCCATCGCCCGCTCGCTCAACTGCAAGTTCAGCCGTATCCAGTTCACCCCCGACCTGCTCCCCGGCGACCTCATCGGTACCGGCGTGTTCCGCCAGAACACCGGCACCTTCGAGTTCGTGCCGGGGCCGGTGTTCGCGCAAGTGATCGTCGCCGACGAGATCAACCGCGCCACTCCCCGCACGCAGTCGGCCCTGCTCGAAGCGATGAGCGAGCGGCAGGTAACCACCGACGGCGTGACCCGCCAGCTCGGCCCGCCGTTCTTGGTGCTCGCCACCCAGAACCCATACGAGTTCGAGGGTACCTACCCGCTGCCTGAGAGCCAGCTCGACCGTTTCTTGATGAAGGTGAAGATCGGCTATCCGGACCGCGAGGCGGAGCGGCGGATTCTGACGCAACACCGGGTCGGCGAACCGGTCGACAAACTGCAACACGTACTCAACCCGCCGGAGATCGTGGCCTTGCAACTGGCCGTGCGAAACGTGACCGTCGAGCCGCCGGTGGCGGACTATATCCTGGAGTTGGTGGAGGCGACGCGGGTGCATCCAGACGTAGCCCTCGGGGTGAGCACGCGGGCGGCGCTGGCGTTCTACCGGGCGGTGCAGGCGAACGCGCTGCTGTCCGGTCGGCGGCACGTCATCCCGGACGATGTGAAGCAACTGGCCGGGCCGGTGCTCGCCCACCGAGTGCTGACGAAGGGGTACGACGCCAGCGGCCGGAGCAACGCCGATGCCGTGGTGGCCGACATCGTGGCGAAGACGCGGGTGCCAGTGTAAACGAGTGTGTCACTCTCTCCGAGAGCGACTTTCGGCACCGACTCTCGGAGAGAGCGACCACCCTGGCAGACCCACCACGCCGGAGCCTTGCATGACCGACGACACCCGCGATCTGCCGCGGCCGGTGGCGACCAAGGAAGCCGTCCTCTGGTTGGGCGTTAACCTGGTCATCGCTTTCGTCGGGTGGGTGAAGCTCATCAACCTGCTGTCGTTCATCGCCTACCTCGCCCTCGCCCTGCAACTCGTCAACGCGGTCATCGCCTGGCGCATGGCCCGCAAGCTAGTCGCCGCCCGCACGCCCCCGCCGCCGCTGTTCGCCGGCGAGACGGCCACCGTCGTCGGTAAGGTGCGGAACCGCTCCCGCACACGGGCCATCGCCGTCGTCCGTGAGGCGGGCGTAATGCTGCCGCGGTCGTGGTTCCTGCCCGCTCTGGCCGCCGGTGAGTCGGCCGAGTTCACCGGTCTCATCGACTATCGCAGTCGTGGGCGGCACAAGCTACCAGCGGTGGAGGCGGTGTCCGGGTACCCGTTCGGGCTGATCCAGTTCCGCCGCCCGCTCGATCCGGGCGGGGAAGTCGTGGTGCTGCCCGCCCTCGGCGGGGTCGATCTGCCAGAACTGCGTCGGTGGCTGCTCCGTAGCACGGCCGCGACGGACGCTTCACGGCGTGTCTTGCGGCGAGCAGCGCCGGCCGATGGCGACGTGCGGGGCATCCGCCCGTACCGCCAGGGGGATTCCCCCCGGGACGTTCACTGGAAGACATCTGCCCGGCGAGACCAACTGCTCGTCCGCGAGTACGATCGCACCCCGCCGATGGATCTGTTCGTGGTGGTCGATCCGTGGGTGCCGTCGGTGCCGACCGACCGTCTGTCGGCGGGGAAGCTGGAGTGGGCGCTGAGCGTGGCGGTCAGCGTGGCGTGGGCGTGGGTGCACGGCGAGTTGCCGGGGCACGTGACGCTGCTGGTGGGCGGTACGGTGTGGACCATCCGCGGCGGGCCGGGCACGCCAGCGTTCGTGCGAGCCGGGTTCGCCCCGCTGGCCGACGCGACCGGGGCGACGACCGTCGGACCGATCCCGCCGGAACTGCTGCGGGGGGCGTCGCGGGCCAGCCGACTGGTGATCACAACGCGGGCCAACAGCCCGGTGGTAGCGCAACTGCGGGCCGGCGGGGTCAGCGTGGCGGTGGCAGAGCCGAGCCGCCCGCTGCCGTGGTTCACCCCACGGAAGGTAGAGGAGAAGTAGCCGATGCCGACCGACTTCTGGTTCCGGTTCAGTACATACCTGTCGTTGGCGCTGGCCTGTGTCTGCCTGGGGTACGCCGAGTGGCAGTTCCTACCCGAGGTGACGGCGTTCACCGGGGTGGTGGTGCTGCTGCTGGTGGTGTCGTTCTTCCTCGACCGCCGGTTCGAACTGGGGCTGGGGAAGGCGAACGCCCTGGGATTAGGCATCGGTGTGGCGGCCTTCACGTGGATGGCCTATCACCTGTCGAATCCGCCGAAGGACGGCCCGCTCGCCCAGATCGATTGGCCAACCAACATGTTGCCGCTACTCGGCCCGGTGCTCATGACCCTGGTGCCGGCGAAGCTATTTCGGCCGAAGCATGTGGGCGATTGGTGGGCGATGCACGGGGTGGCGGTAGCCGGGGTCGCTCTGGCGTCGAGCATGTCGGATGATGCCTGGTTCGTCGCCCTGCTAGCGGCGTATGCTCTGAGCTCCGGGTGGGCGCTGGTGTTGTTCTTCTACCGTCGCAGTGGCGGGTTCATCCCCCCCATCCCGACCCCCCACCGCCCGCTCCCGCCGCAGGCTCAACTCGCCCCCCCCGACCCAGAAGCCCGCCCGCCACGGTGGGTGTTTGCCCGCACCGTGTTATGGCTGAGCGGGGGAGCGGCGGTGGCGGTGGTGCTCTACGTCGTTCTGCCTCGTTCGTCTGGGGCGGAGTGGGTGTTCACCCGCAAGTTCTACGTCACCGGCGATACCACTGGCGACAAGCTGGTGATGAGCAAAGCGGGGGACCTGAAAGAGAGCGACGAGGTGGCGTTCCGGTTCACCACCACTGCCGCCGATGGTACCCCGAAGGAAGACCTCGATCCCGACCTCCACTGGCGGACCAAGGAGTTCGTCAAGTACACCCCTGCCGAGGGAACGCGAGAGGGGGCATGGTCGATCGACCTCGTGCGGCTGTTTTACGCCCAGCCAGGGGTGGCCGACCGCCTCGACCCGACCGACTTTGGCCCCGGCGGGTACACCGTGGATGTCGAACTGGAAGGGAAGCAGGCACCGGTGGTCCCTTGCCCGGTGCGGTGGGTGGCGGGCCGCCCGCTCGGCCGGGCCATACAGGGGCAAATCGCGATTGCTCCGACCTTGTTCGTCAACGGGTCGGTCTTGTGGACGTTCCGCCCACAGCGGTACACACTCATCGCCGGGCCGGGCGATGCCCCCGATCTGGGTACCCCGTTCGAACTAATTGGCGACCCGGCGGCCACACTTGGCCCGCTGCGAACAGCCCCACCGCCCCTCGTGCAGCGGTATGCCCGTAAGCTCGTGGCCGACCTCATCCAGGCAGGTCGACTGCCCCCAGCCGCACGACTCGATGACCGCGACCAAGTACCCGAAGAACATCACGCGCGAGCAGCACGGGCGTTCGCCGATCATCTGCGTGACTCGGGTGAGTTCACCTACACCACCACCCTGGAGCCGAAGGACCGCAAGCTCGATCCGCTCGTCGATTTCCTGAAGAACAGCAAGGCGGGGCACTGTGAGTGGTTCGCCGGCTCGCTGGTGCTGCTACTAAGGGCGGTTGGCATCCCGGCTCAGCTTGTCACCGGATTCCGTGGGTGGGAACTCGACGAAGACGGGCGAGGCGTGGTCCGCCAGCGGCACGCTCACGCCTGGGTAGAGGCGATCGTCTCGCGGCCCGCTCCGCCCGACTTCCCGTTTCGCACCCCGCCCCCACCCGGACAGTCCGGCCGGGTGTGGCAATGGCTCACCCTCGACCCCACTCCCGGCGCAGGCCCAACGTCTGCCCAGGAGAAGACCTGGCTGGAGCAAGGAGCGAGCCTGTTCACCGACTTCTTCCTGAGGTTCGACAAAGCCAAGCAAGAAAAGACGGTGGAAGACCTGAAGCAGACCGGGCTGGCATGGTGGCCGTGGCTGGGGAGCGGGCTGGTGGTGGCTGCCGCCGGATGGCTCGCATGGCGGTGGCGAAAGCGGCAGACCGACGGGACAGCGTTCGATGGGCCGGAATGGTACGTCCGTTTGCAAGCCACATTGGCCGCCCGTGGGTTCACCCGCGCCCCCGGCCAGACGCCCCGCGAGTTTGCCGATACCGTCGCCGCGGCACTGCCGCCAGCCGCTGAGGTAGTGCAGTTCGTCACCTCCAAGCTGTACCGAGTGCGCTACGCCGGCAGTCCGCTCGCCCCGACCGAACTGGCCCTCGTGACCGCCGCACTCGACCGCCTGGAGCAGACGCTCACCGCCCCCGGAGGTTCCACACCATGACCCGGTTGTACGCCGCCGACTCCGTGCTGGTGGTGATCGACGTGCAAGACAAGCTGCTGGCGAAGATGCCGACCGCCGCTGCCCTGGTGCACTCCGTCGGCTTCTTGCTCGACGCAGCGCACCTGCTCGGTGTGCCCATGCGGGCGACTGAACAGTACCCGAAGGGCCTCGGGCCGACCACGACGGAGATCGCCCGCCGCCTACCGCAGCCGATCCCGGCGAAGACGGCGTTCAGCTGCTGCGGGGCGGACGGGTTCACCGCCGAACTGAAAACACTGGGGCGAAACGTGGTGGTGCTGGCCGGCATGGAGACACATGTGTGCGTCGCCCAGACGGCGTTCGACCTGCTCGCCGCCGGCTTCCGAGTGCTGCTCCCGGTCGATGCGGTGAGCAGCCGGTTCGAGGTGGATCACTCCACCGCGCTCCGCCGGCTGGAACGGGCCGGGGCCGACCTGACCACCGCCGAGGCGGTGGCGTTCGAGTGGACGCACGACGCTGCCCACCCAAAGTTTAAAGAGGTGAGCAAGCTGGTCGTCGCCCGCCCGCGGGGGTGAACCTAATTTTCCCCCGACGCGCCGGCCGGGTGCGGGGATAATTCCCCCAACCGCACCTGAGGCCGCGATGTCGTCCCCCACCCCAGGGCTACCGCACTACATCAGCCTGTAATCCCTTGCAACACTTGCAGCAGGAAGTCGTCGTCCCAGCCGGCCCGCTTCCGCTTGGTCGGGGTGGTCG
>JALOQR010000189.1 GCA_025459365.1 Fimbriiglobus sp.
TGACGGTCGCGGCGGTGTTCGCGGCCGGGTTCGTGAGGTTGCTGCTCGGCTTGCCGAGGGGCAAGGAGTGCTTCGGCCTGACGGTCGCCGGCGGCGGGTTCGGGTTCTGCTGCGGGCTGTGGGGCGGGCGGTTCGTGTGGAAGCACTACGAGAAGGAAGTGGAAGGAGAGGCAGAGATCGAGTAGGGTGGGTCCGCCCGGACCGTCCGGTCCGGGCGGACCCACGACTGGGTGATGCGATGACCCGGCACGTTCCGCTCTTTGGCTCCCGACGCCAGTTCCTCACCGCCGCCGGTGGCGGCTTCGGGGCACTCGCCTTCGCGTCCATGTTGCAAGGGGCGGACAACAAGCCGGCGCTCGGCAACCTCAAGCCGCACCATGTGGCGAAGGCGAAGGCAGTCATCTTTCTGTTCATGGAGGGTGGTCCGAGTCACGTTGATTTGTTCGACCCGAAGCCGGAACTCACCAAACAACACGGCAACCCGCTGCCCGCGAGCTTCGGCAAGGTCATCACCCCGATGGGCACCGGTGGGAACAAGCTGCTCGCCAGCAAGCGGAAGTTCGCCAAACACGGTAAGGCCGGCCTCGATATCTCCGATTGGCTGCCGCACATGGCGAAGCAGGCGGATAACTTGTGCGTGCTGCGGGCGTGCAAGGCGGACGGGCTGAACCACGTCGGGTCGGTGTGTCAGATGAACACCGGCAGCATCCTCGCCGGGCGGGCCAGCCTCGGTAGTTGGGCCGTGTACGGGCTGGGTTCGGAGAACCAGAACTTGCCGGGGTTCGTGGTGCTGACCGACGGCGGGGAGGTGGTCGGCGGGCCGAAGAACTGGGGCACCGGGTTCATGCCGCCGACCTACCAGGGCACCCTCTTCCGCCCCGGCAACAACCCCGTGCTCAACCTCGCCACCCCGAAAGAAGTGGGCGACGAGCGGCAGAAGGCCAAGCTCGATCTGATCGGCAAGTTGAACGACCTTCACAAGCGGGAACGGCCGGGGGATGCGGAACTCGATGCCCGGCAGGCCGCTTACGAACTCGCCTTCAAGATGCAGGCTGAAGCCCCCGCGGTGGTCGATCTGAGCAAAGAGAACGCAAAGACGAAGGAGGCCTACGGGCTGAACCAGAAGGAAACGGCCGAGTTCGGCCACCGTTGCCTGCTCGCCCGGCGGTTGGTGGAGCGCGGCGTGCGGTTCGTGCAAGTCTACTGCGGCGCCGGCAGCGCTTGGGACGCCCACTCCGACATCGAGGGCAACCACACCAAGATGTGCCTGCGGGCGGATCAACCGAGCGCCGCCCTGATCGCGGATTTGAAGGCCCGTGGGCTACTCGACTCCACCCTCGTCATTTGGGGCGGCGAGTTCGGTCGCACGCCGATGACCGAAGGCGTGAACGGCCGCGACCACAACCCCTTCGGGTTCACAACGGTGTTCGCCGGCGGCGGGGTGAAGGGCGGGTACGTCCACGGCAGCACCGATGAGTTCGGCCTGCGGTGCATCGACGGCGAAACGCACGTCCACGACCTGCACGCCACCATCCTCCACCTGCTCGGGTACGACCACGAGAAACTGACCTACCGCTCCAACGGCCGCGATGAGCGGTTGACGATCACCAGCGGCACCGTGGCCAAGGAGATTCTGGCCTGACCGGCGAACTGCCGGTTTGCATCACTGAACCAGTCCTCACGGACCTCGGCTCGCCTACACTTCCCGCATGAACACCACCGAACTCCCGCTCGTCCGCGCCGACGGCACCACCGCCCCACTCTCGGCGTTCCTGACCACACCGAAGACGTTTCTCATCTTCACCCGCCACCTGAACTGAGTGATCTGCTTCGCTCACCTGGTTCAGGTGGCCCGGGCGTTCTTCCAGTTCAAAAAGGCCGGCTGCGGGATCGTCGTCATCTCGCAGGGTAAACCCGAAGTGCTCACGCACTTCGAGCAGAAGAACAAGCTGCCGTTTCCCATCGTCGGCGACCCCGAACGGCAGGTGTATCACGCGTTTGGCCTCAACCGCGTCTCGTTCCTGACCTTTCTCATGCCGTGGGTGCTGTGGAAGTACGTGGTGAAGGTGTTTACTGGCACGCCGGTGCGAATGCCGTACATGAGCGAGGATGTGACGCAACTCGGGGGTAACTTCCTACTGGATCAGGCCGGCAACGTGCTGTGGGAGTACCGCTCGAAGAACCCGACGAACCGGCCGAGTGTGGAACAGATGTTGAAGGCTGCGGGTGTGGAACCGAAAGCCGAACTGGCCCCGGCCCCACACGCCGGGTGAGGAGGCGGGGTACGGCACAGGCCACCCCCCCTCTCTGCCACACTGCCACCTGCCACACACATACCCCCCCCTGCTATCACCACGCAAAAATCGCAGAATCCAGCCTTTTTCTCCACTCGGCCACCGACCTGGTACAAGTGTCAGTCGGTGTGGTAACGTCATCTCAACAGTCGGCAAACCGAGCGAGCAACAAGCCCCACCGCCCCCGCAAGGGGGAACAAAAACGTCAGTGAAAGAGTGAGTTTGCAACTCACTCTTTCACTGACGCACCGGATCGATCAGGTTTGTCGCCGGCGGCCTACGCCGCTCGCCTCGCTCAACTACACCCGCTGGTTTCGCCGCAGGTGTCGCACTTGGCGCACGCCCCGCTGCGGACCAGCGTGAGTTGCTGGCAGTTCGGGCACGGGTCGCCCTCGTAGCCCTTCTGCTTCGCCTGGCGGATCTTCTCCGCCTTGCTCAGCGCTCCGTTTGCCACCGCCACCGGAGCCGCCAGCCCCGCCGGGGCCGTCGTTGTCACCCGGTTGGCCACCGGCGAGTACGTCGGCTTCGGCGACTCGGCCGGCTTCAGCTTGCTGCTCCGCGGGGCGAGCGACACCTTCGGGGCGTCGAACTCCTCGGCGTCAATCTCCCGCTCACTGATCACTTCCTCGTCGTCGAAGTGCTCGTCGTCGGCCCCCACCGCGTCGCCGCGGAGGTCGTCCGGCAGCACGTGGGCGAGGTCGTGCCGGCCGAGGTAAGTGATCGCCAGCTCGCGGAAGATGTAGTCGATGATCGACGTTGACATCTTGATGTACGGGTTGCCCTGCACGATGCCGTTCGGCTCGAAGCGAGTGAACAGGAACGCATCGACGTACTCGTCGAGCGGTACCCCGTGCTGCAACCCGAGGCTCACCGCGATGGCGAAGCAGTTCGTCATGCTGCGGAAAGCGGCCCCTTCCTTGTGCATGTCGATGAAGATCTCGCCGAGTGACCCGTCCTCGTACTCGCCCGTGCGGATGTACACCTTCTGGTTGCCGATGCGGGCCTTCTGGGTGTACCCGGCCCGGCGGTCGGGCAACCGCCGCCGGCGGGCGAGGTAGCGGTGAACGATCCGCTCGGTGATCCGCTCGGCTACCTTCACCGCCTCCGGCTTCGGTGCTTCCGCCGCCACCGTTTCGTCGGTGATGCTCGCCAGCACTGCCGCTTCGGGCGAGTCGGCCACGCTGTTCAGCGGTTGGCTCAGCTTGCTGCCGTCGCGGTAGAGGGCGTTCGCCTTGGTCATCAACTCCCAACTCAGGCGATACGCCGCTTTCACGTCGGCCACGGTGGCGTCGTAGGGCATGTTGATGGTCTTGCTGATCGCCCCGCTGATGAACGGCTGGGCGGCGGCCATCATGCGGATGTGGCTCTCGGCGGAGAGGAACCGCTTGCCGAGCTTGCCGCACTTGTTGGCACAGTCGAACACTGGCAGGTGCTCGGCTCGCAGGTGGGGAGCACCTTCGATGGTCATGGTGCCGCAGACGTAGGTGTTCGCCTCGGCGATCTGTGACTTGCTGAACCCGAGGTGGGCGAGCAGGTCGAAGCCGGGGGCCTCGTACACGTCTTTCGTTAGCCCGAGTTGCTTTTCCAGCACTTCGTCGCCGAGCGTCCAGCGGTTGAACACGAACGGCAACTCGAAGGCGCCGGGCAGTTGCTGCTCGACCTTCAGAATGGCGTCGTCGGTGAAGCCCTTGGCCTTGAGGGCCGGCGGGTTGATGTGCGGGCAGCCGGCGAGGGTGGCGGCCCCGCGGGTGTACTTCACGATGTCATCGACCTGCCAGGGGGCATAGCCGAGCTTGGCGAGCGCCGGCGGCACCGACTGGTTGATGATCTTGAAGTACCCGCCGCCGGCCAACTTCTTGAACTTCACCAGGGCGAAGTCGGGTTCGATGCCGGTGGTGTCGCAGTCCATCACCAGGCCGATGGTGCCAGTCGGAGCGATCACCGTCACCTGGGCGTTGCGGAAGCCGTGCTTTTCGCCCATGCTCACCATGCGGTCGGATTCACTCCGTGCGGCGGCGAGCAGGGCCGGCGGGCAGTAGCGGGCGTCGATGCCGACCGGGAAGACGGTGAGTTGCTCGTACTCGGCCGGAGCGGCGTTGTACGCGGCCCGGCGGTGGTTGCGGACCACCCGCAGCATCGCGTCCTTGTTCGCCTCGTAGCGGGCGAACGGCCCAACCTCGCCGGCGATCTCGGCACTGGCGGCGTAGGCCCCGGCGTGCATGATGGCGGTGAGCGCCCCGCACTGGGCGCGGCCTTCCGGCGAGTCGTAGGAAATGCCCTGCACCATGAGCAGAGCGCCGAGGTTGGCGTAGCCGAGGCCGAGGGTGCGGAAGTCGAACGACTTCTGCGCGACCGGGATGCTCGGGAACTGGGCCATGTACACGCTGATTTCGAGGATCAGCGTCCAGATGCGGACGGCGTGCTTGTAGTCATCGACGTGGAACCCGCCGGCGGCGTCGTAGAACCGCAGCAGGTTGAGCGACGCCAGGTTGCAGGCCGTGTCGTCGAGGAAGGCGTACTCCGAGCAGGGGTTGGTGGCGTTGATGCGGCCGTCGGCCGGGCAGGTGTGCCACTCGTTGAAGGTGGTGTCGAACTGCACGCCGGGGTCGGCGCAGCCCCAGGCGGCGTTGGCGATCTGGTCCCAGAGGTCGCGGGCCTTGAGCGTCTTTTTCGGCTTGGGGGCACGCCCCTCGGCCGCCGCCTTTTCCTTCTCCGTTCGCCAGTAGAGGTTCCAGTTGGCGTCGGTCTCCACCGCCTTCATGAAGTCGTTGGTGATGCGGACGCTGTTGTTGCTGTTCTGCCCGCTCACCGTGTAGTAGGCCTTGCTCGTCCAGTCGGTGTCGTACTCTTCCACCTGAATGCCGGTCACACCCTGGCGGGCGAGTTGCAGCACGCGGGCGATATAGTTCTCGGGGATGAGGGCGTTGCGGGCGTCGAGCACCGTCTTGCGGAGGGCGGTGTTCTTCGCCGGGTCGAAGGCGTCGGCCTTGTTCTCGTGGGCGTGGATGGCCGTCAGCACGGCGTTGAGGTGTTTGTTCATCAACCGCGACCCGCTCACCAGGGCCGCCACCTTCTGCTCCTCAATCACCTTCCAGTTAACGAACTCTTCGATGTCTGGGTGGTCGAGATCGAGAACGACCATCTTGGCGGCGCGGCGGGTGGTGCCGCCGCTCTTGATCGCCCCGGCCGCCCGATCGCCGATCTTCAGGAAGCTCATCAGGCCAGACGACTTCCCGCCACCAGACAGCGGCTCACCCTCGCCACGGATGGAGGAGAAGTTCGAGCCAGTGCCCGACCCATACTTGAAGATGCGGGCCTCGCGGACCCACAGGTCCATGATGCCGCCGTCGTTCACCAGATCGTCGCTGACGCCCTGGATGAAGCACGCGTGCGGCTGCGGCCGCTCGTAGGCGTTGGCCGACTTCTGCATCGTCAGTTTGGCAGGGTCGATGAAGTAGTGCCCCTGGGCCGGCCCTTCGATGCCGTACGCCCAGTGCAGGCCGGTGTTGAACCATTGCGGGCTGTTCGGGGCGGCCATCTGCGCCGCGAGCATGTGGCAGGTTTCGTCGTAGAACGCCTTGGCGTCCGCCTCACTGCCGAAGTAACCGCCTTTCCACCCCCAGTACGTCCAGCACCCGGCCAGCCGGTGGAAGACCTGCCGGCTATCTCGCTCGCCGCCGAACTCGCTGCCCGGCACCGGTTCGCTCCGCTGGAGCCACTCGGGCACGCCGGCCTCGGCCACCCGGCGGGTGTTCACCGCCACCCCGGCCCGCCGGAAGTATTTCTGGGCGAGGATGTCGACCGCCACCTGGCTCCACCCGGCCGGGACGTTCACGTCCTTCAGCTCGAACACCACCGACCCGTTCGGGTTGACGATTTTCGAGGTGCGTGGGGCGAAGCTGATCGCGGCGAACGCGTCCTGTCCTTCACGGGTGAAGCGGCGGTTGATCTTCATGGAACCAGTTCCGGGGCTGTGTAGCGGATCGGGGTAACCGACATTGTGGGTCCTGTCACCGGCGGCGCGAGCGCCGGGGAGCGCGAATCAGCGCTTCTTCGGCTTGGTGGGGGTTGGCGCTTTGGGCGCTTTCGGCGGGGGCGCAACAGGTGGTGAATCCGGCACACCCGTCACGAACGGTAGAGTTAACCCCTTTTGATCCTGGTACTTGCCCTTCTTGTCGGCGTAGCTGGTGCGGCAGACGTCTTCGGCGCGGAAAAAGAGCATCTGGGCGATGCCCTCGTTGGCGTAGATTTTGGCCGGCAGCGGTGTGGTATTGCTGATCTCGATGGTCACCCGCCCCCGCCACTCGGGTTCGAGCGGGGTAACGTTCACGATGATGCCGCAGCGGGCGTAGGTGCTCTTTCCCAGGCAGATGACGAGCATGTCTCGCGGGACGTCGAAGTATTCCACTGTTTCAGCGAGGGCGAAGCTGTTCGGCGGGATGACGCACTCGTCCGCTTCGATATCCACGAACGACTTGGGGTCGAACCGCTTCGGATCGACCGTACTGCCGTACACGTTGGTGAACACCTTGAAGCTGCGGCCGACCCGCACGTCGTACCCGTAACTTGTCACCCCGTAGGAGATGACGCCGGGGCGGTGCTGTTGCGGGGCGAAGGGTTCGATCTTCACGTCCCGTTCGATCATCCAGTCCGGGAGTAAGCCCATGGCGGTGCCTCCTGCGTTCGCGCGTAAGGTCTACCATCGACCGCCGACCCCCCCTCTCAAAATCCTCACCGTCATTTCCCCGTCCCCGCCGCTCCCCCACCCCGCCCGAATCCTCGCCGGAGGTGAAACCCGCCGCACCCGGAATGCCGATAGAATCTTCCACCGCCGAGGTACCACCCCCCATGACACCCATACTCGTTGCCTTCGCCGTCACGAGCACCCTGGCTCCGGCGGTCGATTTGCCGACCCTCTGCTGGGGGATCGAACCGGCGGTGTTGGTGGTGGAGGGCGATACCAAACTGAAGCCCAGGCACGATCGTGCGGTGCTGCTCGTTCACGGGTTGCTCCCGCGGGTGTGGCACCCGGACCGGGCCGAGAAGCCCGAGGCTCACGAGTGGCAGGTCAAAGAAGCCCGGCTGGTGAAGGCCATTTCCGACGACGCCGACGTGTATGGGTTCAGCTACGCCCAGACGCGGACGGTGGACGAGGTCGCCCTGAGCCGCGGACTCCGCGAAGGGATGGGGGCGATCAAGGCGGCCGGCTACAAGGAGATTGTGCTTGTCGGGCATTCGGCCGGCGGGTTGGTCTGCCGGCGGTTCGTGGAACTGTTTCCCGATGCCGGTGTGACGAAGGTCGTGGCGGTGGCCGCTCCGTTTGGCGGGTCGGGCTGGGCCAAGATGCCCGGTTTCACGCTGCCGAAGACACAGGTTCCGTTCATCCATTCGCTCTCTCCCGAAGCACGAGAGACGACGGCCCGCTGGCGGGAGGCGAAGGTGCCGTCGGAAGTGGAGTTCGCCTGTGTGCTTTGCCGGGCGGGCCGGGGCGACGGCGATTATGTGGTTGGGCTGCGGAGCCAGTGGCCCGACGACCTGCAGAAGGTCGGGGTGCCGGTGGTGCTGGCCAACTGCACCCACCTGGAGGCGATGACGTGCGAACCGGTAGCGCGGGAAGTCACCCGGTTGGTGAGCGGTAAGGTGGTGCGGTGGGATGAAGACGACGTGGCGAAAGCCCGGCGGGTGCTGTTCGGGGAGCGACGGTAGGCAATCCGTCCCCTGTCAGGGGCCGGTTGGGAGCGGATCTCCAGAGGGGTTGCGATGGCACTGTGGCTGATGAAGCAGGAACCCGACGACTACAGCTTCGCCGACCTGGAGCGAGACGGCACCACCACCTGGGACGGCGTGAGCAACCCGCTCGCCCTCAAACACCTGCGAAGTTGTGCCGTCGGCGATCTGGTGTTCTTCTACCACACCGGCAAGGAGAAGGCGGTGGTCGGGGTCATGGAGGTGGTGGGCACGGTGCCGACGGCCGACGGCAAGAACGTGACGGTCACCGTGCAGGCCGTGCGGCGGCTCCCGAACCCGGTCACGCTGGCGACGATCAAGGCCGACGCCGCCTTCGCTAACTGGGAACTGGTGAAACAGGCCCGGTTGTCGGTCATGCCCGTCACGAAGGCGATGTGGGACCGGGTGGAGAAGCACGCCGCGGGGAAGGTTTGATCACCAGAT
Organism: Fimbriiglobus sp.; assembly: GCA_025459365.1. Lineage (GTDB taxonomy): Bacteria > Planctomycetota > Planctomycetia > Gemmatales > Gemmataceae > JALHQU01. The sequence goes on from JALOQR010000189.1 coordinate 8,466, forward strand.
TCGAGGGCTTGACTCGTGTGAGAGGTGTTGTAATTTATTGCAACACGATGGCCGACTTCGTGGGGAAGAAAATTTTCAGCATTCCGCACCGAGGAGGTTGAATCGGGAAGGGGGGTGAGGCACATTCCCGAAAGGTGACACCAGTTCAGGTGTCGATTGCTCGCCGATCACGGTGCCTGCCACGATGGACGACACGCAGTTCTGGTGGGACCTCGACCGGCAAGTACATCATCGTCGTGTACGAGTTGGTGCTGGACGACCCGCGGACCCTTTACCCGATCACCGCCTACCAAGTCCCGCCGCCATAACGGAGGCGAGAACCATGAGCGAACCCCGCACCCACCGCGACATGAACTGGACGCCGGAACAGCGGGCCAAGCACAAGGCGACCCGCGAGAAGTTCCAGCGCGAGCGTCCGACCCCACAGGAACTGCTCGACTCCGGCGAGTATGCCGGGCCGATCCCGCACGGTGTGTACCTCGCGTTCCGACGGGCGATGCACGATCTCAAGGCGGCGCGGGAAGCGGCCGGGTTGAGCCTTGCCGATGTGGCGGAGCGGTCTGGAATCGACAAGGCGGCACTCAGCCGACTGGAAACCGGCGTGACCGAGAACCCGACGCTCGAAACCCTGATGCGATACGCCGCCGCGGTCGGCAAACAACTCACCTTCGGCCTGTCCGACTTGCCGGCCGCGGCCTGATGCTCGCCGCTCCCTCCGCCGGCGCCTATGAATGACGTGCCTGAATCCCTCCCGGAGAGCCGTCATGCAGAAGCGTGAAAATGCCGTTACCTTCAAGGGCGAAGGGAAGACCCTTGTCGGCCCGCAGATCAAACCGGGCGACAAGGCTCCCGAATTCCAGTGCCTGAGCGGTCTGGCGCCGGTCACCCTCGCCGACACCCCGGCCAAGGCCCGGCTGTTCAGTGTGGTGCCGTCGCTCGATACGCCGGTGTGCAGCACCCAGACCAAGAAGTTCGAGGATGGCCTGGCGGCGCTCGGCGACAAGGTGGCGTGCTACACCGTGAGCCTCGATCTGCCGTTCGCCCAGAAACGGTTCTGCTCGGCGGAGAACATCAAGAGCATGCAGACGCTCTCCGACGTCCACAACCACAGCTTCGGTACCGGGTACGGCGTGCTGCTCGAAGGGCTGCCGCTGAGCTTGCTCGCCCGCAGCGTATTCGTGGTCGATAAAACCGGCACCGTGACCTACGTCGAGTACGTGCCGGAAGTGACCAGCGAGCCGAACTACGCCGCCGCCCTGGAAGCGCTCAAGTCCGCGGCCTGATCCCCAGCGTTGATCCAGTGAGCAAAGGCGCGCGGCGGGCACTCGCTCGCCGCTCGCCTTTGCGGGTGGCGGTGCCAGCCATACGGTGCCTCACCGCCCTCCGGTGGGCGGCAACGGCAGGGGTGGGAGTGGAGACTTCGGCCCGACGTTGAACACCGGTGGTTCTGGCGGGATGGTCAACTCTGGCCCGCTCAGCCGTTCTGCCGGCTGCATTTGCGATGGTGGCCACAAGCTGTTGTCGAGCCTTCGCGGTACTGCCAGCTTCGCTTCACCCGGTTCGGCCGATTGGCCTGTTCGAACGGACCGTGGCCCTGGCACCGGATCGGGAACGACGATCAACTCAACGCTGATTGCCCGTGGACCGCTCGCAGCCTTTGGCCCCGCCCCGCCCGTGGTCACCTGAGCGGTCACCACTCCGACCCACACCACACTGAGTACGCTCGCAAGGAGGAGAGTCCGCCGGGGGTACGAGAACCGCAGAGTTGCGGCCGGAGTTCGTGCAGGCATGGTCGAATCCCGTCCGAAGAACGAGTCTGGATTTCACATCAGTCGCGGTGGGGGCGGACCCGCAGACATCGTCATCTGCCAGAAGAATCGGAACAATCGGAGCCGAACGTGACACTTTTTGGCCGACCCTGAAGAATCGACTCAAGAATGACAGGTCGGCAGGCCAATGCGGACCATCGCTCCACCCGGGAGCGAACGCCTCGCAACCCGCCCCGGCTTGTGTGGAGTGATCGGATGTCTTTCTGACGGCTTTCTGATCCGGTCCGTGCGGTCCGCCCGAACCCTTTGACGGAACAATCCTTGCGTTCTCATAATTCGTTAAGTGCCCCCTCGGCTATAGTGGTGATGTTCAGCCCCACCACACCCGCAGTTCCCCGCTGGAGAAACCGTCATGCTCGCGTCCACTCGGTTGGTTCGGTCCCGCCAGACTCAGCGGGCCGCGTTTACGCTGGTCGAAGTGCTGGTGGTGGTGGCCATCGTGGTCATCTTGGCCAGCGTGGGCACCATCGCCACGCTGAAGTTCCTCGCCGATGCCAAGGTGGACAACGCCCGCATGTCGGCGATGGCTTTGGTGGAAGCGGCGAAGACGGTGGAAGTGCGGAACCCGGACGGCAACATTGATCTCAGCCAGGCGGGGGTGCAAGCCCTGATCCCGTACCTGGACAAAGGGGAGGCTGGCATCCTCGACCCGTGGGGGCAGCCCTACCAGATCACCTACATGCCGACCAGCACTGGTGGGCGGCGTGTGTTCGTGTTCACGGTTAGCCCGGACGACGGCCGCACCTACGGCTGGCCGAAGGAGTTCGAACCGCCGGTCCAGTGAGTTGACTCTGGCGGGGGGTGATCTTCACCCCCCGCCGCCTGTCCACCACCTCCTCCGAGTTCCCCGTGACCCGCCACCGCCAACCCCGAGCCGGTTACACCATCCTCGAACTGTTGGTGGTGATCGTCATCATCCTGATCGTCGGGGGGATTGTCGCCCCGTCGCTGCTCGGGTTGTGGGGGAACAACCGCACCAAGGCGGCTCTGGATACCGTCACCGCCCGCTTGGCGGAAGCCCGTGGGGCAGCCATCGCGCATGGGGTTCCCTATCGCGTGTGCGTCTCGCCAGATGGCCAGCAGATTCGCACCTGCCCGGATGAATCCGATCTGGCGGCACAATCCGAATCGGAACGGCCGGCGAACCCGATTGATGTGACGAATACCGTGCCGCCCGGCGTCACCCTCACGCCGATGACAGTCGGAGGCACCGCTTCGCCCGACGGGTGGGTGACGATCATCACCTTCCTCCCCGACGGCACCTGTCGGGAAGATGCCGGCGAGTTGCTCGTTGGCGAAGAGAACGAGACGCCGCAGGTGGTGCGGGTCCGCGGGCTGACCGGAGTGTGGACGGTCAACCCGGCCACTGCCACCGAAGGCACCATTATGGGCATGGGGATGTCGCCGTGATTGCCCGCCGGTCGGGAACAATCCGTTCCGCCCGCCCCGGCATCTCGCTCATCGAGGTGTTGCTGGCGACCGCCATCTTCCTCATGTCGATCGCCGCTCTGGGCATCCTGCTCAACACCGGGAGTGATGCCGCGCTGGAAGCCTACCGAACGAACCTGTGCAGCCAGTTGGCGCGGGCGAAGATGGCCGAGTTGGAGGCCGGAGTGGGTGATGTGGCGGTCACCAGTGGAGGGAGCGGTACGTTTGCCGACCGCCCAACCTACAACTGGGAAGTGATCAGCACCCCCGCCGCGGTCGCCAATGCGTACGATGTGACGATTCGCGTGTGGGTCGAGAGTGGGAACCGCCCCACGGAAGTGAGTCTATCACAGATCGTGATCGACCCGACCTTGTTGAATAACGCCGCCCCACTTCAGGCCCCGACCACCACCGGAACCCCCCCGTGACCCACCGCTCGACCCGGTCGCGACCGGGGTACACGCTGCTCGAAATCCTCATCGCCAGTGTCATCGGACTGGTGCTCATGGCGGCGGTATACGCCGCCTTCTCCATTATTGTGAACGACACGACGAATGGTCGCGATCTGACGGCCGAGAGCGGCCTCTCTCGTGGCCTGATCAACCGCGTCGGTATTGATCTCGGCTCGCCGGTCGGCCTGCTCCCACCCCGATCCGGCGGATCGGGAGCCTCGGGGGGTGGCGGGTCGAGCACTTCAGATACTTCCTCGTCCACAACATCGGCCACCGGCTCAGGCACCGACACGACCGCCACCGACACGACTTCCACCGACGCCGCTACTGCTGGGTCAGCCGTCGTGACCGGCACCAACTTGCCGTTCCAGGCTGGGTTGGTGGGCACCACCAATCAACTCATCGTGTTCCTCAGCCGTAGCCCGGAGTACCTTCGCAAGCGGGGCGCAACCGATGCTGCCATCACGCCCGATCTGGTGAAAGTGACGTACTACCTGCATTCGAGTGGGAAGGGGCTTTGCCGGCAGGAACGCCCGTGGGTGACCGCAGACGGCGTCTGGAATACCACCGAGCCAGATCGCACCACCGAAGATACCGACCGCATCGCGTCCGAGGTGGTCAACGTCGCCTTCGAGTACGCCAGCGGGAGCGGGTATGTGTCGGACTGGGACGGCTCGGTCGCCGACGCCACCGGAGCGACCAACCAGGGGCCGCCGCGGGCGGTACGGATGACCCTGACGCTGGAGTTCACCCTGCGAGACGGGACCACCACGACGAAAGACGTGTCGCACGTGTACCCCCTGCGGGCCGCCGCCGGCACCGGCAGTTTCGCCAACACGCAAAGTACCGACAGCACCGGGACCGGGACCGCCACAACATCGACCGGGGGTGCCCCATGATCCGCCGTTCGCTCGTTCCGCCTGATCGTCGCGGCTACGCCCTGTACATCGTGCTGGTGGTCGTCGTCGTCCTCACCCTGGTGGCGTACGAATACGCCGACACGATGGGTGCGGAGGCGACGGCCGCCATTCGTTCGCATGAATTGGAGCAAGCGAAGGCCAACGCCGCGTCGGGCGTTCACTTCGCCGCGGCCTTGCTCACCGACCCGAACTCTTCGTCGATGAACCTGGACGACGATGCCTCCCTGTTCTCCGCCCAACCGGTCGGGACCGGGAACCTGGCCGACGAGCCAACTTCGCCCCGTGCCCTCGGAGATGCCAACCGGCGGCGAGGAGGTGGGCGGTTCAGCCTTCTCAACCTGTCCGACACCACCGGCGGGACGGACGGTAGCTACCCCGGCAGCCTTCAGCGGTTTGGATTGGAGGACGAAGGCCGTAAGCTGAACGTGAATGCCCTCATCCAGATCGACCCGACCGGGGTGGCCTTGTACACGGTGTTGATGGCGTTGCCGAACATGACCAGCGAGATCGCCGGGGCGATTGTCGATTGGGTCGATGCCGATGCCAGCGAGTATCCGTCGGGCGGGGCGGAAGATGAGTTCTACATGGGTCTTCAGCCCCCGTATCACTGCAAGAACGGGCCGCTCAACAGCGTCGATGAACTGCTGTTGGTGAAAGGTGTCACCCCCGATCTCCTGTTCGGTTCGGACTTGAACCGGAACGGGGTCCAGGATGCCAACGAAACGGCCACGGGCACCTTCAGCCGCGGGTGGAGTGAATACCTGACTTGCTATGGCCGGGAACTGAGTGTCGATTCGCTTGGCAACCCACGGGTGTTCCTGAACAACACCGATCTGCAAACTCTCGACGCCGATCTGATGGCGATTGAGGGGATGACCCGCGAACTGGCCGATTACATCTTGTACTACCGAATCAGCCGCACAGGCACGCCGGTCGCACCACTCGCTGCCAATCAGGTGGCTGGCAACCCGGCCGACTTGCGGACTCTGGTGGACGCAGCGGTTCAGGCCAACAACCCTCCACGGCGGTCGCTGGCCTCGGTGTTCACCGTGTTGAACACACAGATCCCGCTCTCCCCGATCCGCGACGAGAGCGGCCGCATGGTCACTCCGGTGGTCGCCTGCCCGCTGAACGACCCGACGCTACTCGCCTCGATGTCGCGCACCCTGCTCGACCGATGCACCACGAGCGAAGACTACGAACTGTTCCCACGTGTGAATGTCAACACCGCGCCACGGGAAGTACTGGTCGCCATTGGGAAACTGGCCCGCCCCGCGACCAGTTCGGATACAACCCTCGAACTGACCGAGAGCGACGTTGACGCGATCTTGAGTAACCGCCCATCGGCCGGAACCGACCCGACCGCTTCCTGGCTGGTCACCACCGCCGGCATCAACCCGACCAAGTTCAAGAACCTGGAGAAGTTCATCTGTGGGCGGAGCGGAGCGTACCGTGTCCGGTCGGTGGGATACTTTGCGAATCCTGGTGGTCCCCAGGCCAGCGTGGAAGCCGTGATTGAGGTGGTCGCCCAAAATACCGATGGGTCGGCCACCATCGCCATGCCACGGATCGTGTACTTCCGCGACACGACCGACCTCGGACGGGTCTTTGCCGACCTGCCGCGGTAACTGCCCCTGCCCCTACATGGGAGAGGGGAGAAACGAACGGAGCCTGCATCGTGTCTCGCTACATCGCCATCGACATCGACGCCAGCGGGCTGTACGTCGTGGCCGGGTTCGC
>JALOQR010000190.1 GCA_025459365.1 Fimbriiglobus sp.
CACAGAAGTTACCACCAAACTCGGCGACCGGCAGACCAGATCCGGCACACGCAATGCCGCAATCTTCCCGTTCGCTGACGGAAAGTTCACGATCTGGACTGCCCCGAAACAACTTTACTTGGAATACGAGGCAGAAACCTCCCCTCACGACCACTTCTTCATCCGGGTCATGGAGGCGATGAGCTTCATCCTCGGCCGGAGGCTTGGCTGGAACTTCGTTGAAGAATGGCGAAACGGCTCGAAGTTCCTTAGGGCCAGAGGGGTAGACCAGGCAGATGTGAGGAACCTTCCGGAACCACTACGAAACTCGGTGAGGGATGTCTCCGAGAACACTTGGCGTCTTTTCGCTGACTACCTGCGATTCATACTCCCCGACGATGGAGGTGGTCTGCATCCGGTGTCGGCGTTGCTTTATCAGGTTTACCAAGCACGCCAAGGCACCATTGAGGCCCAAGCACTCGCCCTCGGCGTTGCAATTGAGGGGCTTTGCAAGGAGTTGTTCCCACTGAAGCCGGAGACGGAAACACGCTTGAAGGGGTGGATCAGTAGCCTTCGTGAGCACTGCGACGGGTGGGCGGGGTTCCAGGATGAAGAAACCTACAATGCCCTGTACCAGAGGCTCTCCGGACTCCTCGGCACACTGCTTGAGGTGCGAACGAAAGACACACTCAGGACTCTTGTGAGCCAGCAGGCTATCTCAGAGGCACACTCGAAGGCGTGGGGTAAGCTCCGGAACCCCGCTGCCCATGCGGGTCTCAATCCACAGTCGATGCAGAAACTTGTTGACCTCTGTGCTGCGAATACGGTGCTCCTCTACAACCTGATCTTCAAAGCGATCGGCTACTGCGGCACGTACACCGATTACTCCGAGCACGGTCACCCGACGAAGCAGTACGGACCTTCAGCAACAGGACGACCAATCAGTGACTTGGCTATCCAGAACACATAGACCAGAATGACTCCCGTCTCGCCCAGTACAACCCAAGCCCCGCCCGCGATTCTTGCACCTTGACCGTGAACCCACGGGCCAGCGGGAACTCCCGGAGTTGCTCAGGCCCGCACCGCCTCCACTCCGTTCCGTCTCCCGTTCGTGATAATCGCCCACGATTTTCCTCAACCGACAGCAAGCCACCGAGAACAAGCGCAACTTGCGTTCACTCACGTTCCCCCGCAGGAACTCCAACAGCGGGCCTGGTTCGATCGAGGAGGACCATTCCGCATCGGTCCTTTAATCTTCTCCCATTCGCGCAGATGCCTCAGGGCGATTCGGCCATAAATCTCTTTTTGACAGAGGTTTGCGTCAAGATAGCCTACAGGGGGGTATGTGTGTGGCAGTTGGCAGTGTGGCAGACACCCCCCCCCAACCGTTTCCGATTCTCTCCGCCTACGCCACCCTGTCGGCCACTCCCGCATGTTCACTGAGTCGGACCGACCTCTATTTGGGTCGATGTACACTGACTCCATGCCGCACTCCTCCGATCGGCCGTTCCTGATTGCTCTCGGGTTGCTCGGCGGGCTGTACGTGCTGCTCGTCGCCGGGTTGCTGGTCGCTGACGTACTGCACACCTCCCCCGACACCTTCGCCGCCGCCCTCGCCTCGCCCCCCATTCGCTCGGCCTTGTGGCTCTCGCTGCTCAGCAGTTCGATCACCGCCATCCTGGCCGTTTGGGTGGGTGTACCGCTGGCGTACCTACTTTCCCGCTCTCGCTTTCCTGGGAAATGGCTGGTTGAGTTGCTGGTGGATGTGCCGGTGGTGCTGCCGCCGGTGGTGGTGGGGTTGAGCCTGTTGCTGCTGTTCCAGACCACCACCGGGCGATGGTTCGAGCGAACGGCATTCCCGTTTACCTATGCCGTCGCCGGGGTTGTGCTGGCCCAGTTCACCGTGGTGACGGCCCTGGCCGTTCGTAGCCTCCGCGTGACGTTCGACACGCTCACCCCCCGCAGCGAAGATGTGGCACTCACACTCGGTTGCACACGGGCCGGGGCATTCTGGCGGGTGACGCTGCCAGAGGCCCGACGAGGAATCATGGCCGCGTTCACCCTGGCGTGGGCGCGGGCGATGGGTGAATTCGGGCCGGTATTGGTGTTCGCCGGGGCCACCCGGTATCGCACCGAGGTGTTGCCAACAACCGTGTTCCTGGAGTTAAGTACCGGCAACTTGGAGGCGGCCGTAGCGGTGGCACTACTGCTAGTGGCAGTGGCGGTGGCAGTGCTCGTGGTGCTCCGGGCGGCCGGGGTGAAGGCGGGTGCGTCGTGATTTCTGTGAGTGGTCTGACCATCCGACAGGGGACGTTCGCTCTGGCCAACATCTCATTTACTGTCCCGGCCGGCGGTTACGCTGTGCTCACCGGGCCGACCGGGTGCGGGAAGACCACCGTGCTCGAATGTGTGGCCGGGTTGCGGTCGCCGTCGGCCGGCATGATTCAGCTCTGCGATCGTGACGTGAGCATCCTGCCGCCTGCCGGCCGAAATGTGGGGTACGTCCCGCAAGACGCGGCGATATTCACCCACCTGACAGTGGGAGAGAACCTCGCCTTTGCCCTGACAGTACGGAAGCGACCGCGGGCCGAGGTGGAGGCTCGTGTGCGCGAGTTGGGCGACCAACTCGGGCTGGCTCCGCTGCTGAATCGGCGGGCGGTGGGGCTGAGCGGTGGGGAGGCCCAACGTGTCGCACTCGGTCGGGCGCTTGCGTTCGGGCCGCGAGTACTGCTACTCGATGAACCGCTCAATGCCGTCGATGCAGCGACGGTCGAGCGGTTGGTGACTGTGTTGAAGGAAGTTCGGACAACCGACCGGCCAACGGTGTTGCACGTCACGCACTCACCAGACGAAGTCAAAGGACTTGCCGACATTCGCCTATCTTTTGATGGGACGCAGATCGTTTTGACTGTCCCGCCCCCGTCCGGGGGGATAACTTTCCCCTGATTTTGTGTCAGGCCGGGTGGCACAGAACCCCCAGAAAACTCAGAGAATCGTTGCCTATGGTCAACAGGTGGAAGCTATCGGCTGATGCGAGAGGTTCACATCTGGAGTCGGAAAATCGTATGCTGGCGAAGGAAATGTCCGGGCAAAATATGAGAGTGGCGGATTTTTCTCTACAAATTACCCACCTTCCTCGCTACTGTAGGCCATGAAAATCACGTTGGCATAGTGCCTGCGTGGGTGCTCGGTCTCTGTCCGTTACCATCGCCCCCCGTGCCGAATCACCGGGGAATACAGGGAGTAAACTCCATGGCACGTCTGCTTGCGAAGTTTGTTTTGCCGGCCCTGTTGGCCGTGGTTGGGATCGGGTCTGCCCGAGCCGACGTGGCGACCACGTTCATCGGTACCGCTCCGAGCCAGACGATTAACACCAGGGCCACCGTTGCTGACGGTAGCCGCACGATCAACGAAGGCCCGATCGGCCCGTTCAACTTTGTCGTCAGTAGCGACACGAGCAACACCGGCCTCGGCTCGACCTTCAAGTCGTTCTGTGCCGCGTACTTCAAGGACGTTTCGCTCGGTCAGAACGTCACCTACCAGGCCGTAGCCCTGGCCGACCTGCCCGACGTTGGCGGCAGCGCCCTGAAGGTGAACCGCCTCCAGCGGCTGTACGACCTCTTCTACGACCGCACCACCGATGCCGCCAGCGGCGCCGCCTTCCAACTGGCCCAGTGGAAGATCCTGTACGATCCAAACAGCAGCAACCTGAGCACCGGTAACTTCACCGCTGCTGGACCGGGGCTGCCGAGTGGCATCGCTCTCGCCGAAAGCTGGCTTCGCACCATCAACGACGACACCCTGCCCGAACCGGCCCAGAAATACACTCTGATTGGCCTGTTCAGCGCTACTGCCCAGGACCAAATCGTGCCCGTTACGCCGATCCCGGCCCCAGCTGGGTTGGTGCTACTCGCCATTGGTGCCGCTGGCCTGATCGCCCGTCGCCGGTTTGCCGGCAAGAAGACGGACGCCGAAGCGACTGACGCTGTAGCCTGAGTCACCTCGGCCACCTAAATTCCCAACGCCCGCGACCGGTTTGCCGGTCGCGGGTTTGTTTTTTCACCCTCCAGTGCCACTCGGAGTGGCTTCCCCTCCACCGCTCGGTATCATTCTGGCGGGCGAACTTCACCGAAACACGGTCTGGATTGATGACCCGTGAGTTAAAAGGCCGATCCATCCTCGTGACCGGCGCATCTCGCGGCATCGGCCGGCGGGTGGCGGAGCGTTTGGCTCGCCTTGGGGCGAACCTGATCGTCACCGCCCGCTCCTCCGAAGAACTTGACTCGCTGGTGGCGAGCATTCGGGCGGCCGGGGGAAGGGCCGAGGCGGTGGCAGCAGACCTGACCGACCCGCTCCAGCGGCGGTTGGTTGTGGCGTCGGCGGTCGAGCAGTACGGCGTTCTAGACGTTCTGATGAATTGCGCCGGCATCGCAAGCTTCGGTGAGTTCGCCACCAGCACGCCGGACATCTTCCGCCGGGTGATGGAGGTGAACTTCTTCGTCCCGGCCGAGTTAATTCGCGAGTGCCAGCCGCACCTTGTGGCCAGCGCCGCCGCCGGACGGCAGCCGGCCGTGCTCAACCTGGCGAGCATCTGCGGGCGGGCCGGCATCCCCAGCCTGCCCGAGCACTGCGCCAGCAAGCACGCCCTGGTCGGCCTGACCGAAGCCCTGCGGGCTGAGTTCGCCCGCTACGACATTGACGTACTGCTGGTGCTGCCGGGGTTGGTGAAGTCGGACGATCTGAACCGTCACCTGATCCGCAACGAGGGCAAGGTGTACCTCGACTTCGAAGGGGCACAGCCGCCGGACGAAGTGGCCGACGCGGTAGTGCGGAGCCTGACGCACAACACCCGTGAGCGGGCCGTCGGGTTCGTGAGCTGGTGGCTGTGGTTCGGCCGGCGGGCGTGGCCCCGCGGGGTTCGGTGGATCATGCGGCGGAAGGCCGACAAGTGGGCGGCACGGCACAAGTAGGGTGGCCCGCTCTCGCTGAGAGTAGGTTCCAAATGGATCGCAACGGAGTGCGACCCGTGAGTGCGGACTGGTTCATCGCCGACCCGGACGAAGCGGCCGACGTGGCGTCGATCGTGTGTGAACTGCACGGGTTCGACGACTGGCCGCACCTCGACCTCGCCGACCTGGACGACGAGGCGGTGGGGGCGTTGTGGGCGTTGTTGCGGGCCGACGACTCCCCGGCGGCGGAATTGCTGTTTGAAGACTCGGACCCTGAGGATGGGTCCGTGAGCGTGTACCGGGTTCACCCGGAGTTGGTGCGGAAACTGGCCGGGCTAAAAGACGCCGAACTCCGCTCGCTCGCGAAGAAGTGGGGGGCGGCCGACAGCCTGAGCGAGTGGAACACCCCCGGCGTGGAAGCAGTACTCAAGACGATGGCCGCCTTCGCCCGCCGGGCGATCTTCGACGGCAAGGCGATCCTTGCCATGGCGGTAGCGTGAGAACGTACTCCGCACCCTCGCGGGTGCGGTGACCGAACCGCACCCGGAGGGTGCGGAGTACTCTGGGCTTCTTCTGATGTGCGGCATTGCCGGGATGATCGACCTGAATGGGACGCGGCGGGTGGCGCCGGCGGGCGTGGTCGCCCGTATGGCTCAGGCCATCTACCACCGCGGGCCGGATGAAGACGGTTTTCTCTCCCGCGATGGCTTGCACTTCGGCATGCGGCGGCTTTCCATCGTCGGGCTGAAAGACGGCCGGCAACCCCTTGGCAACGAAGACGGTTCCGTACAGGTCGTGTTCAACGGCGAACTGTTCGATTACCCCGAGCAGCGGAAGGAACTGGAGTCCAAAGGGCACGTCTTCCGCACCCACACCGACACCGAACTCATCCCGCACCTGTACGAAGACCACGGAGCGCACGGTCTTTGGGAACACCTCCGCGGGCAGTTCGCCTTCTGCCTCTGGGATAGCCGCAACAACGAGTTCATCCTCGGCCGCGACCGCGCTGGCATCTGCCCGCTCTTCTACACCACCCGGCGGGTGGACGGCACCGACTGGCTACTGTTCGCCTCCGAAATGAAGGGACTCTTCGCCTCCGGGCTGGTGCCGGCGAAGGCCGACCCGGTCGGACTGAACCAGATCTTCACCTTCTTCGCCATGCCCGGCCCGTCGACCGTGTTCGAGGGCATCTCCTGCCTGGCCCCGGGACGATACCTGCACATCAAGCCGGGAGCCGTTGACCTGACCCAGAAGACCTACTGGCAGGTGACGTACCCCGACCGTGGGCAGGAGGAGTACGGGCATGACGCGAACAAGGTGATCGACGACTTCGAGGCGGTGCTGATGGCGTCGGTCGACCGCCGGCTGCGGGCTGACGTGCCCGTAGTCAGCTACCTGAGCGGCGGGGTGGACAGCAGTTTGGTGGTGGCGATGGCGAGCAAGGCGCTCGGCCGGCCAATTCCTACATTCACCGTCAGCGTGCAGAAAAAGCAATTCAACGAAGAGAACGAGGCACTCGAAACGGCCCGGCACCTCGGTTGTCAGCCAGTGATCGTGCCGCTCGGCGACGCCGAACTACGTGGTGATTACCCGAGCCTGATCCGAGCGGCCGAGTTCCCGGTGATCGACACTTCGTGCCTGGGGCTGATGCACCTGGCGCGGGCCGTGCGACAGAACGGGTTCAAGGTCGCTCTCACCGGTGAAGGGGCCGACGAATGGCTCGGCGGATACCCGTGGTTCAAGTACCACAAGGCAAGTGCGTGGCTCGATGTGGTGCCGGGATTGCCGCTCGGGCTGTATGTCCGCACGGCTGGGCTGAAGGCAACCGGCCAGCCGGCGTACCCGATCAGCGAAATCCTGAAGGTGCGAAAAGCTCTGGGGGGCCATAACGGTTGGATCGATGTCTACGGCATGATGAGCCTGAACAAGCTGCGATTCTTCACACCGGAACTCAAGCAGTTCGCCCTGTCGCGTTCGGCCTACGACGACCTCGGGCTGAACCCCGACCTACACCGCTGGCACCCATTCCACCGGCAAATGTATCTCGGCTCTCGCATCATGCTGCCGGGGCACTTGTTGGCTAGCAAAGGCGACCGGGTGGCCATGAGCCAGAGCGTGGAAACCCGTTACCCGTTCCTCGATGAGCGGGTGATCGCGTTCATGGCGAAACTGCACCCGCGGTGGAAACTGCGGGGGCTACTCAAGGACAAGTACGTCGAGCGGAAGGTAGCCGAGCGGTGGTTGCCAAAGCCGGTGGCGTGGCGGAAGAAACTGATGTTCCGCGCCCCAATGGACTCGTGGGTGAAGGGCGGGGCGAACCCGCAGGCTGAGGCATGGGTCGAACAGGTCCTCTCCGAAGAATCGCTCCGGAAGGCCGGTTACTTCGATCCGCAGGCGGTGTTGCAAGCGAAAGCGAAATTAGCGACCATGCGGCGCACCCCGGCCCGAGTGGGCCTCGAGATGGGCCTGACGGCTGTCACGGCGACGCAGGTGTGGCACCACCTTTATGTGTCGGGAGATCTTTGCGATCTCCCGAGCAGTGTTCCGGGATCAATGGCCAGTGGCCAGACCTGGGCTGCCTGAGCTGGTGTGTTGTCTTCGCTGGTCATTGCCCACTGGTTACTGGTCACTGCGACGATGTCCTACGCCCTGCAAACCCTGTGGCACGACAAGGCCCGTTACGCCGCCGGCGTTGGGGCGGTGGCATTCTCGGCATTGCTCATTGTGCTTCAGGTGGGGTTGTTGCTCGGGCTGTTCGAAATCACCAGTGTGCCAGTCGACCACGCGCGGGCCGATCTGTGGGTGGGGTCGCAGGACGTGAAAAGCGTCGATCTCGGTGTGCAGGTGCCCATCAATACTCACATGCCGCGATTGACGGAGAAGCGAGGGCTGATCGGCCAACCGGAAATCTACCTGGCCATGTACGCTAACATGACCCGGCCCGACGGTGGCATGGAACGATGCTTTGTGCTCGGCAGTAGTCTCGACCCCGATGCGGCTGGCGCTCCAGACGTACTGCCGGCCGAACTACGGGAAGCCCTGACTCTGCCGAACAGCATTGTGACCGATGAGTCGGAGTTGAAACGGTTGCATCTGAGTGGCCCTGGCGACACCGCCAAGATCAGCGGTATCGAGGTGACGCTCGTTGGCACGGTGCGAGGAATGAAGAGCCTGGCCGCTCCGTGGATCCTCTGCTCCGAGACGACCGCCCGCAAGTTGCTCACCGGGTTTGTATCGCCGGACCACTGTACATATCTGCTCGCTCGGTGCGAATCGCCGCAGCGAGCCAAAGAGATCGTCGCCGAATTGCGGGCTGAGTACCCGGAAATGTCGGTGTACACGACCGATGAGTTCAGCTTCAGTTGCCGGTGGTACTGGCTGACGCGAACCAAGGCGGGCATCGCCATCGGATACGCGGCTCTGCTGGGCTTGCTCGTCGGTGCAGTCATCACTGCACAGACGCTGTACTCCGCGACGATGGCATCGGCCAAGGAGTTCGCCACCCTGCTGGCTCTGGGCATTCCCCGCGGTCGAATCTACGGGCTGGTGATGGCCCAATCGTGGTGGGTAGGAGTGTTCGGTGTTGTCGCATCGGTGCCGGTAGTGTGGCTCCTCGCCCAGGCGGCAGCGGCCGGTGGGGCAAAGGTGGTACTGCGGTGGGAGGTGATGACCGGTGCGGCGGCCGTCACCATCGGGACCGCCCTGTTCAGCGGCCTGTTCGCCCTGCGGAGTGTTCGCAAGCTCGAACCGATGAGCCTGCTACGATAGAGAATGTGTACTTCGCACCCGCCGGGTGCGGTGGTTCCG
>JALOQR010000013.1 GCA_025459365.1 Fimbriiglobus sp.
TACCGAAACGTGAAACGCGGAACGGGGAGTGCGGAGTGGAGGTGAGCCGAGCGGCGTGAGCCGCCGGTTTCAGGGGGGCACCAATGACACCCCAGAGAGCGCTCGCCGAGTACGAACATGGGCGGACCACCGAAACCGAAGCGGTCATCGACCTCTGTCGACTGGCGACAGAGTATGCCCCGGCAACTTTCGCCCAGCTGATGCCAGCGGAGTGGCTTACCGACATCCGCAAGCAGACCGAACTGCTCCCGGACGTGCGTCGGTGGTTCCGCCCCGGCATGACCGCGGCGGAAGTGTCTCGCGGGACAGAGCGCTACATCGCCGGGCTGCGGGCGTGGAAGGCGTACTTCGATGACCAGGCCGCCCAGGGCTGACGCCCTGGGGTGAATGAGTCGAACGACACCGGAGAGTTGATATCATGCCCCGCCCGACGCTCACCTTGCTCACCCTCGCCGCCCTACCTGCGGCGGTGCTCGCCGACGCCAAGAACCCCACTTACGACGCCGACGTGCTACCCGTCCTCAAGCAGCACTGCGTGAGCTGCCACGGGCCGGACAAGCAGCGGGGCGGGCTGAAGGTGGACACCTACGCCAACCTCAAGCTCGGCGGGTCGAGCGGGGAGGTCGTCACCCCCGGTAACCCGGACAAGTCCCGCTTGTACACCATGACCGCTCACAAGGAAGAGCCGGTCATGCCGCCAAGCAAGCAGAAGATCCCGGACGCCCAAATCGAACTGCTCCGCGTGTGGATCGACCAGGGGGGCAAGGAGAACGCCGGGTCGAAGGTGGTCATGCCGGACAAGCCGAAGGTGGACATCGGGCTGAAGGCGGTGAGCAAGGGTAAGCCCGACGGCCCGCCGCCGATGCCACAGGCCGGCAAGTTGAAGCCCGACCCGCTCGCCCGCACCCGCCGACCGGGGGCGGTGCTGGCCCTGGCCGCAAGCCCCTGGGCGCCGCTCGTCGCCGTCGGCGGGCAGCGGCAAATCTTGCTGTACCACGCCGATACCGGCGACTTCCTCGGCGCTCTGCCGTTCGAGCATGGGCAGATCAACAGCCTGAAATTCAGCCGCAACAGCAAACTACTGCTCGCGGCGGGTGGCCGCGGCGGAGCGAGCGGCAAGGCAGTACTGTTCAACGTCGAGACGTGCGAGAAGGTGACGGAAGTGGGCATTGAAACGGACGCGATTCTCGCGGCCGATCTCTCCGCCGACCAGACCATGATCGCGGTGGGGTCGCCAAGCAAGCTCGTCCGCATCTACTCCACCGCCGACGGCAAGTTGCTGCACGAGATCAAGAAACACACCGACTGGGTGACGGCGGTCGAATTCAGCCCGGACGGGGTGCTGCTGGCCACGGCTGACCGCAACGGCGGTGCCTTCGTGTGGGAGGCAGCCACCGCCCGCGAGTTTCACACACTCCGCGGGCACACCGCCATGATCACCGATCTGAGCTGGCGGGCCGACAGCAACACCCTGGCCACCGCCAGCGAGGACGGCACGGTGAAACTATGGGAAATGGATAACGGCACGGCGTTCAAGAGCTGGGCGGCGCACCCCGGCGGCGCAGCAAGCGTGCGGTACAGCCGCGACGGGCGGGTGGCGTCCACCGGCCGCGACAAGGTGACGAAGGTGTGGGACGGCAATGGCGGGCTGCAGAAACAACTCGAACCGTTCACCGATCTCGGGCTGAAGGTGGCGTTCACCCACGACGACCAGCGGGTGATCGCCGGCGACTGGGGCGGCACGCTCAAGACCTGGACCCCGGCCGACGCCAAAGTAATGGCGGTTGCCGACACCAACCCGCTGCCGGTGGGCGAGCGGCTGAAAGCGGCCGAGGCGGCGTTCGCTGCGGCAGACGCGAAGCTGAAGCAATCGCAGGGAGCGTTCAACGACGCCAACGGCAAGAACGCGGCGGCGCAGAAAGCATTCGCTGATGCGAACGCACTGGTGGCCAAGATCGCCGCCGAGTTGCCGCAATTCCAGAAGGCCGTAACCGACCAGACGAACGCGCTGAACGCGGCCAAAGCCGCCGTGCCGCCCCTCAAGGCCGAGATGGACAAACTGACCGCTGCCGGGCCAATGCTGACGATGACCGAGCAGGCGAAGCAGGTGGCCGCGGCCGCATTAACGAAGGCCGCCGCCGAGATTCAAGACGCTGCCACCAAGGCACCGAACAACCCGATGCTGGCCGAGCAGGCGAAGAAGGCGGCCGAGATGGTGAAGGCGGCGCAGGCCGAACTGGACGCGGCGAAGAAGGCGAACGCCGACCACGCGGCGGCGCTGAAGGCGGCGACCGACAAGTACACCGCGGCGGTCAAGGCCCAGACCGAACTGACAACCGCACTCGCCGCGAGTCAAGCGAAGGTGATGGAACTGACCGCTGCCCAGCCGAAGGCGACCGCGGCCGTCGCTCCCGCAAAAGCGGCCGCCGAGGCTGCGGCGGCCGCTGTGGCCCCGGCGAAGGCGGCCGCCGAGGCTGCGCTTGCCGAGTTCACTCGTGTCAAGGGCGTGCTGGATCGCCTCAAGCCGCCCCCGCCACCCGCCCAGCCAGTGAGCACGCCGGCTCCCCCGTCTGCCACACTGCCACCTGCCACGCAGATACCCCCCCCATCGAAGAAGTGACGCACTACAACTGAGCGCGACACTGTTGCACTCAGTTCGCTACTGATTCAACCGTGCGCGGGTTGGTTCGGCAGCAACGGCCGACCCAACCTGTGGCCAGCGGCACGGTTCACCTTACTGCAGCATGCCCTGCCGCTTGGCGTACTCGAAGATGCCGCCGGCTTCCACGATCGGCAGCACCTCACCGAGCGGTTTTACGCGATACGTCTCGCCGGTGGTCAGGTTGTCGAGGGTGCCGGCGGTCAGGTCGAGCCGGAGTAGGTCGCCGGTGGCCACTCGCTCGCACAGGCGTTCATCGCTCTCGACTGGAGTCAGGTAACCGCCGTTGACCGAGTTGCGGTAGAAGATGCGGGCGTAAAACTCGGCGATCACCGCCTTGATACCGGCGGCCGCCAGAGCCACCGGGGCATGTTCGCGGCTGCTACCACATCCGAAATTTTTTCCACCGACCACAAACGTGTACGGGGAGACGAACTCATCCCCAGCCGGATCGTGGAATGCCACGTGTCCTTTGGGCAAGCCGGCCTGATCGTTCGGCACGCCGATCAGGGCGAACTTGCCGAACATCTTGTATTCCTCGGGCACTGCCGGGTTATACGTCAGGTACTGGGCCGGGATGATCTGATCGGTGTCGATGTTGTCGCCAAGAACGTAGGCGCGGCCTTCGAGTTGAGTCTGCACGAGGGTCTGTCTCCCAGGGTATCGGTCATTTTGGGAAAAGCGATCGGTGAGATGCCGCCGGGTGCAGGGTATGTCTACAATATCGAAACGGTCATCCCGAGAACCGTGTTCATTGTGTCGAAATTCCGGTCACGAGTGAACGCCGTTCCGGCATCCCGGTGCTAAGCTAGCTCGACAACGCCCCACCGTCGATTCCAATCCGTACGCCCAGGCTGTGCTATGCGTGCCAGACTGACCGTTGAATCGGGGGATTGTAGCCCGACCACATTGGAGTTGATCCCCGGCACGACTGTGATCATTGGTCGGAGTCGAGATAACTCCTTCGTGATCCGCGACGACCTCGTTTCGCGCCTTCATGCCAAGGTCTATTTCGAAGAAGGAAAGTGGTACGTCCGCGACTTCGGGCTGAACGGGAGCAAGCTGGCCGGGGGCAAGCTGGAAGGAGCGGGTGAACTGACCGAAGGGGCGGAACTGCAAATCGGCAACACTCGCTTCCGCTTCACCATCGGCACCGTGCTCCCACCCACAGCCGGTGGAGCCGGAACCGGCGAAAACAATTCACAAACGGGAACAGCGATCCAGCTCGACCCTGCCCGCATGACACGGGTGACTGGCGCTCCCACCCGCGAACCACCGCCTTCCCAACCGATCACGGTTCCAGTCGAAGACGACACGAGCCTGCGGTTGGATGAACTGGCCGCGTTGGTCAAGTACATGACCAACGCCGTCGGGTCAGTCGATGCCCAGGAATTGATACGCCTCTCGCTCCGGACGCTGCTGAACCAAACCTCCGCCACATTCGTCGGCTACCTCGGCCTCGATCCTTCCGATCCGATGCCGAAGATGATCCTGCCCGAGCGGGTGCCGATCGACGTGCCACTGAGCAAGCGATTGACGGAACAGGTGCGTACTACCCGCACGCGGGTGTGGCTCTTCGGCGATGCCTCCGCCGGGCTGGCTCCTGCATCGGGCAGTTTGTCGTCGTTCACCGACGCGGTCTGTCTGCCGGTGGGCGGTTACTCTGGCGAGCCGCTCGCGGCGATCCACGCCTACCGCACCGGCCGCCCGTTCACGGAGCGAGACGTCAACTTCCTTCAGGCGGTCAGCGGGTTCCTCGCCCCTGCCCTGGAAGCCCTCCGCCACCGCCGCAAGCTGGAAGCCGAGAACCTGCGGCTACGTGGGTCGGCACCGGTCGCTGACGAATTGATCGGCGATAGCTCCGCCATGATGAACCTGCGGATGCAGATTGGCCGGGCCGCGCCCCTGCCGTTCACCGTGCTCATCACTGGCGAAACTGGGGCCGGCAAGGAGTTGGTCGCCCTCGCACTGCACCGCCATAGCCCGCGTTCGGGCGGCCCACTCGTCGTGGTGAACTGCGCCGCCATCGCACCCACCTTGCTCGAAGCCGAGTTATTCGGCTATCGCAAGGGGGCGTTCGCCGGGGCCGACCACGACCACCCCGGCCTGTTCGAGCAGGCCGACGAGGGAACGCTTTTCCTCGACGAAGTGGCCGATCTGTCGCTGGAGTGCCAGGCCAAGCTCCTGCGTGTTATCGAGGGCAAATCGTTCCGCCCGGTCGGGGGGAGCCGCGAGGTGAACGTCGATGTGCGAGTGGTGGCCGCCACCCACCGCGACCTGGAGGCCGAAGTCCGCCACGGAAAGTTCCGCCAAGACCTCCTCTTCCGCCTGCGGGTCATCACGGTGAAGGTGCCGCCCCTCCGCGAGCACGCCGAAGACATCCCCGAACTCTCGCGTTTCTTCCTCGAACGGATCTCGCAGCAGCTTCGCAAGCCGCTGCGGCTGTCGGCGGCGGCTGAACGAAAGCTGTTTGCGTACGCCTGGCCGGGGAACGTGCGGCAACTCCGGGCCATCCTGGAAAGCGGCGCGGTGATGACCGAGGGCGACGTGATCGAAGCCGACCTGCTCCCGCTCGGCCCAGTGCAGGAGGCCGCCCCGACGGCCTCCGCCGACTTGCCGACCAGCCTGGATATCGACGACATCGAGACGTGGGCGATCCTGCGGGCACTGCGGCAGACCTCCGGGAACGTGAGCCAGGCAGCGCGGGTACTGGGCATCAGCCGCGACACCCTGCACACCAAGCTGAAGAAGAAGAACATCGACCGCGGATCGGTACTCGCCCCGGCCAGCGCCGACCGAGGTGACGACCACACCCCGCCACCGTGATTCCGGGGCGGCCCAAGCCGCCGTCAGCGGTCGCGCGACCTCCCACACCAGTACGTGGGTGCCGTGGGCGGTGATCAGCCGTTTCCATTCTCGGGTGAAGACGAACTGCTCGACCGAGTTGTACTGTCCGACCACCAGCCGGGGCCGTAATCTCCACCTCTTCGCAGTGGTACCAGCGAGGACAACCGTGTTCAGCCGGTGCCGGCACTGCCCGCACACCAGCCGGGCGTACCGCCGCACCCGTTCGGCGAACGCCGCCTGATCCCCAGCGCGGAACCGTTCGAGCAACAAGGGGTCGGCGTCGCCGCTGTCGGCGGCGAAGCGAATCACAGCATTCAGGGCAGATCGAGACATCGGCAACTCCACTGCGGTAGACGCCACCGCCAACCCGCAATTGCACCCGGCCAGCCATTTCTGCATACACCAACTTCGTCCTCCTGAGGTGATTCACTCATGGCCCTCTCCCGCCGTCGTTTCCTGGCCGCGTCCGCCGCCGTTGCCGCCACCCCCCTGCTGTCGTTCGCCGCCGACGACAAACCGAAAAAGCTGGTGCTCATCGGCGGCAGCATGAGCCACGGCCCCGGCGACCACGAGTTCAACGCCGGCGTCAAGTTGCTGGCCAAGTGCCTGGAGGGGGTGAAGTCGCTCCAGGTCGAGGTGGTGAACAACGGCTACCCGAAGGACGACAGTATTCTCGACGGGGCAGCCGGCATCCTGTGCTACGCCGACGGCGGCGGTGGGCACCCGTTCCTCAAGGGGAAAAACCTCGAACGCATCGGCAAGCGGATGGCGAGCGGGGTGGGGCTGATGTGTGCCCACTACGCCGTCGAAGTGCCGAAAGACATCGGGGCAACGGAGTTCCGCGACTGGATCGGCGGGTGCTACGAGCACGAGTGGTCGTGCAACCCAATGTGGAGTCCGGAGTTCAAGGAGTTCCCGAAGCACCCAATCACCAACGGGGTGAAGCCATTCAGTATCCGCGATGAGTGGTACTTCAACATGCGGTTCCGCCCCAAGCTGGAGGGCGTGACGCCGCTGCTCACCGCCGTGCCGAACGAAAAGGTGCGAAACGGGCCATACGTCTACCCAAAGGGTCCGTACAAGCACATTCAGGAGGGGGCCGGCAACCCCGAACACATGATGTGGTGCGTGGAGCGAAAAGACGGCGGGCGGGGCGTCGGATTCACCGGCGGGCACACCCACAAGAACTGGCAAGACGACAACTTCCGCAAGGTGGTGCTGAATGCCCTCCTGTGGATCTGCAAGGTGGACGTGCCAACGGAGGGCGTGGAGAGCCGCGTGAACGACGACGACATCAAGGCCAACCTGGACCCGAAGAAGAAATGACCTCCCTCCGCTCCGATGCCCTCGCCATCTGGCTCTCGGCCGTGGCCGCCGTACGACCGCGGCCGCTGGTGGCCGACGCCGTTCGCTCGCTGAAACTCTCCGGGCGGGTGATCGTCGTCGGCTGCGGGAAGGCCGGAGCCGAGATGGCCGCGGGGGTGGAAGACGTGTTGCCCGAGGCAATCGGCCTCGTCAACGTCCCCGCCGACTGCACCGCTCCGCTTCAGCGCATTCGATTGCACCCCGCCCGCCCTGCGGCGTCCAACTTCCCCACGGCGGAGGGGGTCACCGGTGCCGAAGAAATGCTGCGGTTGCTGTCGTCGGCTGGGCCGGGCGACACCGCCCTGTGCCTGATCTCCGGCGGCGGTTCGGCGCTGCTGCCGTGCCCCGCCGCGGGCGTTTCGCTGGAATCCAAGCTCGCCGTCACGAAACTACTACACGCCAGCGGGGCGACCATCGGCGAGATGAATTGTGTCCGTAAGCACCTCTCGCGGGTGAAGGGGGGGCGGTTAGCCGAGGCGTTCCGCGGCGGGCGGCTCGTCTCGCTCATCATCTCGGACGTGGTCGGCGACCCGCTCGACGTGATCGCCAGTGGGCCGACCGCCCCCGACCCCACCACCTTCGCCGACGCGAAGCAGATTCTCGAAAGCTATGGCCTTTGGCACCGCTGCCCGCCCGACGTAACCTCGCACATTCAGAAGGGCTGTGACGGTACTGAGCCAGACACGCCGAAGGTGCTCCCGGCGAGCGTCGAAAACCGTGTCATCGGCAACAACGCCCTCGCACTGACCGCCGCCCACCGCACCGCCGAACACCTCGGATATCGTGTGCTCGACCTCGGGCCGTTCATCGAAGGAGAAACGAAGGACGTAGCCGCGACGGCGGCGGGGATTGTGCGAAACATCCGCGAACGGGGTGAACCGTTATCCGTGCCGGCGTGCATCCTCATCGGAGGCGAAACGACGGTCACGCTCGGGACGAATCCCGGCAAGGGCGGGCGGAATCAGGAATTCACGCTGGCGGTGCTACGCCACCTCGGCCGCAACGGGATGCCGGGCGTGGCGGTGCTGAGCGGGGGGACGGACGGTGAAGACGGACCGACCGATGCCGCCGGGGCGGTGGCCGACGAGTTCACGGAACTGGCCGGGGCAACCGAGGCGCTGACGAACCACGACGCGTACCCGTTCTTCGATCGCGTCGATGGATTGATCCGTACAGGGTCGACTGGCACCAACGTGGCCGATGTGCGAGTGATCGTGGTGCGATGAAAAATCAACGCCGCTTTCTTGCAACCGCACTTCGGCCAGTTTTGCAAGAGTTACAACCTCGGCTGGCAGAAAGTGCCGGATTTCCCGCCGCGGAAGCGGTTTTTCGCCCTGGCACGAGGATTGCTTCAAATGTCTTTCATCACACGGACCGCAGCAACGTGCTGGAACCACGGGGCTGGAAGGAGAAGAGGCCTCGGTCCGATGTGATGCAAACGCCACGGCCGGTAGCTCCACACGGGGCCACCGGCCGTGGCGTTTTTTGCGACTGAAACGGCCACCTCACCAGACTCGGTTGCCCTGACGGGTGAGATGAGCGCCCCATCACTTCACCCCGCTTTTCACTCGGGCGGGGAGGAACTCGTCGCCCGAGTTCCACGTCGGCAGAGCCGGGGCGTTCGCCACCTCCACCGCGATCTGCAGAGCAAACCGGCCGATCACCTCAAACCCGGCGAAGTCCCAGTCCGCCTTCAGTTCGTCGGCGGGGGTGTGGTACTCCTTGTCGTTGAACTCCTTGGCCGCCTTGGCGACGAAGTCGTCCGCCTTGCCACGCATCTTCGACCCGTTGCCGACGGAAAACGCCGGCACCCCTGCCCGGGCGAACGAGAAGTGGTCGGAGCGGTAGTAAGTCCCCAGGTTTGCCCGCGGGTCGGCTTGCACTTCGACCTGGCTCCGTTTGGCGGCCTGTTGCACTGCCCCCCACACGGTCGTTCGCTCGGCCCCGTTCGCCACTACCGCCTCGGGCACGCCGAGCGGCAGGATCATGTCGAAGTTCAGGTTCAGGGCCGTCTTCCCGAGGGGAACGAGAGGGTGAGCCGCGTAGTACTTCGAGCCAAGCAACCCCTTCTCTTCAGCGGTCACCGCCAGGAACACGGCCGAACGTTTCGGCTTGGCAGGCAACTTGCCCCAGGCGCGAGCGAGTTCGAGCAGTAGCCCGCACCCGGTGGCGTTGTCGGCCGCCCCGTTGTAGATGTTGTCGCCCAGGCTCGCGCCTTTGCGGACCCCCAGGTGATCCCAGTGAGCGGTGAACACCACCGCCTCCGCCTTGAGGTCTGGGTCGCTCCCCTCGATGATCCCGACCACATTCTTGCTCACCACTTTCTGCACCAAGCTCTCCACCTTGCCCTTCAGGCGGAAGCCGAGCGGGTAGGGCTTGAACCCCGCGGTGTTGGCTTCTTTCAGAGCCACCTCGACAGTTTTGCTGACGTGGGCGAGCATCTGTTCCCCGATCTTGCTCGACACCCACCCCGCGAAGGCGAGGGCGTGGGCCTTCGGGTCGCGTTCCATCTGCATGCCGTCGAGTACCTTCACCACCGAGTAGGGGTAGCCGGCCGTCTCGGGGGTGTGGATGATCAGCACCGCTCTGGCCCCGCGCCGGGTCGCCTCCTCGAACTTGTAAGTCCAGCGCCCGTAATAAGTGAGTGCTTTACCCCCGAAGAACTTGGCATCATCGGACGGTGGCTCGTTGGTGAACAGCACCACGACCTTGCCTTTCACGTCGATGCCCTGGTAGTCGTCCCAGCCGAATTCTGGAGCAGTGATGCCGTGGCCGACGAACACTACTTCAGCGTCGATCTCCTCGACCGCCGCCTGCGTGTGGGTGGTGCCGGCGAACCCCTCTTCCAGTGGCCATTCGACGACCGCATCTCCCTTCACCGCCTTCAGGATGGTGGTTCGTCGCGTCTCGACGCTCACCAGCGGCACCGGTTGGAAGTAGCTCCCCTTTTCGCCGAGTGGTTTCAGCCCGGCCTTCTTGAACTCGTCGGCGAGGTAGCGGGTGGTGAGTTCTTCACCGCGGGTGTCGCCCGGCCCACGGCCTTCGAGTTGGTCGCTGGCCAGATACTTCACCGCATCCCTCACTCGCTCACCAGAAACGACCGGAAGCGGGTCGGAAGCGGGCAGCGGAGCGGCGCAGATCAGCACGCTGAGCGCGAGTCGTCGGAGCATGGAAACCACCTACGGAACTGGTGCGAAGAGGTGAGGATATGCTACGGCCGGTATGCTGAATGATTCACCCGCCGACGGAGTGCCATGACCCGCATTCACCTCGAACCGCTCCCGTTCAAGACGCCCGTCGGGGCGGTGCTGGCGTTCGTCTGCACGGCCGGCAAGCTCGACCGTAAACACGTGGGGAAAATTACGTTTCTCGGCCGCGGGGCGACCGTGGAAGTACCCCACGACAAGGTCGCTGCACTGGTGACCGCCCTCGACGGGGCGACCTTCGACGCTCGCCCAGTGCGAGCAAGGGCGACGGGTGCGGCGGAGTTGAGCGGGCACTTCGCCCAACTCTCCGCCCTGCTCGACCTGGAAGCCGAGGCCGAAGAAGAAGCGACCCGCAAGGCCGCCCAGGCCGATACCGCCACCCGCGACGGCGCTGCGCTCACCGGGCTGATCCTTCGCGATTCCGAGTTCGGGCTGGGCGCGCGATTATTGCTCACCTTCACCCGCGGGTTACGAAACGACACGCTTCCGCCGAACCGCCTTCAACCCGGTTCGCCGGTCGTCATCAGCCAGACCGACACCCACCGCCGCCGACCCACCTACCGCGGGGTGGTTTACGACCGCGACTTCACCAGCATCGGCGTGGCGATCGAGCCGCCCGACGACGACCCGCCCGACGACGCCACCTACCGGCTGGATCTGTCGCCCGATGAGGTGTCTCGGCTGCGGCAGCAAGAGGCGCTCCGGCGCGCAGCAACGGCGACCAGCGACCGGCTGGCCGAACTACGAGATGTCCTGCTTGGCGACCGCGAGCCGTCGTTCGACCCACTTCCCGATCTCGAAATCCGCACGCTGAACGACTCGCAAGCCGAGGCGGTCAGGTTTGCCCTGGCGGCGAAGGATGTGGCCGTCATTCACGGTCCGCCGGGCACCGGCAAGACGACCACGATCGTCGAGTTGATCCGGCAGGCGGTCGCCCGCGGCGAGCGAGTACTGGCGACGGCGGCCAGTAATCATGCCGTTGACAATCTGTTGGAGAAACTCCTCGCGGCCGGTGAAATGCCGGTGCGGATTGGGCACCCGGCCCGCGTTGATCCCACCCTGCGAGACCGCACCCTCGACCTGCTGGTGCAAAAACACGCCGACGCCCGCCAGGGCCGCAAACTGGCGAAAGAGGCACACGCCCTCTTTCGCCAGGCCGACAAGTGGACGAAGGAAAAGCCGCAACCCGGCGAAAAGGCCGCACTCCGACGCGAAGCCCGGAGCATGCTCGCCGACGCCCGGAAGTTCGAGGCGGTGGCAGCCGAACGGATTCTGGACGATGCCCGCATCGTATGCGGTACACTCACCGGCCTGACCAGCGACGTACTCGGCTCGCGGCGGTATCACCTTGCCGTCATCGACGAAGCCGGGCAAGCTACCGAACCAGCAAGTTGGCTTCCGGTGCTGCGGGCTGAGAAACTGGTGCTCGCCGGCGACCACCGGCAATTGCCCGCCACGGTCGTTTCGCCCGAGGCCGCAGAGCAGGGCCTTTCCATCAGCCTGATGGAGCGGGTGACCGAGCACTCCGAGGGCCGCGTCTCCCGGTTGCTCACGATTCAGTACCGCATGCACGCCGACATCATGGGGTTCTCGAACACCGAGTTCTACGGCGGAGCGCTGGCGGCCGATGCATCGGTGATCGGGCACCGCCTGTGCGATCTGCCGGGCGTGACAGCTAGCCCCGCCACCGATCGCCCGGTGCGATTCATCGACACTGCCGGGGCCGGTTTCGACGAGGAACGAGAAGAAGACAGCGGCAGTCGACACAACCCCGGCGAGGCCGAACGCGTCGTGATGGTTGTCCGTGGATGGCTCGCGGCCGGGGTACCGGCCAACGTCATTGGCGTCATCACCCCGTATCGCGCTCAAGTGCGCAAACTCCGCGAACGGCTAGCCGACGTGCCGATGGTGGAAGTGGACAGCGTGGATGGATTCCAGGGGCGGGAGAAGGAGGCGATCGCGATTTCTCTGGTACGGTCGAACCCGGAGGGGCGGATCGGGTTCTTGGCCGACGCCCGGCGGACGAACGTGGCCCTCACGCGTGCGCGGCGAGCAGTGGTGATGGTCGGCGACAGTGCCACCCTGTCGCACGATTCGTTTTACTTGCGGCTGATTGGGCACCTCGATGCCCTCGGAGCATACGGCACGGTGTGGGAAGAGGAGTGAGCGACGAATTCCGGAATCCCGTTGGCCTGCCTTCCCCACGGTGCGGCGACCTTTACAATGCCCAAGGCTGTATCGGAAGTGTTTGCACGGCTGGCGCCGGCCCAGGTCTTCAAAACCTGTGGGGGGTGTGAACAACGCTCTCAGTGGGTTCGATTCCCATACACTTCCGCTCCCCGTCCGGCCCTGAACGGACAGACACTGACCCGGGTGGACCGAAGCCTGAGATTTCAGGCTTTCCACCCGGGTCGGTGTCTGTCCCGGCCTCCCCCGGCCGCTGCTGATTGCACCGGATTTTGCAGCACCCGCCGACATCCACTACGCAACGGCAGTGAACGCCGCGTCGGTCGGATCGACGTGGTGCCGCGGGGCCACGCTCGGGGTGTTCCCCATCCACTTCGTCACCACCGGCAGCGGGAAAGTGTTCGCCAGTTCCGACTCGTAGCTCAATCGCAGGTTCTGGAACCGGCTTGGCGACGGGGTACCTCGGGCCTGTCCTCCCAGGTCAATCTCCCACGGCAGGCCGTGGCACTTCACCCGACACGACCCGCCGCAGGGACGCCGCCCATGACGTACCGAGGTAGAGCACCGGGTACACAACTGACACCCAGACTAGCGAGCGGAACGTTTCCTCCGTCCACGCGAAGGCCAGGGCCACGGCGAGCACCACCGCCCACGGCACGCTTAGCACCAGCATCACCCGGTTCACCCGCCCCGGCTGCGTCGGGTACGGGTAGCGGCTCGGGACGAACGTCAGCGCCGCCAGCCCGAGGACCAGGCCGACCGCCCACCCGCCGCTCACCGGCAGGGCAAACAGGTAGAAGGCGACGATGTTCCAGTACGACGGGAACCCGACGAATGCCCCGTCGGCCGTCTTCACGTCCGCCTGGCAGAACCCGTAGGCGCTGGCGACCAGGGCTGCGACCAGTACCCACCGCCACCCGTCCGGGAGCACCCCGGCCCGGTCGATCAGCAGCAGCGGCAGGCAGGTGTACAGGAGGAAGTCGACGAGGTCGTCGAGCCGCCGGCCGTCGAACCCGGGGACCGCCTCCTTGATCCGCACCGCCCGGGCCAGGGTGCCGTCCGTCGCGTCCACGACCACGGCCGCGAGCATGAGCAAGAAGCACGCACGATACGTGTCCGCCGTCCGCTCCGGTTGCATCAGGAGCGCAACGATGCCCGCCCCGAGGACCAGCCCGGTGGCGGTGTAGGCGTGGACGGCCCAGCCGAGGCCCGTCCGGACCCGTGACTCGGGCGACCGGGTCATGCCGTGCCCCTCCGCCGCACCACCCGGTAAACACAGGCCCCGACGGCCAGCATGGCCGCCGTGTACAGCACGGCCCCGTACCGTTCGTACCACTCCGGCCCGTAGAACCGCTCCCGCGGCCAGCCGATGTTGACGATCAGCACTACCCCCCACGCCACCGCCAGGGCGCTCACCGGCACGACCCACCGGCCGAGATACGTGTCGCCGCCCGCCGGCCCGCCGCGGAGTTGCCGCACCAGTAACGCCCCGGTCGTCAGCAGGTAGGCGAGGTTCGTCCACACGATGCTGACGCACACCAGGGCGGTCATCAGTCGCTCGGACTTTGTGTTGAATGCGAGCATGGCGACGGCCAGGGCCCCGGCCACGGCGGCCGCGACGTGCGGTGTCCGGTGCTCGGGGTGGACCCGGGCCAGCACCCCGGCGAACGGCACCGCCCGGTCCCGGGCCATGGCGAACAGGATGCGGGCCGTGGCCGCCTGCACCGCCAGGGCGCAGATGAACACCGCCAGGGCCGCCGCTGCGATGAACACGGTCCCGAACGTCTCGCCGAGCACCTGCTTGATGAGGAGCGGCAGGCCGCCGGCCCCATCGACCAGGAGCGGGTCGGCCAGGTCCGGAGCGCTCGCCAGGGCGGCAACCAGCAGCAGCGCACCGAGCGCGGCCGCGGCGAGCAGCGCCTGGAGGATCGCCCGCGGCGTCCGCCGGCGGGGGTTCACCGTCTCCTCGGACAGGGTGCCGGCGGTGTCGAACCCGTACATCACGTAGGCCGCCATCACCGCCGCGGCGAGGAACGGCCCGGCGGTGCCGAACCCGTCCACCTCCCCGCCCCGCGCCTCGAACACGACGCCAGGCCCACGGAGAGCACGCCCGGCCAGCAGCGCGACGAGGGCCACCGCGGCGACCAGTTCGATCACCACGCCAGCCGTCATTATGAATCCGAGCCAACGGGTGCCGAGAGCGTTGACGGCCGTGGTCAGGGCGATCAGGACAACCCCGAGGAGAGCGGCGTTTTGGGCCGGGGCGTCGAGCACGACGAACCCGGGCCAGAGGGCGGGGAGGGTGACCTGCCACGCCAGCGCCACCGCGGCCAGGGTGACGACGAGGGAGGCAAGGTACACCCACCCGATAACCCACCCGAGGCCCGGCGACCCGGCTCGCCCGGCCCAGGCGTACACTCCGCCGCAGAGCGGGTGTCGGTGGGCAAGCTCGGCGAAACACAGGGCGAGGCAGAACTGCCCGGCGAACACCGCCGGCCACGTCCAGAAGAACGCCGGCCCAGCCTCCCGGTAGCCGAGGTGGAAGTTCTGGACGATCCCCGTGAGGATCGACAGGTACGAGAACCCGGCAGCGAACGCGGCGAAGCTGCCCAGCCCGCGGCGGAACTGCGGTATGTATCCAGCACGGGTCAGGTTCTGGTCGTCGTCCTCGGCGGGGGTACGCATGGGGGGCGGCAGGTCGGGGGCGTAATGAGCGGTCCCCGTTGTTTATCGATTTCGGGCCACCTGACCAATGCACCGCAAGGGCGGACTGCCAGATCGGGTCCGACACGCCGGCGGTACTCTGGCTCGTGGCGTTTCCAGCGTCGGTCGGATCGACCTGCGCGACCGACATAGACTTCCCCACTCTGTGTTGACGGTGTGGGTGGGTTGTTGAGATTCGAACGTCGCCGGGCGGATGGAGTTCAGCGACGAGTGCAATCGTTCGCGGTTGTAGAACACCTTGATAGACTCGAACACAGCCCGCTCCGCGTCGGGGCTGCGGCTCCTCGTCGAGCCGACCACCCGTCGCGAGAACAGGTCAAGCACCACAGCCAAGTAGACCCACCCGGCACTCGTTCGCAGGTCGGTGATGTCACTGGTCCACTGGGCGTTCGGCGTCGTGGGGGACTGCGCCGGAATCTGCGCCGCAGTTCTCTGGAATAGGGGGTGTCGAACGGATATCCGGCATGGGTTCGATTCCCATACACTTCCACTCCCCGTCCGGGACACGACCGGAAAGGATCCGACCCGAGTCAGGAGACTGAACTTTCAGTCTCCCGACTCGGGTCGGTTGTTTTCTACCATCGCCGGTTGCTGTTGTGATTGACGTTGGGCCGAATCGCCCATGTCGGGCTACACCATCGCCCGCCGGCGGCCGGGGAAGTTGGCCCGCTTCATCGATGCCGGCAGTTCGAGCAACGGCGGCAGATCGGCCCCAGATTCACGAGCCTTCACGGCAACCGCCTTCGCCATTGCCACGTTCAGCGAGTGACCGGAGCGGTACGCCACAACGTGGCCGACAAGGTCGATCCCACAAAGGAACAGGTCGCCGATGAGGTCGAGCACCTTGTGGCGGGCCGGTTCATTGGCGTGACGCAGTTCGTTGTCGATCAACCCATTTGGGCCGAACACAAGCAAGTCGCGGGCGGTCAGGTGTTTCCCGATCCCGTGCTCAACCAAGGTCAGAGCCTCCCGCTCGGTCACGAACGTGCGGCAGTTGGCCACCTCACGGGCGAAGGTGTCCGGGCTGACGGGCATGGTGTGCGACTGGCGGGGGATATGAGCAGTCGGCCCGTAGTCGAGCATGTAGGTGGCCACGAGGCCGTTCAACTGATCGTCGGCAGGCGGGTGGAGCGATACCGTCGCACCGGCTTTCTGCACGGTGAGCGGTTGCTGGACCGCCCAGATGGCACGGCGAGCCGGCTGCGACTCGATACCTGCGGCGAGAACGGCATCCACGAACGCCTGGGCAGAGCCATCGAGCCCTGGGGGTTCAGGGCCATCGAGTTCGATGACGCAGTTATCGACGCGAAGGCCGGCGAGGGTGGCGAGTAAATGCTCAACGAGGGTGATGGCCCCATCACCGCCGCCAAGGGTTGTTCGACGCTGTGTGCTCGTTACGTAGTCAACGCGTGCTGGGAGAACGGGCAGGCCGGAGAGGTCTGGCCGAACGAAAAGCACCCCGGCGTCAACCGGGGCAGGCAGCAAGCGAACCGTCACTTTCGCGCCGGTAATGAAACCGGGGCCAGAAAGCTCGGTGGGGTGACACAGGGTACGTTGATGTCGGTAGCCAATCAGCTTCACGGGATCCGCCTTGCGGTAGTGAGATCGTCTTCCCGGAGCGGTAGGGGTTGGGCCGTCACCTGGGGGCCCGGGGAGTCCGTTCTGGTCCGTTAGGCGGGCTTCCGCCTTATGTATATCGATCGGCTTGCCAAGCTGCCAGAATTACTCAACTTCACTGGATTATCTGGACCGAGTGTCCGGTCGTGCCGATTTTCTGGCCAAGTCGCTATGCAAACGAGGTGCCTGAGAGACCCCCCCCAGGCACCTAGATTGCCAATTTTAACGCTTACTTACCGGGAGCCGGGGCGGACAGACCGCCGGTCGGGGTGACAGCCGGCTTACCCATGCTCCCCATGTCTGGCATTTTCCGCTTCTCCGGAATGGCCGCAGGAGCCGGTCGATACTGGTTCAGGGTGTCCACCATGACTTTGGTAATGTCGGCCCGCTTGCTGACGAAGAACGGCATGGCTGCGGTTGCCCGCAGTTTCAGGTCGATGTAGTTCTGCGATTCTTCCTCTTCCTTGGTGGTCGCCTCCGGGTAGGCGAACACGATGTCGTATCCGTTCGCCTCCACTACGCTCTTCACGACCGTGTTCAGGTCGGCGAAGAGTTCCTTCAGGTGCTTGCCAGCGTCGGCGTCGAGTTTTTCCTTGTAGGCCCGCTCTTGCTTCTCGAAGGAGAACTGCTTTTCCTTGATCTGGTCGATCATCTGGTTCTGCTTGGCCACTTCGGTCGTCTTCGAAAGGGCTTCCTGCATGGTCACGATCTCGTTCCGCATCCGCATCAGTTCGATGGCAGCGTCGATGCGGGCGTTTTCCATGACCACCGCGTAGTATTGCCACTTGTTGAAACTTTTCATCAGCATGGCGACGTTGAACGCCGCCACCCGAGGAGAGTCGGTACGAGTCGGAGCAGTCGCCGGAGCACCCGCCGGCGGGGCCTGTGCCACCGCCGACCCACCCACCGCCAGACCAACCACTGCTGCCAGGCACAGATACACACGCTTCACGCTTGGCCCCTCCATAGGCGAAACACCACGGCAGTCGGGGGGTTCCGGTCCCCCGGCCGCCGCCAGCGAATGGTGCGGCGTCCGAGCCCTCACCTGTGTGTTCCGCGATGGGCGGGTTCTACCGTCGCCCGGCGATGGAGTCAATGGGAAGGGAAACCGCTCATCCCCCGCCGCCCGGATTGCCGAATCTACCGACACGGGCTGCCCTGCCCACGGGAGGGATTCCATGTCGCGATTCGGCCTCGGCTGGCAGGTGCCCTCGGCCCTGGCCGGGCTTGCGCTCGGTGGGTTGCTGGTGTTTTTCGGGTGCGCCCGCACGCCTCCGCCTGCCGCCGCCCGCGTGACCGGCGTGGTGACATTCGAGGGTCGCCCGCTCGCCGGTGGGACTGTCGTCTTTATCCCCGACCCCGACCGCACTGCCGAGGGAAAGTTGCACACCGCCACGGCCGACGGGAACGGGCGTTTCGTACTCGCCGAGGGAACTGCCGCGGTGCGGCCGGGATGGTACCGGGTGGCTCTCGCCGACCCGCCCGGCAGCGAATGGGGATACCTCTTCCCCAGTGAACTGCGACGGCCGGACAAATCCGGGATCGAACGCGAGGTGAAGGCCGGACACGACCACCACTTCGATTTTCTGATCGAGCTGAGCCGGTGACCGAACAACGCGGCTGCCCCCCTCTCCAGCCATCCAGAGGGGTGCCCCCCGGCACGAACGTGCCAACATCATCGCCCAGACCGCAAGCCGCTACCCCACGTCGGCCGAGAGGCTTTCCAGTACCCCTTCATCGATCTTCACGCTCAGCGTCCGCCCGTCCGATTCCAGGCGGAGTTCCCAGCCGATCCGCGGGTCGTGCAGTGCCTCCCGGTCTTCGGCGGTGAACCGGAATTCGACCCAGCGCACCAGACCTATCAGTCGGTCGGTCACCCGCTGCGACAAGTACACCCCCTCCACCCGGTGGCCTGCGTCGGAGGTCAACACCAGTCGGCTGGCGTTCACCTCATCCCGTAGGTCGTCCGCTCGCCGGCCGCGGGCGTTCAGCCACACCGCTGCCGTCACCCGCCCACCGCCGGGCATGAGTTGTTCGTACCAATCGAGTTGGCGGCGGTGCTCGCCACCCCGACCACACCGGGCGAGTTCCTGCACCCGGAACCACACCGTCTGACGATCCTCGAACACCACCGACAGGTCGCCAAGAGTCACCCGCCGGCAGGCGGTGAGGTGCTTGTGGGCCGATTCAACTGAAGGGGACTGCGTGAGGCGGAGGGCGGACACGGCCGGCGAACCGAGGCGGGGCAGGGTCGTACGGGTCATGGCTCTCTCCGGAGGGGGTGAGGAGGCTCCACACAGATGCCAACGACGGGCACCCTTGCGAAACGATGCGAGAAATCTCCGAATGGTTCAGGGGCATCTGAGGCGATACATTCATTCCCATCATCACCGACCGTCACTGCCGGTGGGCACGGTACGGCGGGATTCCACAGAACGCACACACAACTCGGGCCGCAAAATGCGACCGCCGCGACCATCTTGCCGCGGCGGTGGGGGTTACAAGACTGGGAGGGACAGTCGGGTTACACCCACTTCAGCACCACGCCGAGCCAGTTTTCCTTGTCCTTCAGCAACCCCTCGTACGCCTCGCCGAGTTGCTCCGGCGGCAGGGTATGCGTGACCAGTCCATCGAGGCTCAGCCGCCCGCTCGCGATCATCCGCAACAGCCAGTGCTGCGCCTTGTGGATGTCCCACGCACCGGCGAGGCGGGTGTGGGCCGGCTCGAAAAGCATGTTCCCGTGGGCGCCCGTCACCTCGATGTAGCGCCGATGCAGGTCGTCGTAGAAGTTCACCTCCGCCGCCTTGCCCCGCGGCGAGCCAACCACCACCACCTGACCGGCGTCCACCGCGTAGCTCATGGCGGTCGGGATGGCGGCCGGCACGCCGGTGGCGTCGATCACCACCTCGGCTCCCTTCGCTCCGAACAGGTTCGCCAACTGACCCTTTACGTCCGGGGTGGACTGGTCGATCACGAAGTCGGCCCCGGCCTTCATCGCCGCGTCCCGTCGCATCTTCACCCCATCGATGCCGACTACTGGCGACATACCCGCCGCGATGGCGCACCGCAGGGCGAACTGCCCGATGATTCCCAGACCCAGCACCGCACAGCTGCGGCCCAGGGTTAACCCGACCCGGATGCTCGCCCCGAACCCGTACCGCGCGATGACCGCCACCGCCGCCTTCTCACTGCTCAGGTTGTCGGGCATCTTCCACACCCGGCACCGCTCGTGGCCGACGGTCAGCAGTTCCGCACTGGCATGGTTGCCGGGGAAACTGACGCGGTCGCCTTCCTGAAACCCACCGGGGAAGTCTTTCCCCACCTTCAGTACTCGCCCGGCGGCGGAGTACCCGCTCTTGAACGGGAACTTCCAGTCGGGCATGGCGGGGTCTTTGAGCCACTGGTGCGAGCCGGTGTACACGGCGAGTTCGGTGCCCGCGCTCACCCCGCTGTACTCAGCACCCACGAGGATCTGGTTCGGGGCCGGGTCGGGGAGTTGCACCTCGCGGACGGCGACCTTGTACGGCTCGGTGATGACGGCCTGACGGGCTGGGTTCATGACGGAATCCGGCGGGGGGAACGGAAGTGATGATTTTACATAACCGCCGCGGGAGAACGGGGGCAACCGTGATTCTGCCCTGAAAAATCAGGGGGAAATTCACCTCGTGTTCACGGAAATCGCCCCTCGGCCCCGTCTATCAGTGATTCGCGATCGCACGCGGCAGCCACGACGAAACGGCCTGCACCGCCCCTCACGGCCGCCGCTCGCCACAACCATACCCGACCCCCGTTCGCGCCGGCTTCCGCCGGCCGTGGGTGGTGCACACTCACAAAAGTCGAGATTCTCCATGAAAGACATCGTTGATACCGCCGTCGCCGCCGGCTCGTTCAAGACGCTGGCCGCCGCTGTCACCGCCGCCGGGCTGGTGGACACGCTCAAGGGTGCCGGACCGTTCACCGTGTTCGCCCCGACCGACGAGGCGTTCGCCAAGTTGCCGGCTGGCACCGTGGACGCCCTGCTCAAGGATCTGCCGAAATTGACCGGAATCCTGACCTACCACGTGGTGGCCGGGAAGGTCATGGCCGCCGATGTCGTGACGCTGGACGGCAAAAAGGCGAAGACGGTGAACGGCGCGGAAGTGGCTGTCAGCACCACCGGCGGGGTCAAGCTGAACGGCACCGCCAACGTGGTGAAGACGGATATCGAGTGCAGTAACGGCGTCATCCACGTGATCGATGCGGTCATCCTGCCGCCTGGGTAATCTGGCGGTTCTCAGCCCACCGGCGGTTCGCCGGCCGGTGGGGCTTTCGCATCAGCCCCGAACCACTTGGTCACCTGCTCGGCGGCCTTCGCCCGGATGGCCGGGGTGATGTTCTTGAGCAGCACGGTGGCGGCGGCGGCGATGGCCGCAGCGTCGTCCGTCAGGCCGGCGACGGGGATGAGATCGGGCACCACGTCGAGCGGCAGGATGAAGTAGCCGAGCGACCCGAGTGCGACGGCCTTGGCCCACACGGGGGTGTCGGGTGCGACGGCGACGTGATACAGCTCAATCGCCTTGGTGAGCGACGCCCGGCCGATCTTGCCGGCGTGGTCCTTCACCTTCTGCCAGAATGCGGAGTCGGTGAAGTACTTGGCATAGGAAGTGGTGTCGTCCGGCGGCTTGGCGTCGGGTGGAGATTGGTCGGCCACGGAATCACTCGCGGGGTGTGAGGCTATTGGGTGATTCGCGTAGCCGACCAGCAGATTTAAGGCCGGCGAGATCAGCTCTCCATGAGCAACCGCATCGGGTCGCTAAAGAGTTGCACCAAGCGCGAGGTGAACCGCGCCCCGTCGGCGCCGTCGATGACGCGGTGGTCGTAGGTGAGCGACAGCGGCAACATCAACCGCGGGACGATCTGCCCGTCCTTCACCACTGGCTGCAACGCCGACCGGCACATACCCAAGATGGCGACTTCGGGGTAGTTGACGATCGGGGTGAAGCTGGTGCCGCCGATGCCGCCCAGGTTGGTGATGGTGAACGTGCCGCCTCGCATCTCGTCGATGCCGAGTTTGCCGGCACGGGCCTTCTCGGCGAGCGTCTGCACCTCGGTGGCGATGTCGCGGATGCTCTTCTTGTCGGCGTCCTTAATCACCGGCACCACCAGCCCGCGTTCAGTATCCACCGCGATACCGATGTGGAAGTACTTCTTCAGAATCAACTCGCCCGCGTTCATGTCGTAGCTGGCGTTGAAGTGCGGGAACTCCTTGAGCGCCGCCACGCACGCCTTCACTGCGAGCACCGTCCAGGTGATCTTCGGCGCACCCTTGGGGAGCGTCTCGACGATCCGCTTACGGCCTGCTTCCAGATCCGTAATGTCGGCCAGGTCGTTCTGGGTCACCATCGGCATGGTGCGCCAGGCGATGGTCAGGTTCTTGGCGATCGTCTCGCGGATCTTGGCGACCGGCTTTTTCTCGATCTCACCGAACTTGGCGAAGTCTGGGAGCGGCGGGAGGGTGAAGGCGTTCACCACGCTGCCGCTGAACGCCCCGCCACCGCCGGCTTTCACCTGCTGCCGCTCGGTGCGGACGAACCCTTTCACGTCGTCGAGTGTTACGCGCCCACCGCGGCCGCTCCCCCGCACTTCGAGCAGGGCCACGCCGAGTTCGCGGGCGAGCCGACGGGTGGCCGGGCCGGCGGGGGTGAGGTCCTTTTTGCCGTTCGGGGCGGGGGCCGGCGTCGGGCTGGTCGGCGTTCCGACGCCGGCCGGGGCCTTCACCGAGAGTTGCGTGTTCGCCGCGGCCGGTGGCGGGCTGGCAACGGCCGGCGCCGCACTCGGTGGTGTCGAGTGGCCTGGCGCGGTTCCGGTAATCACCGCGATGATGGCCCCGACGTTCACCTTGTCGCCGGCCTTCACCCGCACCTCTTCGACCTTCCCGGCGACCTCGCTCGGAACCGGCATGCTTGCCTTGTCGGTCTCGACTTCGAGCAGGTCCTGGCCGGCGGTCAGTGTGTCGCCCGCCTTCACTTTCACGGCGACGACGGTGGCAGCGTCGATTCCCTCGCCGAGAGGCGGGAGCTTGAACTCCACTCGCGATGGTGCGGCCGGTTCGGGCGAGCGGGGGGCGTCAGACCCCTGGCTCTTGACGGGAGCCGCGGGCGGGGGCGGAGGCGGTGCGACCGGGGCGGGGGCAGGTTTGGCCACCCCATTTCCGCCGAAGGTAAGCAACACCGCCCCGACGTTCACTTTGTCGCCGGGCTTGACGGCCACGCTTTGTACCGTGCCGCCAGCCTCGGCGGTGATCGGCATACTCGCCTTGTCCGTTTCGACCTCGGCGACCTCCTGGCCAGCGGACACGGCGTCGCCGGGCTTCACCTTGACGGAAACCACGGTGGCGGAGTCGATGCCCTCGCCGAGAGGGGGCAGGCGGAAATCCATGAATCGCGTCTCCAGGCGAGCGGGGGGCGTCAGCCCCCTGGTTCCCTGTTGATAAGAGTTGAAATCAACCAGGGGGCTGACGCCCCCCACTCGCCAGTTACACGGTCCACGGCGGAGGGGCGTCGGGGTTCACGCCCAGGTCCTTGATCGCCTGCTTGACCACCAGCCGGTCGATCTGGCCTTTCTCGGCCAGGGCGTACAGGCTGGCGATCACCACATGCTCGGCGTCCACCTCGAAGAACCGGCGGAGGGCCGGGCGGGTCTCAGAGCGACCGAAGCCGTCGGTCCCCAGGGCGAGCAACCGACCACCGAGGAACGGGCCGACGCCCTCGGCCCAGATCCGCATGTAGTCGCTGCTGGCGATGATCGGCCCCTTGGTGTCGCCGAGCACCTTCTGCACGTAGGGCACCTTTGCCTCGGCGTCCGGGTGCAGGCGGTTGTACCGCTCGCACTCCAGGGCGTCCCGCCGTAGTTGCTGGTAGCTGGTGGCGCTGTACACAGTGCTGCCGATATTGTACTTCTCGGCCAGAATCTGCTGGGCTCGCAGCACCTCGCGGAGGATCACCCCGCTGCCGAGCAGTTGCACTTCCAGCTTCGACCCGAGCAGGCCGGTGTCGGTCTTCACCGTCTTGAACGGGTACAGCCCGCGGATGATCCCCTCCCGCACCTGCTCGCCGGGCATGGCCGGCATGTCGTACGCCTCGTTGTAGACCGTCAGGTAGTAGAACTCCTCGACGTTCTGCACGAACATGCTGTTGATGCCGTGCTCGATGATGACGGCCAACTCGTACGCCCAGGCGGGGTCGTAGCAGCGGCAGGTGGGGATGGTGGCGGCGACGAGATGGCTGTGGCCGTCTTCGTGCTGCAGCCCTTCGCCGTTGATGGTGGTGCGGCCAGCGGTCGCCCCCATGAGGAACCCGCGGACGCGGGCGTCGGCGGCAGCCCAGGCGAGGTCGCCGATCCGCTGGAAGCCGAACATCGAGTAGTAGATGTAGAACGGGATGGTGTTCACCCCGTGCGTGCTGTACGCGCTGCCGGCGGCGATCCAGCTCGCCATGCTGCCGGCCTCGTTGATCCCCTCTTGCAGGATCTGGCCGGTGGTGCTCTCCTTGTACTCCGTCGCGGTACCCTTATCCACCGGGCGGTAGAGCTGCCCCTTGCTGCTGTACATGCCGAAGCGGGCGTACATGGGCGGCATGCCGAACGTCTGGCCTTCGTCGGGCACGATCGGCACGATCAGCTTGCCGATGTTGGCGTCCTGCATCACCGACACCATCAGATCGACCCACGCCAGCGTGGTGCTGCGGGGCTTGAGGGTGGCGCCGTACTGTTTCTCGAACGCCTTGCGATCGGGCGGCTGGCACGGGGTGAAGTGGTTGTTGCGGGTCGGATTGAATCCGCCGAGCGCTTTCCGCCGCTCGAACAGGTACTTCATCTCCGGGCTGTCGTCGGCCGGCTTGTAGAAGGGCACGTCGCCGAGTTGCGTTTCGGGGATAGGCAGGTCGAACCGCTCGCGGAACTTGCGGAGGCCGGCCACCATCGCCGCTGTCTCCTTGTCGGCCGCCCCGAGGTCGTTCTCGCCGGACCCGGTCTTCACCTCGCCCTTGTACGACAGCTTCTTGAGTTGGTGGGTGGTGTTCTTCCCCTCGCCGCCGTCGCCGGGGATGCCGTAGCCCTTCACCGTCTTCACCAGAATCACCGTCGGCTGGCCCTTGTGCTCGATCGCACTCTTGTACGCCGCGTACACCTTGAGCGGGTCGTGCCCACCGCGTTTCAGGTTGGCCACCTGATCGTCCGTCAGGTGCTCGACCATTGCCTTCAGTTCGGGGGTGTTGAAGAAGTGCTCGCGGATGAACGCCCCGCCCTTCACCACGTACTCCTGATACTCGCCGTCCACCACCTCCATCATCCGCTTCTGCAGGGCGCCGGTGTAGTCCTGCTTGAGCAGGTCGTCCCACCCGCTCCCCCACACCACCTTGATGACGTTCCACCCGGCCCCGCGGAACAGCCCTTCGAGTTCCTGAATAATCTTGCCGTTCCCCCGCACCGGGCCATCGAGCCGTTGCAGGTTGCAGTTGATCACCCACGTCAGGTTGTCGAGTCGCTCGCGAGCGGCGAGGGTGATGCAGCCGAGGCTTTCTGGTTCGTCGCACTCGCCGTCGCCAAGGAACGCCCACACGCGGGCCTGATCCGCCTGGGGCGACAGCCCACGGTCCCGCAGGTAGCGGTTGAACCGGGCGTGGTACAGGCTCATGATTGGGCCGAGGCCCATGCTTACGGTCGGGTACTGCCAGAACTCGGGCATGAGCCACGGGTGCGGGTAGCTACTCAGCCCGCCGCCCGGCTGAAGTTCCTGGCGGAAGTTCTTCAGGTGCGTCTCGCCGATGCGGCCTTCGAGGAACGCCCGGGCGTACATGCCGGGGCTGGCGTGCCCCTGGAAGAACACCACGTCACCGGGGTGCGAGTCGGTGCGACCGCGGAAGAAGTGGTTCTGCCCGATCTCGTAGAGCGTGGCGGCGCTGGCGAAGGTGCTGATGTGCCCGCCGACGTTGGTGCTTTTGTTCGCCCGGAGCACCATGGCCATGGCGTTCCAGCGGACGAGGCTCTTGATCTTCCGCTCGAGTTCGCGGTTGCCAGGGAACGCCGGTTGGTCTTCCGGGCGGATGGTGTTCACGTAGGCGGTGGTGACGCCGGCCGCGGCTTTGGCTCCGCCAGCCGCAGCGACCTCGGCCAGCGTTTGCATCAGGAACTGGGCCCGTTCCGGCCCCTGATGCTTGAGGACGGCTTCCAGCGACTCCACCCACTCGGCCGTTTCCTGCGGGTCGGCGTCCTGGCCGAGGCGGGCTTTGGCAAGTTGGTCGGGGTTGGCGTGCATTGGCAGTGGGCCTCGGTGGGCGGTCGGCAACGGAACGGGAGTCCCGGCGGGGGTCGGCGCGAGTCAACGTCTCTCTGGTAGGATAGGTACGGCCATTTCGCCCGTCCAACTATCGTCCACCCTGCCCGAGATTCCCCGCATGTCCCGCATCTTCACGCTGGGTCTGATATTTGTCGTGACAGTTGAGGCAGCATTGGCCGTCGCCGCCAAGCCTCCCCCGGTGCCAGCCGCCCGTGTCACCGTTCACCGGGTTGGCACCCTGGCTGAAATCACAGCCGAGATTGGCCAGCAAGCCGGTATCACATTTGACCTTTCGTCGGCCGACGCCGCCGTAAAGGTGGAGGCGAAATTCGACACTACCCCTGTCTGGGAGGCGGTCGAGAAACTGGCCGAGCAAAGCGGGCACTTCGTCGGGTTGATCGGCAACAAGGTCAAACTGACCCGTCGGCCGAACGGCGTGGCAGCAGTGCCAAGTGCAATCGACGGGCCGTTCCGTGTGGTGTTAAAACGGGTGATCGCCCGCCGCGATCCGGAGCGGGCCGACACCGAGTACGAACTGCAATTGGAGGTGCAGTGGGAGCCTCGGTTCCCGGTCTACCTGATCGACACCGAACCGAAAGCAACG
Organism: Fimbriiglobus sp.; assembly: GCA_025459365.1. Classification (GTDB taxonomy): domain Bacteria; phylum Planctomycetota; class Planctomycetia; order Gemmatales; family Gemmataceae; genus JALHQU01. Next base: position 26,523 of record JALOQR010000013.1, read on the forward strand.
GCAACGGTGAGCGGGAAGACTTTCGTCGCCGACGCGGTATCGGTGCGGGTGGTGCCAACCGGTTCGACACAAACCGCCGTGGTGCGGCTGAAGAACGTGCCGCGGGAGGCGAAGCAACTCGAAGAACTAACCGGCACATTCCGCGTGGTCGCAGCGGCGAAGGTGCTGGCCTTCGAGTTCGCCGACCTGACTGGCGAGAAACCCGTCTCGGTCAGCACCGATGGAGTACGAGTGACGCTCCAGCCGGCGCAGAAGTTGGAGAAAGGGGTTCAGTTCGCGGTGTCGGCCGAGTACCCGAACACCCACCCGGAATTTGAGAGCTTCCAGTTCTGGCACGGGTCGAACACGTTCCGTCTGTTCCCGCCGAATGATCGCACCGGACGGAAGCCAACCGACCAGAATCTCGGCGAAGGCGGGCGTCGGCCGTCGGCCGAGTACGCGTTCACCGGCATGGCCGCCCCACCCGACGACCGAAAAGGGTGGCGAGCGGTCTACGAAACGCCGTGCCCGATGGCTGAACAGGAGGTGAAGTTCACCCTGAAGGCACTGAAACTGCCATGACGCCGTAGAGTTGACCGCGAGGTCAGGCCGCGTGCTCGGTGTGACCTCACGACAACTGAGTGTCGTTGGTACAATGACCTTTCGTACTCCGGTTCTCCGCACCATGCCCCGCGACCTGATTCTCGGCACCGCCGGCCACATCGACCACGGCAAGACGTCGCTGGTGAAGGCGCTCACCGGCATCGACACCGACCGCCTGCCGGAGGAGAAGGCCCGCGGCATCACCATCGACATCGGCTTCGCCCACCTGAACCTGGGTGAGTACCGGTTGGGCATCGTCGATGTGCCGGGGCACGAGCGGTTCGTCAAGAACATGCTCGCCGGGGCGACCGGCATCGATCTGTGCGTCCTCATCGTAGCGGCCGACGACAGCGTCATGCCGCAGACCCGTGAACACCTGGAAATCTTGAAGTTGCTTGGCCTTCGGCACGGGGTCATCGCGCTCACCAAGGCCGATTTGGTGGACGACATCACCCGTGAGGTCGCCGAATTGGAGGTGCGGGAGTTGGTGCGGGGGTCGTTCCTGGAAGAAGCACCGATCGTGCCCACATCGGCGATCACGGGCAAGGGCATCGCGGAGTTGAAGGCAGCGATTCAGGCAGTGTGTGAGCGGTTGGCTCCGGCCGGGTCGGGGGTGTCGCCGTTCCGCCTGCCGATCGACCGCTCGTTCACCGTCCAGGGTCACGGCACCGTCGTCACCGGGTCGATCGTCGGCGGCGGCATCAAGGTGGGCGACGAACTCGACTGGCACAAGGGCGACGGCAGCATCGAGAAGGTTCGTGTGCGTGGCCTGACCAACCACGGCAAGCCGACGGATGAAATCCACCGCGGGCAGCGGGGCGGGATCAACCTCGCCGGCGTGCCGCACGACGCCGTCCGCCGCGGGCAGGAACTGAGCACTCCCGGCTACCTCGCCCCGAGCAAGGTGCTCACAGTGCGCTTGCACACGCTCGCCGCCCACCGCAAGCCGATCAAGCACCGCCTACCGTGCCGACTACACGTCGGCACCGCCGAGGTGATGGTAACGGTGTCGCTACTCGACGCCGACGCCATCGAACCGGGCGGCTGGGGCATGGCGCAGTTGTTCCTCGAAGACCCGGTGACGGTGGTCTGGGGTCAGCCCTTCGTGCTGCGTGATTCCTCCGCCGAGCACACCATCGGCGGCGGGCAGGTGCTCCAACCGTGCGGGGTGAAGCTCCGCCGGCGGCACCTCGAACATCTGGAGCGTGTCGAACAATTGTGGAGCGAGGACGCCGCCCAGCGTGCGGTGGCGGTGGCGTGGTTCGCCGGCTTTTCGGGCTTTCAGGCGAGTGACCTCACCCGCGACGCCGGCATCTCACCCGACCAGATTGAAGCGGTGGTGAGCGGGCTGCTCTCCGCCGGCACGGTGGCCGAACTGACGCTCCCGCCGAACCGCAAGTTGCTCGTCCACATGGAGCGCATGACCGAACTGGGCGAGCGGCTGATGGCGGTGGTCGGTGCGCTGCATGCCGAGTTCCCCCTCATGACCAACCACGAGCGATCGAAGGCGGTCTCGCGATTGGATTATGTTGGCGACGAGGCACTGTTGAACGCGGTGACCGATCGGCTCATCAAGCAGAAGCAACTGGTGGGCGACGCCCGACGGATCGCCCGGGCCGACTTCAAGCCGAAACTCTCGGCCGCCCAGCGGAAATTGAAGGACAAGATCGTGGACGACCACAAGAAGGCGGCGTTCCAGCCACCGGAGGCGTCGTCGTATGCGAACCAGGTGGGTGGCAACGCGACAACGCTCCGAGAGATCTTCGAGGTGGCGTGTGCGGAGGGGTTCCTGGTACGGGTGACGGACGAGATCTACCTGCAC
>JALOQR010000191.1 GCA_025459365.1 Fimbriiglobus sp.
TCGGTGAGGCTTTCGGGCGTCGATTCGATGCTGAACTCGGCCCCCGGCGGCAGTGGCAGCCAGTGACGCAGTGATGTCAGTAAGCGGTTCAACTGGGCGGGCGAGAGGTGCGTCGGCGTGCCGCCGCCGATGAACATCGTCTCCACTGGTTGTGGGGTCCCGAGGGTCGCCAACTCCAGGGCGAGAGCGTCGAGGTACAGTTCGATCTGGTGGTCCTGCCCGACTGTTACTGCGAAGTCGCAGTAACCGCAGTGGTGGGCGCAGAACGGCACGTGAACGTAGGCGGTGCGGGGGGAGAGCCAGGGGGGAGGGGTGTTCACGCGCTCGCCTTCGGCTCACGGTTGGCCGGGGTGGCCTCGCTGGTCGCGGGCGGCGGGGCGGCGGAGAGATCGATGACGGCTTTGCTCCCCTCGTCGACCGGCGGCGGGGGGGTGTGCTCGGAACTCATCAATTCGCCCCAAGCCGCCCATCCCGGCACGTTGGCGCACACCGCCCGGATGGCAGCCATGAGCGGCATGGCCAGAAACAACCCCGCCGTGCCCCACACCAGGTACCAAAACAGACACGAGATGAGCACGGTGGTGGCGTTGAGGTCCATGCTTCGGCCCATCACCCACGGCACGATGATGTACCCTTCGACCGTCACGATGGCGATGTAGAACAAGAGCACACCGAGGCCGGCGACCGGGCCAACGCTCACCAGCGCGTCGAGTGTTGGCATCACGCCCGCGGCGATGGTGCCGAGGTACGGGATGTAGCCCAGAATGACGGTGAGCAACGCCCACAGGACTGCCTGCTTCAGCCCCACGAAGTGGTACACCACCCCGAGCACGATCCCCAGGCCGATGTTCACGATGGTCCGCCACACGAGATAGCTGCGGATGCTCTCGGCCATGTCGCGGAACGCCCGGCTCACGCTCGACTGGATGCCCAGGCCAGGGCCGAAGATGTTCCGCACTTTGTCGATCAGCATTTGCCCTTCCAAAAGCAGGAAGAGCAGGGTGAACAGCACCAGGGTGGTTTCGGCGAGCAGGTGCATGCCATTGCCGCCGAGGGTGAGCAGGTCGGCGGTGATCTGCTGCCCACCAAGGTACTTGAGCAACTCCTGGTAGAGCTTGGCGTCGTCCACGTCTTCGGGGAGTACTTCGTTGAGCCGCAGGAACGGCAGCGGGGTGCTGGTGAAGTTGTTTCGCAGCGCGGTGTACTTCCGCTGAATGTCGGCTTTGTTGTTCGGGTTCGGCAGGTCGTTGAGGATCTGGGGGATGCTCACGACCACCAGCGAGACCACCAGCAAAACGATGAACACCAAGAGGCCAATCGCGGAAAAACTGGCGAGGAACCAGGGCAACTTAACGCGGCGGTGCATCCAGTTCGCCCACGGCCAGAGCATGGCGGCGAGCAATCCGGCGATGGTGAGTGGGATGAAGATGCTCTTGCCGAAGTACAGGGCCATGCTCGCCCCGAACGCGGCCAGCACGTTCAGCCCGTACCGGGTGGCGGTGGTCAGGTTCAGGTTCATGCGGACGAAGTTCCGGGTTCCAAGTTCGGGATCATCCGGTGCCGGCGGACATTCCCGGTCACTTTATGCGGCCGACGCGGTTCGTTATCAACTTGGAACCCGGAACGTTCCGTTACCCGTCGAGCCGCTCGCACGATTGGAGGGTGTTGCTCAGCAGCATGGCGATTGTCATCGGCCCGACCCCGCCGGGCACCGGGGTGACGGCCGACGCCACCTCGGCCACCCGTTCGTCGGCGTCGCCGCACAACTTGCCGCCCACGCTGTTGATGCCCACGTCGATCACCACTGCCCCCGGCTTCACCATGTCAGGAGTGATGAGCCGCGGCACGCCGACGGCCGGGATGAGGATATCGGCCCGGCGGGTGAGGGCGGCGAGGTCGGGTGCCCGGGTGTGCGCCACCGTGACGATGGCGTCGCCACCGGCTGGGTTATTGGGCGTTGGCTTCTGCATCAACATCAGCGCGAGTGGCTTGCCGACGATGTTGCTCCGGCCGACGATCACCACCTCCCGGCCGGCCGTCGGGATGTTGTTCCGCTGAAGGATCTGCACGCAGCCGTGCGGGGTGCAGGGGTAAAAGCGTGGGTGCCCGGCCATTAACCGGCCGACGTTTTCCGGGTGAAAGGTGTCGACGTCCACGTCTGGGTCGATGGCGTCGATCACGGCCTTCTCGTCGATCTGGTGCGGGAGAGGCAGTTGCACCAGAATGCCGTGAACTTCCGGGTTGGCGTTGAGTTCTGCAATCAGGTCGAGGAGGGTCCGCTGGGAGGTGTCGGCCGGCAGGTGGTGCAGCCAACTGCGGATGCCGGTCTGATCGCACGCTTTGCGCTTGTTTCGCACATACACCTGGCTCGCTGGGTTGTCGCCGACCAGCACCACGGCCAGGCCGGGCGGTTGCTGGCCGCCGGCCACGCGGGACGCCACCTTTGCGGCGATCTCCGCACGGAGGTTTTCGGCCAGGGCTTTACCGTCCAGTCGGATCGCGGGCATCGGGGGTTCCATCAAGAGTGGCTGCCGAGGACGCGGAACAGACGCCGATGACGACATGATTTGAACCGTTCTGATCCTGGCTTCATCGACGTCTGTTCCGCGTCCTCGGTGGGCCAGGTTTTCTTCGGCTCACCGCAACAATTCTACCAGCCGCGGCAGGGTCTCGCCGCTTGGGCCGTACAAGCCGATGTCGGCTTGGGTGGTGGCAGCGGTGCGGTCAAGGTTGCACTCGATGACCGTCGCCCCCGGACTCTTTCCCCGCCGCGCAATCGGGATGAGTTCGGCCGCCGGGTACACCACCGCCGACGTGCCGACCACCAGCAGTACTTCGCAACCCTGGGCCGCCCGCATCGCACTCATCCAGGTGTCTTCCGGGAGCGGTTCGTGAAACCAGACGATATCCGGCCGCAGGAAACCACCGCAGTGCGCGCAGATCGGCCGATTCCCCAGGTCGGTAAGCCCGCGGTCTTCCACTCGTTCGCAGTCGGTGCAGCGAGTGCGGCGGAGCGACCCGTGAACCTCGAACACCGTTTTGCTGCCGGCCTGTTGGTGAAGGCCATCCACGTTCTGAGTGGCGAGGGCGAACCCGCTGCCGTAGCGATCTTCTAGCGCCACGAGGGCGTGATGGCCGGGGTTGGGCTGCACCTGACTCACGTTCACCCGTCGCCCGTTGTAGAAGCGCCAGACCAACTCGGGGTCTTTGCGGAAGCCGGTCGGCGTGGCGACGTCTTCGATGCGGTGCCCTTCCCACAGCCCATCGGAGGCACGGAAGGTCGGCACGCCACTTTCGGCCGACACTCCCGCCCCGGTGAGCACCGTCACACGGTGGGCCGACCGCAGCACCTCCGCGGCGCGGGCGAGTTCGGCGTCGAGGTCGTAAGGTTGGGCGGGCATGGCGGTACTCCTGGAATAAGCAGGATAGCAGAAGGGCGAAGCGACCTCACCTCCCCGCCTCCCTCTCCAGGGTGAAGGTGATCAAGATTGCCCCGATCGGTAAGGGAGCAGGGGTATCACGCCGCCCTTCGTAAAATGCCCCCATGACACCCTTCCCTCCTCCTGCCTGGCCGCCCGTCGCCCGCCCCCGCCGGTTGCGGTATCACTCCTGGCTACGATCACTCGTCGCCGAACATCACCTGTCGGCGGCGGACTTGATCTGGCCGGTGTTCTTGCAACCGGAATCGGGCAGTACGCCTATCCCGTCGATGCCGGGCGTCGAGCGGCTCGGGCCTGACGTGCTCGTCGATCGCATTGGCCGGGCGAAGGAACTGGGCATTCCGGCGGTCGCCCTGTTCCCGGCCACCCCGCCGGCCCGAAAGACGCCGACGGGCGATGAAGCGCTGAACCCCGAAAACCTGATCTGCACGGCGGTTCGTGCAGTCAAGAAACAAGTGCCGGGGATTGGCGTGATCTGCGATGTGGCCCTCGATCCCTACACCAGCCACGGGCACGACGGCATCGTGCAAGATGGGTACGTGCTGAACGACGAAACCGTGGAAGTGCTGCGAAAGCAAGCTGTGGTGCAGGCACAGGCGGGGTGCGACGTGATTGCCCCCTCCGACATGATGGATGGGCGCGTAGGGGCGATCCGCTCCGCTCTCGATGCCGCCGGGTTCACCCATGTCAGCATTCTCAGCTACGCGGCCAAGTACGCTTCGGCGTTCTACGGCCCGTTTCGCGATGCGGTGGGGAGTGCAACCAATCTCGGCACGGCCGACAAGAAGACGTACCAGATGGACCCTGCGAACACCGACGAAGCGATCCGCGAGGTGGCGATCGACCTGGCCGAAGGGGCCGACCTGGTGATGGTCAAGCCGGGAATGCCGTACCTCGACATCGTGAGCCGGGTGAAACGCGAGTTCGGCGTGCCGACGTTCGCCTACCAGGTGAGCGGAGAGTTCGCCATGCTCAGTGCTGCCGCCGCGAACGGCTGGCTCGACCGCAAACGAGCAGTGCTGGAGAGCCTTTTGGCGTTCAAACGAGCAGGGGCCGACGGCGTGTTGACCTACTTCGCGGTGGAAGCGGCCGAATTGCTGCGATGATCGCGATCTCGCTAACGATTCGCCGACTTTCACCGTTGGATTGCAAGTTAGGGTGCATTCGGCGTATCCTGGATATCCCTTTCTCTCCGCCTGGAACCGGAGCCTGCATCATGTTGACTCGAATCCCGCGGGAGCGTGTTGGTGTGTGGGTCGGGGTCGGGGTGCTGGCCCTCACTGGGTGCGGCCAGGAGTCGAAGCCGGTGGCCGAGGTGCCGGTGCAGCCCCCGCCGGTGGTTGTCGCTACGCCGACACCGCCCCCGGTCGAGCCGGCCAAGCCGGAGCCGGCCAAGCCGGAAGCGGCCAAGCCGCCGACCGACCCGGCCAAACCAGTCACCCCCGGTGGTTTCGCGTACAACCCCATTCCGATGATCCCGGTCGCCACTCCGCCTGGCGCTCCGACTCCGCCCATTCAACCGGGTACGTTCACCCCGCCCACGTCGCCGACCTTCACTCCGCCGGAGTCGCTCGTCGGGCAGGGGCCGGCCACGCAACCGCCGGCCACGCAACCGCCGGCCACGCAACCGCCGGCCACGCAACCGCCGGCCACGCAACCGCCGGCCGAGCCAGCCAAGCCGCAGGAGGTCAAGTATCCGGAGAAGGTGGGCGGGAAAGATCTGAAAGGCTGGCTGAAAGAACTGGAGTACACAGCCGGTGGTCCGCTCGAACGCGACGACAATCTTCGCGAGATGGCGGTGAAGAGCATTCCGTTGTTCGGCCCGGCCGCCCGTGAGCCAAGTGTGAAGCCGCTCATCAACGCCATTACGGTCGACCCCGATCCGGGCGTGCAGATCGCCGCCATCACGGTGGTGAGCAGCATGGGGTTCGACATGCGGGAACAGGTGAAGCCGGTGATCCGTGTGCTTCAGAACAAGCTCGGCACCACCAGCAGCGGTAACTTGGTGCGGATGTATTGTGTGCGGTCGCTGGCTTCGTTTGGCCCCGACGCGGCCACGGCGATCCCGTTCCTGAAGAACGCTTCCCGCGACCCATCGTGGGAGACACGCCGAGAAGTGGCCGTTGCCCTGAGCCTGATCGGTGCTCCCCCGATGGACTTCTCCGACAAGGACAAGCCGAAACCGAAGATGAAAGACGGCCACCCCATGGGCCCCGACAAGGACGCCATCAATATCCTGCTCGACAACCAACTTCAAGACCCAAGCGTGGCCGTTCGGTTGGAGGCCGCCAAGGCCCTGCTCACCCTCGGCCCGCCTGCGGCCAAAAGCCCGGTCGAGTTCTTCAAGGAAACGGAAAAACTGCGTGAAGCGATCGACAAGGCCGTGGCGTTCGAGGGGAGCAAGTCCACCAAGATCAGCACCCGTGGGGCCAGCCCGGATCGCGGGGTCTACGTGTGGGTGGCACTCATGCAGCTCATGTACGACGAGCGCAAGATCCCAGATAACCTGAAAATCCTGGCAGGGCTGGTGGCCGAGCCAGACGGCCCGAACGCCGACCAGGTGCGTCTCTTCGCTCTGCAGGCTCTTGGCTTCACCGCCCAGGTGCTCGAAACTCTCGACAAAACCGACAAGCCGCTCAAGGAGAAGGTGGTGAAGGCGGTTTCGGGTGCCCTCGCCTACGAGCACGAGCCCGCCCTCCAACTTACCGCCCTGTACTCCCTCGCTCTCATCGGCAAGGAGGCCGGCGTCGCCCTTCCCGATGTTCAGCGGGTGGCCGCCAAGGCTCCCAAGCCGCCCGCTGCCGATGCCCCCAAGGGCACCCCGCCCGACGACACTCTCCAGCGTGCGGCCCGGCACACGGCCGAAGTCATCCGCGGGCTGAGGAAGATGGAAGACTACGGGAAGGAAGACCCCAAGCCGGGCGACAAGAAGTAACCGGTCGACCAACTCCGCCTCAACGCCGCGGCCGGGTGAACCACCTCACCCGGTCGCGGCGTTTTCGGTTTCGCCCCTCGCTCCAATCGCTACTCTACCTGTTGCCCTATCAACCCTCTCTCCGAGGTATTCCCCTGTGGCTGTGAACGTGGCGGTGGTCGGCGCGACGGGTGCGGTCGGCGACCTGATGCGGCGGGTGCTCGCCGAACGGAACTTCCCTCTCCAATCGATCAAGTTCCTTGCCTCCGAGAAATCGGTGGGCAAACAGGTGGAGTTCGCCGGCAAACCGTACACCGTCGAGGCCATCCGCCCGGAGGCGTTCGCCGGCGTGCACATCGTGCTCAGCAGCACCCCGTCGTCGGTGAGCAAGGAGTTCAGCCCGATCGCGGCGAAGGCCGGTGCCATCGTGGTGGACAACTCGTCGGCGTGGCGGATGGACCCGGACTGCCCACTGGTGGTACCGGAGGTGAATGCGGATCAGTTGCACCACATCAAGAAGGGCATCGTTGCCAACCCGAATTGTGTGGCCATCCCGTTGTGCGTGGCGGTGAAGCCACTGCACGATCTCGGGCGGGTGCGACGGATCGTCGTCTGCACCTACCAGAGCAGCAGCGGGAAGGGGGCGAAGGGGTTGGCGGACTTCGACGCCCAGAACGCCGCCTTCGCCGCCGGCCAGCCGGTGCCAGCCCCGTCCGCCCACCGAGCGCAGCTCGCCGGCAACGTCATCACCCTCGACTGGACCCTCGACCCGAACGGGTTCACCGAGGAGGAGAACAAGGTGGTGAACGAGACGCAGAAGATCCTCGGCGACGCGACCATCGGCGTGGCCCCGACCTGTGTGCGGGTGCCGGTGCGGGTGGCCCACAGCCTCGCCGTCACCGCCGAGTTCGACCGCCCGATCGCCGTGGCCGACGCCCGGGCAGCACTGGCGAAGGCCCCCGGTGTGGTGCTGATGGACGAAACGAAGGGCGAGTTCCCGCAGCCGATCCAGGTGGAGGGCGACGACCGCACGTTCGTCGGCCGGGTGCGGAAAGACCCGTCCAACCCGAACGCCCTCTGCCTTTGGGTGGTGGCCGACAACCTCCGCAAGGGGGCGGCGACCAACGCCGTGCAATGCGCCGAAGAACTGGTGAAGCGCGGAATTGTGAAGTAGTCACCGGGTTTGCCGCGACCCGCCTTCCGGATCGCGGCAAAACTCGCCGTCATTTCTTGAACTGCCAGTTCTCGTCGAACAGGCCGGCGTCGACCACCTCGAACCCGGCCGGGTCGTCCTTCGTCGGCTTCGGCTTGAGCACTGCCCAGTCGCCCAACCGCGGGTAGAGCAAGGCGTTCGTGCCTTTGAAATCCGCCTCGCGGAACGTGTGCCCGGAGTTGATGACGATGTAGCTGAACGTCGTCCTCGGGTTCGGGTAGATGAGCACTGGCAAGTGCGTCTTCGGGTCGTACGTCTTGCCATTCACCACCAACTTCTCCTTCGTCCAGGTGATCGGCAGGTTCGGCAACAGCTTGGCGATGGCCGGGTTGCTCTGCGGGTCGCCGAACAGGGCGATCGTCGCCATGCTCAGATCGACCTCGTTGTCGATCGGGAGTTCGCCGCGGAAGTGCTTGTCCCAGTTCTTGGCGAACTCTTCCTGGCGGGCTTTGGCGAACGTCCCCACCTCCTCGTGCCACGGTTTTCCGGTCGGTCGGTTCACCCAGAAGCGTTGGGTGAACCCGTCGTCGATCGGCCCGCACTGATGCCAGTCCTTGACCAGCCGGCCGAGCGGGTCGCGGATTGACACCTTTTTCCACTTGCCGTCCGCCCGCTCCAACCTCAACTGGTAATCGACATCATCGAACGGTACAGCGAATCCGTCCACCGTGACCGACTTGCGAGGCTGCTCGGCGTGGACGAAGTAGAGCTCCCGTACGTTCGAAGTGCTCACCGTGAGGTGGCCGTCCTTGTACGTCCAGTCCACGACCGCCTTCTCGTACTGCTTCTCCAAGGCTTTCGCCAGCACCCGCGGGCCGGTTCGCGTCGTTTCCGGGCCTTGCTGGTTGGGCGTGTAAGTCACGAACCGGAACCGCTCGCGTGCCTCTGGAGCGGCCAGGTGCTTCTGGTACTCCGTTTCGAGCTTGGCCTGCCACTCCGGGGGTTGCTGATGCTCCAGGCCCGGAGCCACGAGGTGGGTGAAGCGGTGCGGCTCCTTGAAGTTCTTCAACTTCGCTTCGATCAGGTCGGCGGCCAACTTCTGCTTGTCCTTCTCACCTGAGTACGCCACCAC
>JALOQR010000192.1 GCA_025459365.1 Fimbriiglobus sp.
GCCCGGTGAGCCGACGCCGCCCGCCCCCTCCCCGCACGACGACGACCACGCCCCCGGCTGTCCGGCGGCGACCGTCGGCAGCGACCGGCTCCAGTGGGTCGAGCCGACCGCCGACACCACCCCGGTCACGGTGCTGGTCGCGTTCGTCGGCGTCGGCGTCTTGCCCCAGCCTGGCCTCTGTCGCCCGCCGTATCGCCACGCCCACGTCCGATCCTGTTCGCCGCCGCTCTACCTGACGCACTGCTCGCTCGTCATTTGACCCCTCCATCTCTACGTCCGTAGTCGGCCCGACCGGGCGGCGTCCGCCGTCCGTCCCGTCGCGGTCACACGCACCCACACGACCACCCCACAGCCGCCGGCTCCGCGGCGTGGTCACAACCATCGTCCGTCTCGTCCCGCATCCCCTCTGGAGAGCAGGCATGAACGATCCTGCCGTTATCGTGCTGGAACGCCCCCCCGACCCCGCCCCGGCTAGTCGTCCCCAGCGGCTCCTCGTCCGGCTGGTCAAGGTCGTCACCGCCCTCGCCGTCGCCGCCGGTGTGGGGGTGGGCGGCTACGTCACCCGCGACCGTTGGGTGCCCGCCCTGTTCCCGGCCACCAAGTCGGAGCCGGTAGCCGATACGGACGGGCACGCCGAACCCGCCGCCCCGTCCGAGCAGGTGTTGCTCTCGGCCCAGGCCCAGAAGAACCTGCGGCTGACCGCCAGGCCGCTCAAGGCCGAGACGTTCTGGAAGACGATCTCCGTGCCCGGCATGGTGATCGACCGGCCCGGCTACAGCGACCGCGGGGTCGTCGCCCCCGTGACGGGCATCGTCAGCCGCATCCACAAGGTCGCCGGGGACGCCGCCCGGCCCGGCGACGTGCTGTTCACCCTGAAGCTGCTCAGCGAGTCCCTGCACCTGACCCAGACCGACCTGTTCAAGTCCACCCAGGACATCAAGTTGGCCGAGGCCCAGAAGAAGCGGCTGACCGCCTCGGCGGGGGCGGTGGCCGAGGCCCGCGTGATCGAGGTGGACAACCAGATCACCCGGCTGGAGGTGGCGACGAAGGCGTACCGCCAGGAACTCCTCAACCGCGGGCTGCTCCCGGAGCAAATCGACGGGGTGGCCGAGGGGAAGTTCGTCAGCGAAATCCCCATCGTCGTGCCGGCTCGCCCGGCGACCCCGACTGTGCCGGCCCCCGCCGCCAAGTCGCCCGCCGACCTGCCGGCGTTCGAGGTGCAGGAGGTGAAGGCCGAACTCGGCCAGCAGGTCCAGGCCGGGCAGACCCTCTGCCTGCTCGCCAACCACAAGCTCTTGGCCGTCGAGGGGCGGGCGTTCCGGGACGAGTCGCCGCTGGTCGAACGGGTGGTCAAGGAGGGGTGGCCCGTCGAGGTCGATTTCGGGGAGGAGTCGGCTCAGGACTGGCCCGCCCACGGGCAGACCTTCCGGGTGACGTACATCGCCAACTCCATCGACCCGGACAGCCGCACGTTCCGCTTCCTGCTCCCGCTCGACAACCAGTCGCGGGCGGTCGAGAAGGACGGCAGGACGCAGACCCTCTGGCGGTTCCGGCCCGGCCAGCGGGTCCGCCTGCTGGTGCGGGTGGAGAAGCTGGACAACGTGTTCGTCCTGCCCGCCGAGGCGGTCGCCCGCGAGGGGGCCGAAACCTACGTCTTCCGCCAGAACGGGGACGTGTTCGACCGCAAGCCGGTGCAGTTGGTCTACCAGGACAAGACGACCGCGGTGGTCGCCGACGACGGCAGCGTCCCGCCGGGGGTGTACGTCGCCCAGACGGGTGCGGCCCAACTGAACCGCATGGTCAAGGCCCAGAGCGGCACCGTGCCGTCGGGCTTCCACATCCACGCGGACGGCAGCGTCCACATGGGCAAACACTAACCGGAGGGCGACATGCTCAACGGCGTCATCCGCCTCGCCCTCCGCTACCGGGGGCTGGTGCTGCTGCTGGCGTTGGTGGTCATGGTGTACGGCAGCTACCTCGCCACCACCATGCCCATCGACGTGTTCCCCGACCTCGACCGCCCGCGGGTGGTCCTGCTGACCGAGTGCCCCGGCCTGTCCCCGGAGGAGGTCGAGTCGCTGGTCGCCCAGCCCATCGAGACGGCCATCCTGGGTGCCCCCGGCGTGCAGGCCGTCCGCAGCCAGTCGAGCCAGGGGTTGGCCGTCACCTACGTCGAGTTCGGCTGGCAGACGGAGGTGCGGTACGCCCGGCAGATCGTGCAGGAGCGGCTGACCGCGGTGGGCGGGACGCTGCCGCCCGGCATCCGCCCGCTGATGACCCCGCCGAGTTCGATCATGGGCCAGATCATGCACGTCGGCCTGTCCCGGCAGAAGGGGCCGGGCGGCGGGGTGCTGGCGGCGGTCGGTCGCACCGGGATGATGGCCGAGCGGGTCGAGACGGACGGCAAGCCGGCCCTGGCGGTGTGGCGTCCAAAGGACCGCCACGACCCCAAGACGTGGGAGCGGGTGCCGGTCGAGAACCCGGCCTGGGACGCCGGCGGGTCGGGCCGCACCGCGACGTTCGCGTACAAGGGCCGGCAGCACGCCGTCACCTTCCGCACCGCTGAGGAGCAGCGGATGGACCTGCGGACGGTGGCCGATTGGGTCATCCGCCCGCGGCTCCTCAAGGAGCAGGGCGTGGCCGAGGTGATCGTCCTGGGCGGCGACCGCAAGCAGTACCAGGTGCTCGTCAACCCGGACAAGCTGCTGGAGTACGGGGTCACGATCCAGGACGTGGACCGGGCCATCGGGGAGAACAACCTGAACGCCAGCGGGGGGTTCACCGAGGAGGGGCAGGTGGAACGCCCGGTGCGGGTGATCGCCCGGCTCGGCCCCCAGCCGGCGAAGGTGCTGGACGACCTCCGCAAAGTGGCGGTGAAGACCGACGGCGACCGCCCGATCCTGCTGGGGCAGGTGGCGACCGTGACCGAAGGCCCGGCCCCGAAGCGGGGGGACGCCGGCATCGACGGGGCGGACGCGGTGGTGATTACCGTGGTCAAGCAGCCGCACGCCGACACGCGGGCGTTGACGACCAGGGTGAAGGCGGCGGTGCGGGAGGTGGAGGCGGCACTCCCCGCCGACTACGTTGCGAACACCGAGTTGTTCCAACTCAAGGACTTCATCGACCGCGGGGTGTACTACGTCGGGGAGGCCCTGGTGATCGGGGCCGTCCTGGTCGTCATCATCCTGTTCCTGTTCCTGCTCAACTTCCGCACCACGTTCATCACCCTCACCGCCATCCCGCTGTCCCTGGTCGTCACCACCCTGGTTTTCCGGGTGGTCGGGGCACTGACCGGCACCGAGTTGAGCATCAACGTGATGACGCTCGGCGGGATCGCGGTGGCGATGGGCGAACTGGTCGATGACGCGATTGTCGATGTCGAGAACATCTTCCGCCGGCTCCGCGAGAACAGCGTCCTGCCCGCCCCCCGGCCCGCCATCGTAGTCATCTACGAGGCCAGCCGGGAGGTGCGGTCGGCCATCGTGTTCGGCACCGCCGTGGTGGTGCTGGCGTTCCTGCCGTTGTTCGCCCTGAGCGGGGTCGAGGGCCGGCTGTTCGTGCCGCTCGGCCTCGCGTACATCGTGTCGATCCTGGCCTCCCTGGTCGTGTCCCTGACCGTCACCCCGGTGCTGTCGTACTACCTGCTGCCGCAGTCGAAGGCGGCTCACGGCGACCGCGACGGGTTCCTGCTCCGGGCGTTGAAGTGGCTGGCCGGGTTCCTGATCCGGTTCAGCATGAGGCACGCCGGGCTGCTCCTGTTGCTCACCTGGGTGGTGGTCGGGTACTGCGGGTGGCGGCTGTCCACCCTCGGCTCGGACTTCCTGCCGAAGTTCGATGAAGGCAGCATCCAGATTAACGTCACCCTGCCCGCCGGGTCGTCGCTCAAGGCGTCGGGCGAGGCGGCGGTCCTCATCGACGCCAAGCTGAAGAACATGCAGCAGTCGCCGGCCAACCCGGACGGCCCGATCCGCCACTTCGTCCGGCGGACGGGGCGTGCCGAACTGGACGAACACGCCGAGCCGGTGGGGAGGAGCGAGTACATCCTTGCGATGAACCCGGAGTCGGGCCGCAGCCGGGAGGAGATGCTGGAAACGTTGCTCAAGGAACTCCGGGAGGAGGTACCGGGGGTGGACTTCGAGGCCGAGCAGCCAATGGCCCACCTCATCTCGCACATGCTGTCCGGCGTCACCGCCCAGATCGCCATCAAGGTGTACGGCGACGACTTGGACCAGTTGCAGAGGCTCGCCACCCAGATCAAGGCGGCGATCTCGGACGTGCCCGGCGTCACCCCGCCGGTGATCGACCCGCAGGAGACGGTGGACGAACTGCACGTCGTCCTGCGGCCCGACGACCTCGCCCGGTACGGCCTGAGCCGGGAGTACGTCGCCCGGTTCATCGAGACGGCGATGAAGGGGGAGGTGGTGTCCCAGGTGTTGGAGGGGCAGCGGCGGTTCGACCTCGTGGTCAAGCTGAACGCCGCCTACCGCACCGACTACCACCGGCTCGGAGAACTGCGGATCGACCTGCCCGGCCCGGCCCGCGTGCCGGCGTCCCTGGCGGACGGACCGGGGACCGGGGCGGTGCCGCGGCAGGTGCGGCTGAAGGACGTGGCTGACCTGCCAGACGCGGCGGGCGGGCCGAACCAGATCAACCGGGAGAACGTCCGCCGCCGGGCGGTCATCCGGTGCAACACCCAGGGCCGCGACCTGGCCGGGGTGGTGGCCGACATCGAGCAGCGGGTGAAGACCCGCGTGCCGATGCCGGAGGGGTACTTCGTGGAGTACGGTGGGCAGTTCGAGGCCCAGCGGTCGGCCACCGTGCTGATCTCCGTGCTGGCCCTGGTGTCGGTGGCCGGGGTGTTCGTCGTGCTGTACCTGCTGTACCCGTCGGTGCGGGTGAGCCTGCAAATCCTGAACGCCGTCCCGACCGCGTTCATCGGCGGGGTGATCGCCCTGGTCCTCACCAACCAGACGCTCACGGTGGCGAGCCTGGTCGGGTTCGTGTCGCTCGGCGGGATCGCCGTCCGCAACGGCATCCTGCTCGTCACCCACTACTTCCACCTGATGAAAGAGGACGGGCTGCCGTTCTCGCAGCAGACGGTGCTGCGGGGCAGCCTGGAGCGGCTGGCCCCGGTGCTGATGACCGCCCTGACCGCCGGGATCGGGCTGATCCCGCTGGTGGTCGGCGGCAAGAAGCCGGGGCTGGAAATCCTGTACCCGGTTTCGACGGTGATCCTGGGCGGGCTGGTGACGAGCACGTTCTGCGAGTTCCTGATCCACCCCGGCCTGTTCTGGAAGTTCAGCGGCAAGGACGCCGAGCGGCTGGCCCGCACGGACGCCGCCTCCGACGAACTCGCGGGTGCCCGCGAGTGACGACGTTCCGTTACCCGTTCCCTGTTCCCGAAAGGACTGCTCCGATGAACCTGAAACTCCTGGGCCTCGGCGTGCTGCTGGTCGGCCTGTCGGCGGTCGGCTGCAACAAGCCGGCGGACGCCCCGAAGGCGGACGACAAGAAGGGCGAGAAGGCGAAGAAGGACGACGACCACGGCGACCACGGCGAGGGGCCGCACGGCGGCACCGTGATCGAGTTGGGCAAGTACCACGGCGAGTTCGTGGTGGACCACGGCAAGAAGACGGCGACCGTGTACATCCTCGACGGCAAGGTGAAGAACGCCGAGCCGATCTCGGCGGCGAAGCTGTCCCTGAGCATCAAGCAGCCGGCGTTCCAGGTGGACCTCGTGGCGGTGCCGCAGGACGGCGACCCGAAGGGCAAGTCGTCCCGGTTCGTCGCCACCCACGACCACTTCGGCAAGGAGCAGGAGTTCGAGGGGACGGTGAGCGGGGAGATCGACGGCAAGCCGTACCTGGGCGACTTCAAGCAGGAGGAACACAAGGACCACAAGCACGGCAAGAAGTGAGGTCGCCCCCCACTGGTCGGGCCGGGGTCGTCCCCGCCCGGCCAGCCGGCGGCTCGTCCTGGGGCGGATCAGCGAGGGAATACCCGATGAGTGAGCACGTCTCGGTGACGGCCAAGAACCGGCGGACGCTGTGGGCCGTGTTCGGCCTGACCTTCGCCTACTTCGTGGTGGAGTTGGTCGGCGGGCTGCTGACGAACAGCCTGGCCCTGCTCGCGGACGCCGCCCACATGCTCACCGACGTGGGCGGGCTGGGGCTGGCCCTGTTCGCCGCGTGGATGTCCGCGAAGCCGGCCACCCCGACGAAGACCTACGGGTACTACCGCACGGAAATCCTCGCCGCCCTCGCCAACGCCGTCGTCCTGCTCGTCATGTCGGTGTTCATCGTGTACGAGGCGTACCGCCGGTTCGCCGCCCCGCCGGAGGTGGCGAGCAGGCCGATGCTGGCGGTCGCGGCGGTCGGGCTGGTCGTCAACCTGATCGGCGTGCGGCTGCTGCATCGGGCGTCCGGCGAGAGCCTGAACATGAGGGGGGCGTACCTCGAAGTGGTCAGCGACCTGCTCGGCTCGGTCGGGGTGATCGTCGCCGCCGGGGTCATGTGGGCCACCGGCTGGTGGTACGCCGACCCGATCTTCGGCGTGCTGATCGGGCTGTTCATCGTCCCGCGGACGTGGCACCTGCTGAGGGAGGCGGTGAACGTACTCCTGGAGGGGACGCCCGCCCACGTCAACGTGGCCGAGGTCGAACAGGCGGTGCGGGGCGTCGAGGGGGTGGCGTCCGTCCACGATCTGCACGTCTGGACGATCACGTCCGGCATCCACGCCATGAGCGTCCACGTCGTCTTGGCCGAGGGGGTCGCCCAGGCCGTCGCGGACGCGGTGGTCGGGCGGGTGGCCGAGGCGGTGAAGGAGCGGTTCCAGATCGCCCACACCACCACCCAGGTCGAACGGGTCAGCCGGCAGTCCGAGGAACCGACCCTGTAGGCGTGGCGTATGCGGACCGGTGCAGGTCCAGTTGATCGCTACAGCATCGTGTTGGACATCGAATTGCCTTGTGCGGCGACCGCCGGCCTACGGGCGTGCGTGACACGAGGGGACCGACCAGCCGGTGCCGCTGCCCGCAGTCATGCAAGCGATCCCCGGCTTCGGGGTGGGCGAGCCGGTGCCCCTCGGAGTGTCCACTCCAGATGCGGTCGTCGCCTCCATGTGCATCCGGGCAGCGTGGGTCTGGGCAAAGGTGTTCTTCGTGGTGCTCAGTCGCAGGGAGACGCTCGTCATCACGGAGGCTGGGGAGGCCGGCGGTCGGTTCCTCGCAGCCCCCGGCTCCGACCCGCCTCCTTCCATGAACATCAAGCGGGTCAGGCTCCTGCTCGGCGGCTGCGGGGGCCGGAGCCGCGGAGTCTTGCGTTCTGCCGGGCGGTCCGCGATGTCAGGGTCACGCTCCATACGGTCGTCCTCCCGCCGCTCGCGTGGGTGGGCACCCGGTACGGGCAGGTCGTCGCACGCGGACGTGCCCGTACCGGGCGTACCCGACAGCCCACGACGGGGTACGCGGTCCCAAAGGGCCTCGAAGTATTGGCTGTGATAAAATGGCTTCAGACACCGATTGACGCCATAGTCCGGCACGAGGCCACCGCCGAAGAGGACACCATGACCGGCGTGACGCTCGAAGAGGCCCACGCGAAACTGCCCGAAATACTCGACCAACTCCAGCCGGGCGAAGAGGTGACGATCACCGCCGCCGGTCAGCCGGTCGCCCAGGTGAAGAAGGCCGAGCGGACCTCGTGGCCGTGCCAGGCCGGGACCGCGAAGGATCGGAAGTTCTGGATGGCCGCGGACTTCGACGCCCCGCTCGATGACTTCAAGGAGGACATGGAGTGACGTTGCTGCTCGACACCCACACTGTCTTGTGGTTTTAGTGGGACGACCCGCAACTGAGTGCGACCGCCAAGGCCCTGATCTTCGACCCGGCGAACCGCAAGCTCGTCAGCCCGGCCTCCCCTTGGGAAGTCGCCATCAAGGTGAGCGTGAAGAAGCTCGACATCGGTGGGCTGTACCTGGGGTTCGTCCCGCAGCAGATGGCCCGGACGAACTTCGAGTTCCCGCACGACAGCGACGAGCACCTGGCGACTCTGGCCGGCTTACCGCTTCACCACTGCGACTCGTTCGACCGGCTGATGGTCGCCCAGGCCATGACCGAGAACATCCCGGTGGTGAGTGCGGACGTGGCGTTCGACCCCTACCCCGTGACTCGTCTCTGGTGAGCGTCGAGAACCTGGCCGTCGCCTCGATCCGACGCAGCCCGTCGGCCCGACCGAGCACGGTCAGCGGATCAGGTTTGGCTTCTGACGATCAACCTGCCCACCTTTGCCCTTCTGGGCTACCGCCGGGATGAGAGCCGCGAGGAACTCGGCCTGATCCCACGCCCCGGTCAACGCCGGTTCCCGTTCGGCACGAAGAACTGCACGGCCTCGACGCCGGCCCGTCGAGACTTGTCACCCCAGGCTCGCACCCGGATTCGCGTGCCCAGCCGAGCGATATGAACATATGTGCAAAATCGGCCCCTAGAATTCCCCCAGAATTGGGGTAAACGGCGGTAAATCCGGGTCACGTTGAGTAAATCGTCCGAGTGACGACTGGCACCAGAAACCCTTGCAGATCAAGGTTTTCGCTGCGATTCGTGGGTAATCCTGAAGTAACTTGCCAAGAGTTGCCTCGGTAAGTCTCCGAGCGTCAGTACACGACTTATCTCCTTTCACCTCAGCCGTTTCGGCCGCTCCTGTCGTATTCTGTCTGTCACTAGGCGTTTCTGACTGCACCGGGAAATGCACCGGATTTTGCACCGCCGTTCACCGCCTTGTGGAAGTCGGATTCCAGAGTCTGGAGGTAATGCCCGATCTCAACATAGTCGGGCACATCGCCGGGCTTAGCCCCCCTCTCTGCCACACTGCCACCTGCCACGCATATACCCCCCTCAGCCACCGTCACCCTAAGTGTTGCGCAAATCAGCCTTTGGCTCCATTCGGCCACGGCCTCCGACCCGGACAGGGACAGGGCACGCTCCCCCGGCCATCCGCCGTCGTTCTGAACATGGCTAACGGTTTGCCCCATCCCCACCGGCGGGTCAGTAGTCGCCGGGCACGACCTCGCCGCCGGGACGCCGCTCCTGGTGCCGGGCGGGGTGTGGGCGATCGAGGAGTTCCGGGTCGGCGACCCGATCCTCTGCCGGGACGAGTGGGACGCGGGCGGGGAGGTGGGTGTCGAGTACGTGGAGGAGGTGTTCCGCCGCACCGGGCGGCTGCTGAACGTGCATGCCGGCGGGCAGGAGATCGGCACCACCGCCGAGCATCCGTTCTGGGTGGTCGGCAAAGGCTGGACGCCGGCCCTGGACCTGCGGCCGGGCGACCAACTCGTCGGGCACGACGGGCAGCGGGTGGCAGTCGAATCCGTGACCGACACGGGCGAGACGGTGCCCGTGTACAACCTCCGCGTGGCCGACCACCACACCTACTTCGTCGGCCGCGACGAG
>JALOQR010000014.1 GCA_025459365.1 Fimbriiglobus sp.
CGGTGATATTCACTTCAGCATGAAGGCCTTGATGGACAAAGAAAGTGCGGCGTCGAAGAACCTGGCGAAGGTGTACACCGAACCGGCGAAGGTGCCGGAAAGTCCCTGGCTCGGCGAACGGCCAGCGAAGTGAGTTTTGCACGATGGGTTGTGCGGCAAGAAGGCACATCATCACTTCACAGCACCACGATCGTATGCTCGCAATCCGCCAGCCGCGATGCCCCCACACTCATCCGCCAGAGTGGTTTCGGCAGGTCATCGCGGCCGGCCCTTGCCCACGATCACGCCGGCTGTCGATCGAATGCCCGATGTTGATTCCGGGCCATTCGGTCGCATTCCTGAAGGGTCACACTCCTTCGGGGTCGAGGCCGAGTTCGCGGAGTTTTGCAGCGAGCCTGTCGGCCCGTTGTTTCTCGTGTTCGGCCCGTTGTTTCTCGTGTTCGGCCCGTTGTTTCTCGTGTTCGGCCCGTTGTTTCTCGTGTTCGGCCCGCTCTTTCTCTTGCTGGGCTTGACTCGCCGACTCTTGGTATTCGCGCTCCAACTCCTGCCACGTGCGGAAACGAGTTCCATCGGCACGAAACACCACCAACTCACCGTCGGCGTTCCAGTTGAAGCGGATACCCAGTCGCGGGCTGACGAACGTGGTTACGTCGTCTACCTCGGGAAAACCACGCCCTTCCCGAAGGCGAATCTCGATGCTGTTGTTGTCGGGGTCGATGAGGTAATACTCCTCGGCCCCATGCCGCCGGTAGAAGGTCCGCTTGGCGTTCATCTCCTGTTGGGTGTTGTTCGGCGAGAGTACCTCGAAAATCACCTGGGGGAAGGTGTCGCCTTCCTCCCACACCTTGTAGCTGCCGCGGTGACCGGGGGGGCGGCCGAACGCCACGTACACGTCTGGGGCGGTACACAGTCGCGGGTTCCCCTCTTCCGGGTAGATCAAGTTGTCGGCCGCCACCAGCACATCGTTGCGGTCGGCGTACTGGGCGGCGATATTCTCCCGCAACGTGACGATCCACTGGTATTGCAGGGTATTCTCGGCCATCGGCTTGCCGTCCGAGTCGGGGTAGACGATGGGCGCGAGCGGCATGACGAGGTTGGGTGTCATCGCTCCGACTCCGTGGGTACCAGTATTTTACCCGACGAATCGCTGGTCCGCCCGATGCCGAGCAGAGTGAACCCGTCGTCGCGGTCGGCGGGGGAAAACACCACTTCGGCGACCTTCGCCACAAACTCGGCGAGTGAACCTCCACGGTGTTCCTCGGCTGCGGCCCGCACATCGGGCCGCTTGTCGGCTGCTGCCCCGCCTGCAAGTAACAAGAGACAGTCGCCAGCGGCCAGTTCGCCGGTGATGTCGGAGTAACCCATCTCCGCCGACCCCAGGAACGCCCCCACTCCGTGCCACAAGCCCGCCCCTCCATCGACCGGCACTACCACCGGCGGCGGGTTCCCGCCGCACGCCACACGCGCCACACCCGTCTTCTCCAGCGTTCCCACCGTCGCCCCGATCATCACCCTCTCAGGTAGATTCAACGTGCCGACCCGCCGGCTCGCGCAGGTCAGTCGGTGGGCTGGAGTCTCGTCGGACATGAGCAGGAACTGAAGAACCGCTTCGAGCACCGCCGCTCCGACGGGAACCGCCAACCCGCCAGCCGAGGTGAGGGCAAACCGCAGCCCGTTGGCGGTTGGTCGTACGGCGAAGATGTTCAGCCCGCCGTGAAGAGCCGGAGCATGAACCCAGTGGACTTCCATCCCCTCGGCTTCCACCGGCTCCGGGGCGAATGCGGCGAGGGTGCGGCGGGCGAGTGCGGCGTCGGCGTCGGCCTGGCGAAACAGTTTGGCGAGTCGTTCACTCAGTTCGATGGTATCGGCAGACTTCGCCACGACGCGGGTGAGCCCAGCATAAGAGCGGAGGAGGACGTTCAACTGGGCAAGCAGGATTTCCGGATCGGCGGGGCGAACGAGACAGGCGTCGGCACCGGCATCGAACCCAGCAGTAGCGAAGGCGGCCGCCTCCACAGGGAGCAGCCAGATGAGCGGGCGTGGGGTGCGGGAATCGACCCGGCAGCGGCGGGTGAAGGCGATAGCATCAGCCTGGGTGTTGGCCAGCACCAGTACGGCGGCATCATCGTCGGGGGCTGTGCCCGTGAGCGAGAGCGGGCGAATGGCGAACCCGCCCCGGGTGAGCGGCCCTACTACGTCCATCGGCACGTCGGCGTTCGGAGTCACCACCGAGAGGGTTCGCTTGGTCGTACTCATGCCACCTCCGTGCCGGTCCGCTGGACCTGTCTCGCTCGCCTCCTTTATAATCCCCCGGCGGGTTGCCCGCCTGCGCCGACTTCCCGCCGACCCGAGGCCCGCCGTGCCCATCCAACTGGAACTCAAGCGGATCATCATCAACGAGATCGACGAGGATCAGGTGATCGTGCTGAACGAGACCGACGGCGACCGCAGCCTGCCAATTGTGATTGGCATCTTCGAGGCAACTAGTATTGATCGACGGGTGAAAGGGCTTCCCACCCCGCGGCCGCTCACGCACGACCTAATCGTGCAGAGCATCGAACTGCTCGGTGGCGAAATCCAGGACATCATCATCAGCGACCTTCGCGACCAGACCTACTTTGCCAAACTGCGAGTTCGCCAAGAGGGCGAGTTGATCGAGGTCGATTGTCGGCCGAGTGATGCCGTGGCCGTGGCCGTGACCGCCAAGGTGCCGATCTACGTGAACGAGAGTGTACTCGGCGACGCACTCGACGAAGATTGAGGGCGGGGCGAATCGCTCAGGCGATGAGTCATTCACGATTCTGCTGGGCATCCCGGTTCTCGAAAGACACCGACCTGCCCGCGGTACAATTCGCCGACCCCCCCCTGGAGCCTCCCATGCGCGGCCGATCGACCGTCCTTCTCGTGTTGCTCGGTTTGCTCGCCCCACTCGCCATCGCTCAGGATAAATCCGAAGGATCGAAGGTTTACAAGCAGGCGGTGCCGTCGGTGGTCTGGATCCACTCGAAGCGGGACGCGGGGCTGGCTACCGGCAGTGGTTCGCTCATCGACAAAGAAAAACGGCTCGTGCTCACCAACTACCACGTGGTGATGGAGAACCCGGCAGCGAAAGTGTTCTTCCCCCACTTCCGCGACGGCCAGCCGGTGGCCGAGAAGGACTACTACCGAGACCGGGCGAAGCGACTCGCTATCGATGCTCGCGTGATCGCCATCGACAAGAAGGCCGACCTCGCCGTCTTGCGTCTCGATGCCGTTCCGCAGACGACCGAGGCGATCCCTCTGGCCAGTGCCAGCCCCGATCCCGGCGATACGGTTCACTCCATCGGCAGCGCCGGGAAGTCGGATGCCCTCTTCGGGTACGTCAAGGGGTCGGTACGGCAGGTGTACAGGAAGGAGTGGAAGGCCGAGTTGGCTCCGCGGAAGATTGCCACCTTCGAAGCAAAAGTGGTCGAGACCGACTCGGCCACCAACCCTGGCGACAGCGGCGGCCCGCTCCTGAACGCGAAGGGTGAACTGGTCGGTGTTACCCAGGGCGGGGCGATCAACGCCCAACTGGTGAGCACTTTCATTGATGTGTCGGAGGTGAAGCAACTGCTCGGTACCGCGGCGGTCAAGCAGGTGAAGGTCGAGAAGCCGCCCGTGAAGAAGGAACGCACCACCCCGACCCTGACCGACGAAGCGAAACTGTTCTCCGAAGAAGCGGTGAAGGCGGCCAACGCGGAACTCGCCGAGTTGTTCAAAAAAGACCTCGATTTGATGATCGAAACCCACGCTGTCGCCACTACCAACGAAACCGAACTGGCCGAGTTGCGTCAGAAGCGAGACGCTCGCGAGGCCTACATGAAAAAGTTCACTCGCAACCGGATGGTGCTGAAAGAGGCCGACATCGGGATTGTCATCGTGAAGGATCCGAAGACGCTGTACGTGGAATTGACCGGCCCTGCCGAGAAAGAGTTCCCAGACGACATTACCAGAAAACTCGTGACCAGCCTGACCGAGGGACTCAAGGCCAACAAGCCCGACGACGCTCTGAAAGCGGTGATTCAGGTGATCAAGGACACCCACAAGCCGGCCAAGGAGAAGAAGTGAGCGTAGTTCTTCTCTGCGACGATCTGCTCTTCGGCAGCAAGGTCACGGCCACCGGGCGTGCTCATGCCATTCCAGTGCTGGTGGCCCGCACACCAACCGCGGCCGTGGCGAAGGCGACCGAGGCGGTGTGTGTGATCGTCGATTTGCACCTGAATGGGCTGGATTTACCGGCGTTGCTCGCCGATTTGCGATCGGTGCGGCCGGTCAAGGTGATCGGCTTCGGGTCGCATGTGGACGTTGAGACGTTGAAAGCGGCCCGCCGTGCCGGCTGCGATGTGGTGATGCCGAAGAGCCAGTTCACCGCGGAACTAGAAACGAAGTTGGCGGAGTGGGCGGCAGGATAACCGGCCCCTTACAGGGCATGGCTCACCATCACAGTTCCGTCTGCCACGAACGTCACCCGTCCCGCCTTCCACCGCACGTCTGCTGCACGACCGTCGCACACGGCCAACATCGCCGCCGCCAAGTTCGTTTCCGCCAGCATCCGCAGTCCCACATAGCTCGTCGTCAGCCGCGGGTTGATTTCAATCGCCATATCGCGTTCGCCCAACACCAGGTCCACGCCGACATACCCCGCTAGCCCCGCAACCGATTCGACCGCACGCAGACCCAACGCCACCGCCCGTTCGGCCAACTCTGGCGGGATCGGTAACTCCCCACCGCGATAACGAAACTGCCCGTCGGTGCTGAGGTGCTGGAACGTCGCCAGCAGTGGTATTCGTTGCGTCGGCCCGACAAGGAACGCCACGCTTGCCGCTTGGCCGGGAACGAATTCCTGAATCAGCCGGTTCGGATCGTGCGGCAGTGCTGCCAGTTCCTCGGCGGTGCGGACCCAATGTACTCCGTCCGAGCCGCAGCCGTCGCTGGGTTTGCAGACCACCGGGAACCGGGCCGTGCCGAATGCGGGTGTTGGCACACCGTTGCTGAGCCACAGGTTGCCGAGCCGAATCTTATCAGACGCAACCGCGATCGCGTCTGGCGACGGGCCGAGCAGCTTGCCACCGGATGTTAAAGCCAACCCTGCGAGGCGTTCGAGTTCGCCACCGGTTTCGGGGGCAACGATGAGCGACCAGTCGGCAGTTGCGGCGAGGCAGGCGAAGGTGTCGGCGTGGTCGGCGGGAGAAACGTCGGCCGGGAAGGGGATAAGCTCTACCCCTGGTACGGTGGTGAAGTCGGCGGAAATGGCGGCTAGCATCGCCGATCCTTCGACGAACAGCGAGTGTTCAGGCGAAGCGGGGTCGCGGCCGAGGCCGAGGGCGGTGACGTGTTCGTAGACGAAGACGCGGGGCATGTGTGTTGGGAAACCCTACCGCGACGGCAATCCCCGCCCGCGGCCATATAGCACGTCGGTCAGGTTCACTGGCGTCGCGTTGCCGATCCTGGCTGGCTTGGAGAAGAGGTCGTTCAGGTTCTCGGCGGTCATCCGCTCGTTCACCGAGATACGGCCAAGGACCAGATCCATCTTGGTCTGCTCCTGTGGCCACTCAAGCAATAGCTCGGTCGGCACTTGGAGCACCACCGGCCGTTTCTGAGTGTCGGTACCGACCACCTGCTCAGACACCTTGCGGATCTTGGCCTCGGCGATCACCTTCTTGCCGTCTTCGGTCATCACCACATGCCGGCGAACTTGTGGGGCTGCCCCGCTCATGGTGTCGGCGGCGAACTCGGTCATCTTGAGCACGCGTTGTCCACCGGCGGTCGTGTCTGGGTAGAGCAGTTGGTAGCTCCGCCCCTTTTCGTCTACCTCCACCCGATACGGCTTGTTCGGGTCGTAAGTGGCCATGCCGAGTGCTTGCATCACCCAACTCGGTTCGAACTTCACGGGCAGTGCGTCCTGCACACTCGGGAATTCCTGGTGCGAGCAGAACAGGTACGGCGTCTGCGACATCTTCACGTACATCCACATCTCGGCTGCGTTCGCTCCGACGTCGAGTTGTTTGGCACCGATGGCCATGCCGGCAGTCATGCGGAAGTTGTTTGGCTGGCCGCACACCACCATGCCGTTGCTCAGGCTGGGGATGAACCCTTGCCCCGGTACGCTGACCTTCAAATCGAGGTCGTTGTAGCGGAGTGTCTGGGCGTACCCCGCCTGGCGGTTCAAGTAGCCGACGAACTCTTGCGGATCGTGCCGGGCGATCTTCTCGGTGCCTCCACGGATCGCCGGGGAGGGCGACGGCTTGGACGGCAGCAGGTTGCACCCGGTGGGCGCTACCGCCGCCGCCGCCATGAGGACCGCCAATACCCGCCGCATGGGTCGCCCTCGGGGGAACGTCACTCCCAGCCCAACACCTGAAACACCTCGCCCTGCACCGCCTCAATCTCCGCTTCGCTCAGCCGTGGGTCGGGCACTTCCACCCGCTTGCCGCTGCGGGTGTCTCGCAGCACCAGCACTTCACCGCCGTCTGCCGTTCGCTTCGCATCCTCGAATTTCAACTTCTTCCGCCGCATGAGTAGTAGTGCCACGACGTATCGGAAGTGGACCTTATTCGGTTCGGTCTGCCCGGCCAGGTGGTCGAAGCAGTCGAACAGGAGCGGTTCGTTCACCGTGGGCTTTCGGGGGCCACCCGCGGCTGGTACCTTGCCCATCCAGTGAGCAATGGCGTTTTCCGGCGGGCCGGGCCAACCGGTGGGGGAGTAGTCCTTCCGCACCAACGTACCATTTTCGTCGGTCAGCACGCTCACGATCCGCTCGCCGGGTTGCAGTTCCCGGCCGGTGGCGGCACAGGTGCGGGCGGGGGCGGCAAGGTCGTACTGGTTCATCCCGGTGGTCCTGGTTCTTCCATGCTATGCCCACGCTGGCGGTCGTCGCAATCGGCCTCCTGGGGGGTCACCCGCACTTCCGGCCATCGACTTTGCCGGGCTTGCCGCGTGTACCGGTGGTGCCGCGGCGACTTACTTCAACACCTTCTCCAACTCCTTCCTGACGAGTGATCCGACCTCTGGCCCGATACCGGCTTCGAATGTCCAACGCAGAACCCCGTCGGCATCGACGAGAAAGAACTGCGGAACCGAGGTGACGGTGTATTTTTCCCG
Source organism: Fimbriiglobus sp. (assembly GCA_025459365.1). Lineage (GTDB taxonomy): Bacteria > Planctomycetota > Planctomycetia > Gemmatales > Gemmataceae > JALHQU01. The sequence continues at coordinate 7,123 of JALOQR010000014.1, forward strand.
CACCTCGGTTCCGTCGAACACCGGTACGCCGAACTTGAGCGACTCTCGTTGCCGGGATGCGGCTCGCAAATCGCCACCGAGGGCCAGCGGGAGCACCGTGGCTTTCTCCCCGTATCGTCGGAAGAGGGCTTCGCAAACGGTCAGCGTATCTTCGGAGGTCTCCGAACCTGGCTTGAAGAACACCACCACAGTCGGCTTCCCACGCATCGCCGATAGCCGTGCCCGGGTTGTTGGCCGATCCACGTCGGCACACGAGAAGTCTGGGGCCGGCTTCCCCACCGCGACAGTCTCGACAATCTCGACGGTCATTTTCCGGACCGTCACCGGTGGGGCGATGTTCGTCTCGGACCGCCGCAGTACCGCATCGAGCGCCGGGCGGAAGCCGGTGGCGGTCGGCCGCTGGTCGGTGAACCGTATCACCTGTCGGCGGAGTGTTTGGAGTTGGTCGGCCTTCGCCCGCTCGGCTCGCAATTGTTCCAACTCCGCACCAAACACCCATCCGGCTTCCACCTCGGCCCGTGTTTCCTTGTACTTCTCGCCCACATGCCGGGCGGTCGGTTGGAGTTCGAGGGTGGTGGTCACCGAACCGATCGGTTCGACCCCCTCTCGGCGGACGACGGTGCGGGCAAGGTAGGAAACGAGGCCATCAGCCGGCGACACATACACCGCCTCCGATCGCTGCCAACCGGTGCGAACCGTTTTCGGACTGTCGAACCCGTCGGTTCGCTGGATTCCGGTCACCTCGGCCACCCTCCGGCCGTTCCACACCACGGCTTGCTTTGCCACCCAGACAACTGGTGGGCGTTGGGCGTCTGGGGTATCCCAGGTGTCGCCGATGGCCGTCGCCTCCGGCGGGAGTGGGAGAAAGACGCCGAGTTCGAGCGTCGTGGGGGCGTCGGTCGGGAGTGGTGGTGGAGCCGTGGCAGGAGTTTTGTCGTCGAGGAGGAGTGGCAACTTCGGTTCGGGGGTGAGAACCTTGACGCCTCCACGGGGGTCGATTCGCACCAGTTCCAATCTCACCGCCGACGCTTCGTCGCGAATGTTCACCTTCGCCCCGGCCGTGGCCTTTACGGCGTTCGTCACGGCGGTATCGGCCTTGGGTGTGAGCCGTGTCATCACCGCGCAGTCGCTTCCGTCTTTCCCGGCCTCCAGCACGAACACCCGCACCTCAAGCCCGTACTTTTTGGTGAAGCGGCCTTCCACGAGATCCGCTGACTCGACCACCTCCCCGGCGTAGACCAGTTCCTCCCCACGGGCGAACCGCGGTCCCGATAGCCCGACCTTGTCGGCAGCCGGGGTAGCGGCGAGGGCGAGGAGGGCAAGTCCGACGGTGGGCATGGCGACTCCCGGAGCGGCGTGCGACTATACCGCCACCACATTCCGTGGCAACGCCAACCGCCCGATCGGCTCGATGCGTGTGTGTGTCGTTTTGGGCCGTCGGCCGCGTGTTCGATGATCGGAGGGTGCCTCGCACGGCTGAAGACGGCTCAGGCACCCCCCCTCTCTGCCACACTGCCACCTGCCACACACATATCCCCTCTCAGGCACCATCACCCTAAGTGTTGCACCAATCAGCCTTTGGCTCAAATCGGCCCCCGGCCACTACCACCGACCCCGACAGGGGGGCATCTTGGCTATCTTCGCCTTTTGGCCTGGACAGTGGAGGGATTGTGTTTTTGTCCTGTGTCGCCATGCACGGTACGCCGTCCAGACGGAGGCCGTGAACTGGGCTGGCGCGAGATTCGCCCAACGTCGGGGCGAGATCCGCCGAGCGAAGCCTGTCGGGCAGTCGTAAGATGGCTTCCCCGTCCGTCGGAGCCGAGCGATGAGCACACCCACCGTTCCGCAACTTCTCCGCGAGGCACACCGCCTCCGCCGCCACCTCCGCGAACTCAAAAGCGAGATCGACCTCGGCCCGCGCGTGCAAAAGATCCAGGAACAGAAACTGGCCGCAGCGAAGCAGGCCCACGCCGAGGCCCACGACGCCGTACAGAAGCTGAAACTGAAGATCCGCGACGATGAGGGAACGCTGAAGCAGGAGAACACCCGACTGGCCAAGTTCGAGGGGCAACTGAACGACGCCGGTAGCCCGAAGGAGTACGAAGGGAAACAGTCGGAAATCCGTCAGGCGAAGGAGCGGATCGCGGCGCTGGAGGAGGCGATCCTTGCAGGAATGGAGGAACTGGAACGCCGCACGGCCAACCTGCCGAACGACGACCAGGCGTGGGCCAATGCCCAGGCCGAGTTTGAGCAGTTCAAACTCGACGCGAAAGAACGACTGGATCGTTTGCTGGCCGACCAGAAAGCGACGGCGGCAACACTGGCAGCAACCGACGCCAGTTTCCCAGCGGCGATGAAGGCGCAGTACGATCGCTTGGTGAAGGCCTACGGGCCAGACGGATTGGCTGAAGTCAGCGGAAAGGTGTGTGGGCAGTGCCGGGTGAGCATCGCCGAACAGCAGCGCAATGATATTGTGGCGGGCAAATTCGTCTGTTGTTCGACCTGTGGCCGGGCCTTGTACGTGGAGCCGACCCCACCTGGGGTTGGGTGAAAAACTACCCGACCCCAGATGGGGTCGGGTGGGTCATTCCCACTGAAACAGACTTACGCCCCTGGCCGGGCACTGCGGAACGATTGCAGGACTTCGTGCAAATCGTCGGTGATCCTCACCTCGTCGTCGAGGAAGTCCTTCAGCCAGATGAAGTTCATCTTCTGGGCCATGGCGACGAGTGGAAGCAAGTCGCCCAGGCGGACTCGAACAGTCGGTTCCGGGACGTCCAACACATCAACGGTGTCATCGGATTCGCGGAAGAGTCTCAGGTGCGGCTTCATTTTCCCCTCCGTGTGGACCCGCCGTGGGCGTGGCTCGTCGTCATCGTTGTTCGGCACTCGCGTTGGCCGGACTGTACCGAGAACCTTCGCGAACGGTGGAATTCCGCCCGGCGGCGGTAAGATGTTGCGCGGGCGCAAACCATCGAGAAGTTCCGGGTTTCAAGTGAGGAAAACCATGCCGGAGATCGCGGTCATCGGGGCAGGGGGGTGGGGAACCGCCGTTGCCGTGACGCTGGCGCAGAAGCCGGACGTGCGAGTGCGGTTGCTCTGCACCCAGGAGGCCAGCGGGCGCGAGATCCTTGCGAAGCGAGAGAACGTGCCGCAGTTGCCGGGAGTGCGGATTCCAGACACCGTGACGATCACCCTCTCGCCCGAGGAAGCCCTCACCGGAGCCGACGGGTGGCTGGTCGCCATCCCCACGGCCTACCTCAGAACGGCTCTCGCTCGGTTCCGCCCGTTCACCCGGCCCGACTTACCGGTGATCAGCCTGACCAAAGGCATCGAGGTCGATACCTTTCGCCGGCCGACGGAAATCTTGAGCGAAATGCTCGGCGTGAAGCGATTGTGTGTTTTGAGCGGCCCGAGCCACGCGGAGGAGGTCGCTCGCGGCCAACCGACCAGCGTGGTGGCCGCCAGTCCGGATGCGGAGTTGGCGGCCTGGGTGCAGCGGCATGTTGGTGGGGAGCGGTTGCGGGTGTACACGAACGCCGACTTGATTGGCGTTGAACTGGCCGGGGCACTGAAGAACGTTCTCGGGATCGCCGCCGGGCTTTGTGATGGATTGAATTTTGGCGACAACACGAAATCGGCCCTGCTCACTCGTGGTTTGGTCGAGATGCAGCGGTTCGGGGTGACGCACGGGGCCAGCCCCGAGACGTTCTTCGGCCTGGCGGGCGTCGGCGATCTGATCACGACCTGTTTCAGCCCGCATGGGCGGAACCGGCGGGTGGGTGAGCGGATCGCCCGTGGCGAGAAACTCGACGAAGTGCTTCGAGGGCCGATGGTGGCTGAGGGGGTGTTGACTGCACGGAGTGTGTATGAGCGGGTGACGCGGGCCGGGCTGTATGCTCCGATCTTGACCGCCGTCTATCGTGTGCTGTACGAAGGCCGCCCACCACTTGAAGTGGCCAGTGAGTTGTTGGACCGACCCCAGAAGGGGGAACAGTGATCGCGGGAACGGGGGAGCCTCGTGGCTGCGTCAGCAGATAGAATCCTCCCCGGTCACTGCCTTCCCGGTTCCACTGAATGTTCGACACTGATCCTGCCCCGGTCATCCGCCCTGCAGTCCTGTCGGCCGACTTCCGCCGCGCGACGTTTGGCGGGCCTCGCCGCAACTCGGCGCCGTGCCCGTGGGTCAAGGTGGCAATCCGCTCGATCCCCCTCCGCGGCGTGCCGCATCTTCAGTTTTCCTACTTCGATGAACGGAAAAACGTCACCCGCAACATACCGCTGACCGACGCCAGCCCGGCCCTCGACGAACTCATCGCCTGGGCCTTCGGGAACATCCACATCACGACCGCCGCGGAAGAGATCGACCTGCAAATCTCGAAGAAAGGCAAGGTGCTGGTTCGCACGAAGCCAGTGGCAGTGCCAACCGAAGTTCCCATCGCCCACAATCGCACCAAGGACCACCCGCTACCCGAAGGCAAAGCCGATCGCCTTCTCGAAGTGATGGGGGTCATGTCGGCCGGTGGGCAGGTCCGGGCGACGATGCGGGCGAAGTTCACTCAGATCAACGAGTTCCTGCGGCAACTCCGGCACACCCTGGAAACGGCGGAGTTGTTGGGCCTCGATCGCCCCCTGGAGATCCTCGACTGCGGATGCGGTTCAAGCCACCTGACACTCGCCGCCCACCACTACCTGAACGAAATCCTGGGGGTGCCGGCACGCTTGATCGGTGTCGATGTGAACCAGGAGGTGATCCGCAAGAGTGCGGCGAAAGCCGGGAAACTCGGCGCGGCAATCAACTTTCAGGTGAATCCGATCGCGGCGGCGGAGGCCAAACCCGATGTGGTGCTCGCCCTCCACGCCTGCGACACGGCCACGGATGACGCCATCGCCCGGGCAGTGCTGAGTGGTGCGAAGGTGCTGCTTTGCGTGCCGTGTTGCCACCACCACCTGAACACCCAATTGAAGGCAAACGGCCCGGCCGAGGTGCTGCGCCCGTTGCTTCGGCATGGGTTGTTGTTGCAGCGGTCGGCCGACCTGTTGACCGACGCCCTCCGGGCGTTGCTCCTGCGGATTCAGGGCTACAAGACCGACGTAGTCGAGTTCGTCGGCAGTGAACATACCGCACGGAACTTGATGATCCGCGCGGTGAAGGGCGAAGCGCCGAACGATCCGCGGTTTGTGCGGGAGTATCGGGAGTTGAAGTCATTCCTGGGGGTCGAACCGTACCTGGAAGCGATGATTCCCGTATCTCGATCGGCCGGGGAGTTGATTGCGCCGATTGCGGTCGAGGAAAGCGGAGCCTATCCCACGGAATCTTGAAGGGGCAGCGAGTTCAGGTCTGTGCCGATGTTCTTCTCGGTGGAGTGCGTCGCCCACCACTCGGCCGAACTTGCTTCGGTCCAGGCGGCGGCGCAGTCACAGGCCGCCAGGGCGTGTTCGAGTTCGGCGGCCGTTTGATACCGCTGGCCAGGGTCTTTGTTCAGGCAGCGCACCAACACGGCGATCAGATCCCCCGGCGCGAAGGGACAGTGATCGTTGACCGGGGTTGGTGCCTCCGACACCACCGCCATGAGTGTCTTCATGGCGTTCTCGCGGTGGAACGCCTCCCGTCCCGTGAGCAGGTAGTACGCCACGCTCCCCAGGCTGAACAGGTCGCTCCGCCCGTCGAGCACTCCGCCGCTGGCCTGCTCCGGACTCATGTACTCCGGAGTGCCGACGATCAACCCATCACGGGTGATTCGTTGCTCGGGCTGTTCTACCTCCGCGAGCGAGTGAACCAGCCCGAAGTCGACCAGTTTCACTTGATCGTGTGGGCTGCCGGCCGGGAACACCACGATGTTCCCCGGCTTGATGTCGCGGTGGACCAACCCGCTCGCGTGTGCTTCTCGCAACGCACCGCAGACCTGCCGGATGAGGTAAACCACCCGTTCCGCCGGTTGCGGACCAAACCGCCCGACCAACTCCTCCAGGCTCATCCCTGGTAGGTATTCCATCACGTAGAAGAAGGTGCCATCGGTCGCGACGCCGTAGTCGTAGATCTCGACCGTGTTTGGGTGTCGCAATCGGGCCGTGGCCTGCACCTCCCGCTCGAAGCGCCGCAACTGCTCCGGGTTGTGGAGGTACTTGGCGTGGATCCGCTTGAGGGCACAGGGCCGTTTGAGGAGGCGGTGTTCGGCCAGGTACACCTCTCCCATGCCCCCGCTCCCCAACTTTCGCCGCAGCCGATACTGCCCCATCTCTCGCACCGCCTGCCGGGCGGACGCCACCTGGCGCTGCAACTCTGCAATCTTGGCAGTGCCAAACAACGCTAGTCCACCGCCGGCCGACAACATGGTGATGGCCACCGCGAACAGGGCGAGAGCGTTCCGCAGGGCGGGTTCGTGTGTCGCCACGGCGACCGTGTCGATGCCCAGTGGTGTCAGCACCAGCGCGAGCGTGACACCGACCCCACGAGCCACGGTGTTCGGCACGAGTACGGCGTGAAATACGATGAGTAGTAGCCAGTTGAAGTGGACCACCAGGGCGGCCGCGAGTACCTGAGTCCGCTCGTGGATCAGAGTCAGTTGTTGTTCGTTGTCGTTCCGCTCGCTCGCTCGTTCGGTGTCGCCGAATCGCGATGCATCTCGTGGCGGAGGGGCCGGCAGAGGGTCGGGTGGCAAGGCCGCCGGCATCGGGGGAGGCACTTGTTCGGCCGTTGGTGGCTTCTCCGGCTCGGGCGGTTTCGCCGTGTCCGGCTTACTGGTGTCGGGACGTGGGGCCGCATCCCGCACGGGCGAGCGTCGGTCTCGGGCGGCATAAAAGTCGTCCCGGACGGCGTAAAAGTCGTCGGGCCCTGCTGTCTGTACGGTGAACTGCCAGTAGGCGAAGAACAGGGCGAGTTGGCCGAACACCGCGACCTCAAGCACCCGGAGTGTCCGTTCATTCAGCGACGGGCGGCGGAACATGACGACGGCAATGCTCGCCAGGCTGACGAGAACTCCACCCCCCAGAGCCGCTCCAACCGAGCCAACCGCGGTGTGCCCGAACATCGGCACCACGGTGGTGAGCGAGCAGACAAAGAAGAAGGCAATCGGCACCAGAGCGATCAGGCAACACAGTCGGAGTCGCTGGTGGAATGATCGCTGGGTTTCGGGGTCGAGTTTGTCACCGCGGGTCGCGGGGCGAACACGAGTAGACGGAGCAGCGACCGATTCACTCAGTTCGAATGCGGTGGCATCGGAGCCGAGGTCGCGGGCCGGGCCACGAAGAGTGCGGGTCCGGTCCGGAGACGGTCGGCCGTTCAACGGGAGTGAGGCGGAACCCATTCGGCGAGCCTACGAGGTGGACACCGGCATCTGGAGATTGTAGCCGCGCCTGTCGCGGGGGGCCAACGGCCTTGCGGATTGCCGCCCCGACCGGACGACGGCCGGGGGAATCCGTAGGGTGGGTCCAGCGAGCAACGCTCGCGCCGACCCACGCTCGGATGCAACCTCGTGGGTCGTGCCGGGCGTCTCTGCTCGTGCAAGCCCACCCTCCGGGGGTGGTATGTTTCGGCATCGCTTTCGGAGATCTCATCGTGGGCGTTGTGGTGCAGAAGTTCGGCGGGTCGAGTGTGAAAAACGCGGAACGGTTGATGGAGGCGGCCCGAAAGGCGATCCGCGCCAAGTCCGCGGGCAATCAGGTCATCGTCGTCGTGTCGGCACAAGGCAGCACGACGGACGACCTCATCGCGAAGGCCGCCGAGATCACCGCCACCCCCTCGGCCCGCGAGATGGATATGCTGCTCGCCACCGGCGAACAGATCAGCATTGCCCTCACGGCACTCGCGATTCAAGAGTTGGGCGAGAAGGCGGTGAGCTTCACTGGCTCACAAATCGGCATTGTGACCGACAGCACGCACCGCAAGGCCCGCATCAAGTCGATCGACACCCGCCGGCTGAGCGAAGCCCTGACCTCCGGGCACATCGTGGTCGTCGCCGGGTTTCAAGGGATCGACGAACAGGGGGATATTTCCACCCTCGGTCGCGGCGGGTCCGACACCACCGCTGTGGCCGTCGCTGCTGCGATGAAGCAAGCCGGGTACGAGGTCGAGTGCGAGATTTACACCGATGTCGATGGTGTCTACACCACCGACCCCCGCATCGTGCCCGATGCCCGCAAGGCCGATGCCGTCAGTTACGACGAAATGCTGGAGATGGCGAGCATGGGGGCGGGGGTGATGCACTCCCGCAGTATCGAGTTCGCCAAAAAGTACGACGTGCCGCTGATGGTGCGAAATGCCCAGTCGGACGCGGTCGGCACGTGGATCGTGCCGGAAGCCAACTGGATGGGCGAGATCCCGGTGTGCGGGGCGGCACTCGCGGCCGACGAAGCCCGCATCACCCTGGAGGGAGTGCCCGACCAACCGGGGGTGAGCCATGCCGTGTTCGAGGCACTGGCTGGGGCCAACATCGCTGTGGACATGATCGGTCAGAGCATCGGGGCCGGTGGTCGGGCGACCATTGGCTTCACCGTCATCAACGCCGAACTGGACCGCACGAAGAAGGTGCTTGCCCCCATCGTCGCCGGATTGGGGGCGACCTTAAACGTAACCGAGCGAGTGAGCAAAGTGAGCGTGGTCGGTGCGGGGATGCGGACGGTGGCCGGGGTGGCCGAGCGGATGTTCGATGCGCTCGCCGCGGAGCAAGTGAACCTGAAGATGATCACCACCGGCGATATCAAGATCAGTGTGCTCATCGAGGAAGACACCACTCCCGCCCCTATGGATGCGACCGAACCGGCGGCGACCGAGAAGATCAAGAAAGCACACGAAGAGAGCAAAAAAGCGGTGCGGGGGCGAAAAGCACTGCGAGCCGTTCACAAAGCCTTCGGACTGGATCAACCGCGGAAGGGGGCAGGTCTGCCGACGGATGCGGTCACCGCGACCGGCACACTGGTCCGGAAGCCTCCGGCAGTATCAGCCGACGCCACTGCACGGGAGGCGGCCGTTGCCCGGCTCGACGGTATGGAAGACGTGCTGGTCAGCGGAGTTCACCTGAACACCGATATGGCCCGCATTACCGTGTTCGACCTGCCGGATGTGCCGGGTACGGTCGCCAAGGTTTTCAACGCCGTGGCCGCCGGCAGCATCCTGGTCGATACGATCGTACAGAACATTACTGGGCCGGGGCGGGCGGAGTTGTCGTTCACCGTACCGAAAGCCGATGCCACGAAGGCCGAGCGGCAGGTGAGCGAACTGCTCCGCGAGATCGACGCCCGGTGCCGGGTGGAGGGAGACGCGAGCATCGCCGTGCTCTACGTGTTGGGGGTGGGCATGCGGACGCACACCGGGGTGGCTCGCACGATGTTCGGAGCGCTGGCCGCTAAAGGGATCAACATCGAGATGATCAACACGAGTGAGGTGTGCGTGGGAGTGGTGATCGACGCCGCCCGTGGGCCGGAAGCAGTGGCTGCGCTGAAGGCGGCATTCAAGGTCTAGGCTCGTCCGCTCTCTGCGAGAGCGGCAAGCAAACCCGCTCTCGCAGAGAGCGGGCTAACCTACCCTCCCGATGATGCACTTCAGGTATGCACCCTCGCGGCAGGTGGCACTCACGGGGTGGTCTGCCGATGGCCCGCGGCGGTCGAGGAACTGGAAGTCTCGCTTCTCCGCAACTGCCGTCTGGGCGATCACCTCTTCGAGCATTTCCATCGTCACCAGCCCGGTGCAGCAGCACTTCACCAACACCCCATCGCGGTCGAGCAACTTCAAACCCTGTTGCACCAGCCGGCGGTAGCCGCGGAGGGCCTGCGGCAAGCTGTGTTGGTCGCGGGCGAATTTCGGCGGGTCGAGAACCACCACGTCGAACTTGCGGCCCGCCGCGACCAGGGAGTCCAGTTCCTGAAAAACATCGTTCTTGGTGAATGCCATGCTCGGCAGTCGGTTGAGGTCGGCGTTTCGCATGGCCAGCATCACTGCCCCTTCCGACGAGTCCACGCACACCACCTCGGCCGCCCCCGCCTTCGCGGCGTATAGTCCGAAACCACCGCTGTAGCTGAACGCATCCAACACGCGCTTGCCACCGCAGAACTTCGCCACCGTAGCCCGGTTATCGCGCTGATCGAGGAAAAAGCCCGTCTTCTGCCCTTCCACGAGGTTGATGGCGAACTTGATTCCATTCTCGCTCACCACGATCTCGGGCGGGGGAAGCTCACCGCACAGTAGTCCGTCGACATCCTTGACCCCTTCGAGCTTGCCCACGCCTTTCTCGACCTTGCGATAGACACCCCGCACGCCGAGCACATCTTGAATGATCTTGCCGATCATCTCTTGCCGCTCGGACAGGCCGAGGGCGTTGAACTGCACCGCCGCCCAGTCGCCGTAGCGATCGACCACCAGGCCGGAGAGGAAATCGGCCTCGCTGAAGCAGACCCGATAGGCGGCATCGGGCGATGTGTTCAGCTTGAGTACGTTGTGTCGCAGGTCGATGGCTCGCTGCAGACGTGAGCGGAAGAATGCGTCGTCGAGGTCGGCAGACTCATCCCACGAGTAGAGCCGCACGCGGATCTTGCTCTGCGAATTGAATAGCCCACGGGCGACGAATGAGCCGACGTGGCTTCGTACGTCCACCACCGCTCCGTCGGCCGGATCACCCTCGACGCGGTCGATCGCCCCGGCGAACACCCACGGGTGCCGACCGTAGAAGGGCTGCGCACGCTTTGGCTTGAGGAATACTTGGCCAGCAACGACGGGAGAGATCACGGGAAGTCCTGGTGTTTCGTCGCGGTGCGAAATCGAGGGTGGGCTGTTACGCCCCTTGCTGGATGGCTCGGCGGAAGTAGCCGAGGCCACGTTCGAGTTCGGTGGGCTCGCTGCGGGATTCGATCATCGCTCGCGTTCGGAGCAGTAGTTCGCTCTTGTGGATCGGCTTGGTCATGAAGTCATCGGTCCCGGCCTCGATGGCCCGCTCGATGTCATTCGCCTGATCCAGAGCAGTCACCATCAAGACACCGATGTCCCGCGTGGCAGCGTCGGCCCGTAGCTTTTTGCACACTTCAAACCCGCTTAACTTCGGCATCATGACATCGAGCAAGATCACATCCGGCTTCCATTCTCGGGCAAACTGGAGGGTTTCGTCGCCATTGGTGGCGAGTTTGGTGTCCCAACCGGTGCCGTCGAGATAGGCCTCTAGCAGTTCGGCGTTCTGGATGTTGTCATCGGCGATGAGCACGCGGGGCATGGCGGGGTTCTCACGAAGAAGTGCTATTGTACGATTTCAGCAAGTCGGCCGCTCCTTCGTCGAACAGCTTGGCCGCCAACTCCTGACCTACGGCGAGCGGGGTGCTGGCCGGGCCAGTGTGCGACGCCACCACCTTCCGTGTGCCATCGACTGTCAGCACGGCTCCGCGGAGCGTCAGCACGCCGTCAGTCACGGTGCTTGTCGCCCCGATGGGTACGAGGCACCCGCCGCCGAGTGCTGCCAACATCGCTCGCTCGGCGGTCACCCGCGCCCAGGTGTCCGGGTCGTTCAATCCTTCGGCAAGGTGCCGGGAGGCGTGGTCGTGGGTGCGGCATTCCAGCCCGATCGCCCCCTGGCCCACGGCCGGCAACATCCACTGTGGGTCGAGCAGTTCGGTGATGCGGTCGGCCAGCCCCAATCGTACAAGCCCGGCCTCGGCGAGGATGATCGCGTCGAGGCTCTGTTCGTCGAGTTTCCGCAACCGGGTATCGACGTTGCCGCGAAGTTCCACGAGTTTCAAGTCCGGCCGTTGGTTCAGCAACATCGACCGCCGCCGAAGGCTACTGGTGCCGACCATTGCCCCAGTGGGGAGGTCGTCGAACCGCATCCACTTCCGAGACACGAATGCATCTCGGTTGGGCCCGCGTGCGGGCACCGCGGCCAATTCCAGCCCTTCGGTTGGGATGGTGGGCATGTCTTTCAAACTGTGCACGGCGATGTCGGCGCGGTTCGCGAGCAGGGCGTCCTGGATCGCCTTGGTGAAGACACCAAATCCGCCCATCGCGCTGAGTGCCGATGCCTGGTCACGGTCGCCGGTGGTTTCGATGAGCACCAACTCCACCCCCCGCGGGTCGGCGAGAGGGGCGAGGTGAGATTCCACGAAACGGGCTTGCCAGAGGGCGAGCGGGCTGCCACGGGTACCGAGCTTCAAGGGGGTCATGAACAGGATCGGGAACGAAAAACGAGGAAGGAAGAGCGAGCTGCTCTCCCTTCCTCGTTGTACGTGTTTCGGTTTTGGTTGCCTTACCAGTCGCCGCCACCGCCACCGAAGTCGCCACCACCGCCCCAGTCGCCGCCGCCGGCATCACCACCCCAGTCGCCACCGCCAGCATCCCCGCCCCAGTCGCCACCACCGCCACCACCACCGGCGTCGTCACCCCAGTCGGCCCCTCCGGCAGCGCCGTTATCGTAGTCGCCTGCTCCTGTGTCGGTGGCTCCCGTGTTCCCGTAGTCTCCGGCGGCCGCCGCACCGGGATCGTGCGTCATGTGGCCACCGAAGAAGCTGTTGTACATCCACATGCCGGCCATCGCGCCGAACATCCCACCGAGCAGGCTGGGGAAGAATCCGCCGCCACCACCGCCGCCGCCGTAGCCGTACCCACCGTAGCCGGGGCCGTACACGTTGCCGCTCATCGCCCGGATCAACGCGATGATGACCCAGATGAAGAGCAGCACGCCGGCGACGATCAGAACCCATCCCCACCACGGCATACCCGCCTTCTTGGTTTCCGTTCCGCCGTCGGTGTGGGTGGTACCGCTCGACTCTGGGGCAGCGGTTCCCTTCACCTGGCTGATGAAGTAGTCGGTGGCATTCACCAACCCCTCCCCACGGGCGATTTTCTTTTCGTCGTCGGTCTTCTTGTCCAGGCCGCGGAACGATTCCACCATCCGCTTGGCCATCGTGTCGCACTTGCTATCGTCGAAATGGCGGTAGAGGTCGGCCTGTCGGTCCGACACCACCTCCACTCGCTGGGCTTCCAGGCACACGAGCACGAACACACCGCGCACGGTCTCGGCCTTGGCGAGTTCTCGCGCCCAGTCTTCCATAAACCGCTTCTTCGCGGTCGGGTCAGTCTTGGCCTTGTCGAAGTCGGCCTTCCGTTCCTTCGGTACGCCCTGGAACGTCTTCACCATCAACTGCGTGGGCGACTTGAACGTCACCCCGTTGAATTTCGCCTCGGCCTTGATGACGGAATCCGGATGGAACACGCCGGCGGTGTCGTCCACCGTCATCTGCCCTTTGCTTGGGGTGGCCGCTACCGTTTTCCCGGCCAGTGCCGCGGGGGTGGCCACGGCCAATCCCAGCAAGGCGACCAGACCGGCTCGCAACATCTTAGTCATGTCGGAAAACTCCCTGTGTGGAGGAAGGTTCGGTCCGATGTCATCCGCATTTTAACCCGACCAACGTTCCGATACGCAGAAATCGGCCGGGCTTGGTTCGGATTCTATTACCCCGCTGCGCCTGCCATCTAACATAGACCGCACTGCGAGTCGCACCCCGGAGGCCATCCGTTGGAACGGGTGCCCCCGCGCCCCCTATTCGTATTCCTCCCGCCAGGATTTGAACCCGTGTCGCGGATTCACGCTACCACCATTCTCGCCGTGCGTAACCCCTCTGGCGGCGGGGCGATCGGTGGAGACGGTCAAGTGACGCTCGGCAACGTGGTGATGAAAAACGATGCAAAGAAGATCCGCAAGCTCTACGACGGCAAAGTCGTGACTGGGTTTGCCGGGGCGGCGGCCGATGCCTTCGCACTTCTGGAGCGGTTCGAGGCCAAACTGCGGGATCACCAGGGTTCGGTGCCTCGGGCGGCGGCCGAGTTGGCGAAAGACTGGCGAACCGACCGTATGTTGCGGCGATTGGAAGCGATGCTAATTGTGATGGATCGCGACAATCTGTTGCTTCTGAGCGGTACCGGCGACGTGATCGCCCCGACCGACGACATCCTCGCCATTGGCTCCGGCGGCCCCTACGCCTTGAGCGCGGCCCGCGCCTTGCGAAAGCACACCAGCATGAACGCCGGCGAGATCGTGAAGGCGGGGTTGGAGGTGGCTGGTGAGGTCTGCATCTACACCAACACGCGGATCGAGGTGGTCGAAATCGGGTAGCTGTCCGCTTTCTGCATCCGCTCGGTCCGAAACCGTACTCCCGCCGGTCGGTCTTCACCCTTCGCCTGTGTGGCCAACGGCGGACTACCGACTGCTGAGAACTGCAATATGAGCCTCACCCCCCGGCAAATTGTCGCCGAACTGGACAAACACATCATCGGGCAGACAGCCGCCAAGAAGGCGGTTGCTGTCGCGATCCGCAACCGGTGGCGGCGGCAACAACTGCCTCCCGACCTGCGCAAGGACGTCACTCCCAAGAACATCATCCTCATCGGCCCGACGGGGGTAGGAAAAACCGAGATCGCTCGCCGGCTCGCCCAACTCGTTGGTGCTCCGTTCGTGAAGGTCGAAGCCACCAAGTTCACCGAAGTTGGTTATGTCGGCCGCGATGTCGAGAGCATGGTTCGCGATTTGGTCGAAGTGGCTGTTGGGCTAGTCAAGCAGAAACAGCGGGAGAAGGTCCGCGAGAAGGCCGCCGAGAAGGTCACCGAGCGGTTACTCGACTTGCTACTGCCCTCGCCGAAAATCAGCCCGTGGGAACCCGAGGCGGAAAAAGAGGAGGCCGAGAAACGGCTGCGCACTCGCGAGAAGTTCCGCGAGAAACTGCTCGCGGGCGAGATGGAAGATCGGGTGGTCGAGTTGACCATCGAGCAAAAAACGCCAGGGGTGCAAATCCTCGGCGGGTTGGGCACCGAGCAGATGGAAGCCAACCTCCAGGACATGATCGAGCGGATGATGCCACGGGCGGGTAGTCAGTCCCGGCAGGTGACCATCCGCGAGGCCCGCAAAATTCTACTGGAGCAGGAGACCGAGCAACTGATCGACCGGGCCGCTGTCAGCGAGCAGGCCGTCGATCTGGCAGAGAACCACGGCATCATCTTTCTGGACGAACTCGACAAGGTATGCAGCCCGCATGGGCCGACGACCGGCGGGGCGGAAGTGTCGCGGCAGGGTGTGCAACGCGATCTGTTGCCAGTGGTGGAGGGCACCACGGTGAACACCAAACACGGCCCAGTGAAGACGGATCACGTCCTGTTCGTCGCGGCCGGGGCGTTCCACGTCTCGAAACCGTCCGACCTGATGCCCGAACTTCAGGGGCGCTTCCCGATCCGTGTGGAACTGACTGACCTAACGCGAGACGACTTCCTACGAATCCTGACCGAGCCGAAGCACTCGCTCACCCGGCAGTACTCCGAGTTGCTCCGCACCGAGGGCGTTGATCTCCAGTTCACCCCGGATGGCGTTGAGGCGCTGGCCGAACTGGCCTACGATCTGAACCGAACCACGCAAAACATCGGTGCGAGGCGGTTGCACACAGTCATCGAGCGTGTGGTGGAGGACGTGAGCTTTGAAGGGCCGGATCTCACTGACAAGATCGTGCTGATCGACGGCAAGGCGGTCCGAGAAAAGATCGGCGGCATCACCCAGAAGGAAGACTTGAGCAAGTACATCCTCTGAGTCATTCGTTCGGGGCACCTCTTGTCGGTGCCCCGAACGTGTCTGGTCTTAACTGCTCTTGGCGAACCGCCCGCCGTCTTCGTTGAGTTGGTTGATCACCCACCGGTTCACGTCGCGGAACATATCTGGGTGCAGGCGGTTGTTGGTGATGTATCGGGCGAGTTGCACGTCGGCGCCGGCTGCGTACAGCAGGTTGTAATCCCGCGCCGCCTGGGCGAACGGCACCACAGCGTTGGCAATGCCGTGGCCGATGAACACCGGCAGACGCCGTACAGAATTCGGACGGAAGAGCGGGGTGCCCGCCGCTGCACGCGGCATCGTCCCGTTGAGGGTAATCAGCCCAGCCACCTTATCGGCCAGGGCGAACGCCGAGCGGTAAGCCGCCACCGCTCCCTCGCACACGCCCACCAAGAACACACGCTCGGTGTGGATGTGACACGTTCGTCGCACGTTTTCGACAGCCCGCAGTACGTGCTCATTAATGCGATCGGTGTAGGTGTCGTCGTTCCCCCACCCGCACGCGAGTTGACCGTCTTCCCGCACCCCGAGCAACTCCGGCCCGCGGATGCTCACCGCCACGAAGTTCCGCCGGCTCAGGTGCGGCATCAGTTCGAGCACCTGGTCCTCGTTCGCGCCGTGCGGGTGGAAGAGCACCAGGCACGGGTAGGGGTATCGTGGCTCGTAGGCGTCCGGCAGGAACGTGCGGCACATCACCGACGACCGCTCGACCGCTGCAGTTGCCGGGGCGGGGGTGGGATCGGCGTCGAATCCTTCCGCCGGGCGGTCGAGCCGCCATTTCGATCCGGGGGAGGCCATGGGCGTCCTGGAGTTCTGGTTCAAGTGGGCGGCCTGCCACCGGTGACGGGAGAGTGCAGGGAGGCCGCGGGGCGAGCGTTCCGGACCGTGGGGGGTCGGCCGGTCGCGAAACTGTATTTCGCACGTCGTGGCAGGTCAACGAGAACTTGAGCCGCGTGAGAAAGAATGTGTCGGAATCGGCCCACACCCGTCGCGGTTGCTCCGGATAGGTGGGCTGCGCCGGGCGCGGGGGAATGGGCAATTTTCGGCGCGGTGATGGCTGGGCTGAAAAAGCAGGGGAAATGTGGGCCGTAAACTCAATGTGAACGGAACATTTCCCCCAGGTTGAACGCAATTCATGCCGGTTCCGAGCCGGCCGTACCAGCGCCGGGCGAGGCTCACTTGGCCGGCTTCGCGCTCCACTTCACCCACATCGTCATCGGCGATCGGAACCGTGACCACGGCGGCTTTTGCCGCCAGGATTTCCGCTACGCCCGGATCAACCCGCGCTCGGCGAGATAGTTCAGCACCGCGGCGACGCCCTCTTCGACCGATTGTGTGGCCATGTTCAAGGTCAATTCGGGGCTTGTCGGAGCCTCATACGGATCGTCCACCCCGGTGAATCCCATCCCCTTGCCGGCGGCCACCGCCTCGCGGGCCTGCTTGTACAGCCCTTTGGGGTCACGCTGCTCGCACGTGCCGATGGGGGTGTCGACAAACACCTCCACGAACGGGATGGCCCCCGCCTTGTTGCCCTCATGCACCTTGCGGGCGGCGTCGCGGTCCTTGCGGTACGGGCTGATAAAACTGGTCAGGGTGATGAGGCCAGCGTCGGCGAACAGTTTCGCCACTTCGCCGATGCGGCGGATGTTCTCCTCCCGGTCGGCGGCGCTGAACCCCAGGCCGAATCGTTTGGCCTGGTCTTCGCCGTATCCGCGAGTGTCGGCCAGAATCTTCGGCCCGGCGTTCAGCCCGAAGCGGATGTTGTCGCCGTCGAGCACATAGGCCGCGTGCCCCCGCTGGATGAGCACCTGCTCCACCGCCACCGCAATCGTACTTTTGCCGCTTCCGCTCAGCCCGGTGAACCACACCGTGACTCCTTGCTGGCCGAGCGCTTTCTGTCGCTCTTCGCGGGTGACGGTGCCGGGGTGGTAAGTGATTTTCGTCGCTTCGAACGTCGCCATGAGTGGTACCGGAGAGTCTCGGGAGGGGGTTCGGGAAAAGGGATAATGTGGGAAGTGCCGGCCGCTCCGGACACGCCCGGGGGGTCGGTTTTTACCCCCTGAGCGCACCGCCGGCTACCCTTATCGCGACCCCCTCTCTGCCACACTGCCACCTGCCACACACATACCCCCCCGGCCGACAAACGCCCGCGTTTCGTCCGTAAACCCTTCGCCCGCATGGAGAAAAGTCCGGCGGGCGGGGCCGCGGGTCATCGGCTCGTCGCGTGAATGGTGTTATGAATAACCCCGCTAACCGGGCGGCCATCTGCACCTTTCAGGCGGTATTTGATCTCCATCCCCCACGTCGGGGCGAGGTCGGGCAACTCCAGCCGCACCGTCTTGCCGTCGGCGGCGAGCGTGGCTTTCGAAATGGCCAGCGGCTTTTCATCGACGTGCTTCGAACCGTAGTTCTGGCTCCGCTTCAGCCCCCACACCTTCACGTCGAACGCCTTCGCCTCCACCGCCTTCGGGTCGAGTGGGTCGGTGAAAGTGAGTTCCACCGCGCCGGCCTTCGCCTGGAGTCCCACCGGCAGGTCGGCCGGTTGGCCGGTGTAGCGCACGCGGTAGAACCCGCCAGGAGCGGTGACGTTCCCGGCCCACGCGAACATGCCGCACACGAGCAAGCTGCCGTCGGTCGGGTGGAACCGCGGCCGCATGACGCCGGTGGGGAACGTCGGGAGCGGCAAGGCGCACATGCCGCCCTGAGCCTGACCATTCACCGTCTCGTGCGGCACAACGTAGATCTTGCCCATGCCATAGCTGGTGTTCAGCAGGCGGCCGGCGAGCGGCCCCCACGTCTTTTCGGGGACCCAGATCAACTCCGCCGGTGAGCGGTCGAAGTCGTTGGTGATCCAGCAGAGTGGTTGCTTCATGGCCGAGTCGGAGGTGTCGGTGAGGTCGGTGAACCCCCACAGGTTGCCGTAGAACCCGCCCTTCTCGACCTTGTTGATGCGGTTCTTCGGCGTCCAGAACCCTTCTTGGTCTGTCACGAAGAAACTGCCGTCCGGGTTCAGGCAGACGCCGTTGGCGGCGCGGAAGCCGGTGGCGAGAATCTCCGTCGTCGCACCGTCCTTGCTCACCTTGAGCAGCGTGCCGTGGTGCGGCACGAGGGCGGGCAGGGCGTGCCGCCCGCTCTTGGCGTAGTAGAAGTTCCCGTCCGCGTCGGTCTGGAGGCCCATCGCGAACTCGTGGAAGTGCTCCGTCACCTGGTGGTCGTTGTTGAAGCACTCGTAGAAGTCGGTTTCGCCGTCGCCGTTGTGGTCGTGCAGTTTCACGATCTGGTCGCGGCAGCAAACGAAGATCGCCCCATCGCGGAACTTCAGCCCGAGCGGCTGGAACAACCCGGACGCGATGCGTTGCCAAGAGAGCGAGTCGCCGGCGATGTCCACCGCCCACACGTCGCCGTCCCAGGTGCAGACGGCCATCCGTTTGCCGTCCGGGAAGAAGTCGAACCCGGTGAGCCGCAGCAGGGCGTTCCACGGGTTGCGTTCGGGCAGGCCGAACGTATCCACGGCGAACGGGCCGTTGTTTTTGCCGACGCTCACCGTTGTCTTCAGCACCTCCGGCCACCGCTTCGGCCCGCCGTGGGTCAGTGGTTCGAGCGGTTTCGGGGCGGGGCTGGCCTTGGCCACCGCCGCGAGGTCGGTGCCCGGTTTCGCCAGCAGTACCTTCACCCGCGTCGGCGTGGCGGATGCCGGGATCTTCAACACATGGAAGCCGTCCACCTTGGCCACTGTCACCTTGCTGTCACCGACTACCGCCACCGCCGCCGACTCCGGGGCGAGCCGGCAGAGTAGGTCTTTGGCCGACTTGCCAACTTCGAGCGTGCGGGTGAACGCCGCTCCTTCCATGCCGGGCAGTTCCAGTACCTTCGCATCACCGACGGTGTAGGCAATCACCGTCTGGTCGCCGTAGGCGTAGGTGCCGGTGAACCGCGCCCAGGTGCGGGGCAGGGGGCCGTAGGGCTTCTTGTCTCGCCCGAGGAATCGGGGGTCCTTGAAACTGCCGGATTCGGGGTCGGCCCACCCCGGCCCGACCGGGTTTTCGACGTGCCGCTCGCCGACCAGTTTGGGATGAATCTGGTGCTGACCGTTGAAGTGGATGCCCTTCCAGTCGATGAACCCGGCTCCGGTCCAGCCAGCCGCGAACCGTAGGGTGTCGTGGTCGAACACCGCCCAACTCATTCCCCGCGAGACACCCCCGGTGCCGGCGTCGAGCCGCACGGCGATGCCCTTGTAGGCGATGTTGCCGGCGGCCACTTCGTAGGTGTTGGTCAGGCTCGGGCCGTAGTCCATCGCCATCCACGGATCGATGCTCGCCGGGGCCGGGCCGGTGCTCGTGCCCTTCGGGAGCTTCGCCAGGTAGGCGTCGTCGGCCTTCGTGTACTGCGAACTGTTGTGCGGTTTCAGATAGGCTTCGCGGAGGTAGTACACCACGTCGTACTTTTGCCGCGGCACCATCCACGTCTGCGCGGCCATCTGGTTGTAGCCGTGCGTGAGGGTGCGGTAGAGGCTGTGCGGGTCGGCTCCGTTCTTGAACGTGTGGGCGGTGAACTTCGGCGACGTGGGCAGCGAACCGGGCTGCGTGTGCGTGCCGTGGCAGTTGGCGCACACACGGGTGTAGATCGCCTCGCCCCGCTGATACGCCTTCGCATCGAGCTTGCGGATCAGGCCGGCGTGGTCGATGTCCTTCTCGTACTCCGGAATCACCACCGTCGTCACCGCCGGGCGGAGTTCCTTCGCCCGCTTCGGCCCGCCCTCGGCAACTTCGATCAGGTACTTCGCCAGATCGAGGAACTGCTGGCGATCCGAGAGCGTGTTCGCCAGCTCCTCGGGCATGAGCGACTGCGTGCCGACGGTTCGCTTGTCCACGTCGGCGGCGGGGATCGTCACCCGTTTGCCGCCGGCCGGGTCGAGCAGTGTGATCGCGCCGTTCTTCTCCTCCACCAGCAACCCGGTGAGGCTCTGCCCGTCCACCGAGCTGACCGTGACCGACTCGTACCCCTTCTTGATGACTTTGGACGGAGACAGCACCGATTCGATCAGGTGTTCGGCGGTTGCGTCTTTCCCGGCCGCGGCGATATCCGGCCCGAGTTGCGTGCCAGTCTCGCCGTCGTGGCACCTGGCGCACGTCAGAAACGGCTGGAAGAACAGTACCGCCCCGCGGCCAGCGTCGCCCTTCGTTCGAGCCGCTTTCGCCAACTCGGCCGGCGGTTCCTTGCGCAGTTGCTCGGTGAGCGTCGGCGGCGTGGTGGGCTGAGGGGGGCGGCTGCCGCCGTCGTCGTTGAGGTTTTGGAGTTTCCTTGCCGCGCCGTGGAACACGGTGCTGGCCGGGATCACCATTTCCTTTCTGCCGCTCGCTGGGTCGTGATGGAGCAGTTCGCTTTTCGGAGGTTGGGCCACGAGCGGATGGGTGCCGGCGAGCAACATCAGTCCGACGGAGAGGGTGCGAATCACGGTGGCCTCGGGGGGAATCTTGGTCTGGTCGATGGGTGGTCCGCCAGGTCGCAAGTTCCTGGCGACCGCAGGCTCACTTCTTCTCGGGGGCGTAGGTGAAGGCTTTGTCGTCGGCCGGGACGACCCAGACGTTGCGGAACTTCACCGGGTTGCCGTGGTCTTGCAGGAACAGTGGGCCGGTGCTCGTCTTCTTCTGCTGGTCGCGGATCTTGTCCAGGTAGGGGGTGTTGCCGTACCGGAACGGGTGGAAGGTCGATTTCGGTTCGCCGAACTTCGTCCCGTCTTGCACCTTCTTGCCGTTGAACCACACCGACACGGTGCCCTCCTCCGTGATCTTGCCCGCCTCGTTCCGCCGCGGCGCCCGGTAGCG